>QHTD01000034.1 GCA_003220675.1 Candidatus Rokuibacteriota bacterium | reverse complement strand
CCTCGCGCGCAGGCTGTCGAAACGCCGCGAGCGTCGGAGGCCCCGGCGGTGGAGCGTGTACCAGAAGAGGACGGCCAGGATCCGGAGGCCGTAGATCGTGGAGGCGACGAACCCCGCCGACGACGCCTCTGGGAAGTAGCGCGTCGGCACCGCGATCTCGGCGATCCGGAACCGCGTGGCCACGACCTGCGCGATGATCTCCTGGTCGAAGACGAAGCCGTCGGCGTTCGCTCCGAAGTTCACGCTCTCGAGCACCTCGCGGCGGAAGGCGCGGTAGCCCGTGTGGTACTCGGAGAGCCTGAGGCCGAAGACCCAGTTCTCCACCGCCGTGAGGAAGCGGTTCGGGACGTACTTCCACCACGGCATCCCCTGCCGGAGCGCCGAGCCCGTCTTGAGCCGCGAGCCCAGCACCACGTCGGCCTCGTCGCGGAGGATCGGCTCGATGATCTGGGGGACGAGCCGGGGATCGTACTGGTAGTCGGGGTGGACCATGACGACGATGTCGGCCCCGGCCCGGAGCGCCTCCGCGTAGCAGGTCTTCTGGTTGGCGCCGTAGCCGTAGTTCCGGTTGTGGACGAAGATCTCGAGCCCGAGCTGCCGGGCGATCTCGAGCGTGGTGTCGGTCGAGCCGTCGTCCACGAGGATCACCATGCTGACGGTGTCCTTGGGCAGCTCCTCGTAGGTCATCCGGAGCGTCCGCCCGGCGTTGTAGGCCGGCATCACGACGACGACCTTGGGCGTCCGCGCCTCGTCACTCATGGCTCGCCGTCACCGCGCTACCCTTGGGTCGGGCGCGCACGATGAATTGGTACCCGAGCAGTCGCGGGAGGCTCCGCGCGATCACCGCGTTGATCGTGTGCGTCGCGGCGACCCAGCGCTTGTGCCAGCTCGGCGGCAACACTTGATAGAGCGGCGCCGGCGTCGCGGTGAAGCGCTCGACCACGAGCCCGGCGTCGGCGATGAAGTCGCGGAGCGAGCGCGCGGTGAAGAACCTCAGATGCGTCCGGTCGAGAATGCCGCGGTCGATGTAGTCGAAGCGGCCGAACAGCAGCAGGAGCCGGATGTAGAGGTGGGCGATGTTCGGCACCGAGACGATCACGAAGCCGTCGGGTGCCAAGTGCCGGTCGAGGTCGGAGATCACGCGCAGCGGGTCGGTCAGGTGCTCGAGCACGTCCGCGTACACGATCGCGTCGAACGGCGCCTCGAGCCGGGGGATCTCGCGGTCGAGGTTCGCGGCGATCATCCGCTCGCAGTGCTGAGCCCCGGCCTGGGCGAGCGCCGGGTCCCCCTCGATGGCGGTCACGCGCCAGCCGCCCTCGGTGAGCTTCCGGCTCAGCAGCGCGTCCGCCGCGCCCACGTCCAGGAGCCGCCGGCCGCGCCCCTCGCCGAGCCAGCGCAAGATGATCGAGTGGCTCGAGTGCGGGTCGGGCTTGAGGACGTAGCGCGATGTCAGTCCACTCATCGCACCATCATCGGACGGAGGTACCCGGATCGGCAAGATTCGAATAGAGCCATCGCCCACCCGTCTGCGCGATGAGGTGGACGCTCGCCGGCGCCAGGGTGCGCACGACCGAGCGCGCCGGGTCCACGGCCGAGAGGAGGAACAGCCGCCTCTGCCCGGACCACGCCGCCTGCAGCCGCGGCGCGTCCCAAAAAACCTCTCGCGCCTCGGGGAACGTGGCGCCGAACGCCAGGCTGGACTGGAGCCCGTTCACGATGCCGACCCGCGCCGGAAGCACGAGGAGCGCCGACGCACTGTGCTCGATGGCGCCCTCGTGCAGCACGACGTCGCCCGGTCGCAGACGCTGCGCCAGCGTCGCCGCCAGCGGCTGCACCGAGCGCGCCCGGACGAACTGGGCCATCCCTTCCGCGGCCACCGTCGGCAGGAACGCGATCGTCGTGGCGAGCGCCACGCCGACGCCGAGCGCCGCCGCCCGCCGCCACAGCGCGACCGCCATCGCGACGGTCCCGATCCCGAAGATGACGGCGCCCCGCGCCAGGAGAGGGCGCCACGCGTCGAGCGGCGAGCCGGGCGCGCTCTGGCCTGTCGCGGCGAGCCTCCGTGCGGACCCATCGAGGGTCGCGAGAACGTCCGGCGGGATCCGCACGACGCCGCTCCACGCCGCCACGAGCGCGATCGTGGCGAGGACGAAGAGGACGAGCAGAGGCCCGAGGAGCGCGCGCGGCCCGGCGGAGCCCGGCGCGGCGTCGATCGTCTCGTCCCACACGCGCGCGACGAGGAGCGCCAAGGCAGGGAACGCCGGGAGGCCGTGGTGGGGAAGCTTGAAGGGCGACGCGGTGAAGAACCCGACGACGACCACCGCCCACAGGGCGAACAGGAGCCAGAGCCGTGAGGGCGCGTCCTCCCATGGGCGGCGGAACGCGCGCAACAGGGCCCACGGGAGCGCGAGCGCCCACGGCAGGAACGCGAGCAGCGTGACGAGGAGGAACGCGCTCGAGCCGAGCGGCACGTCCTCGTCCGGGAAGACGCGCTGCCGGGCAAAGCGCAGCACGTGGTTGTCGACGAGCGTGTACCAGAGGAAGCCGCGGTTCCTCGCCTCGACGAGCACGTACCAGGGCAGCGCGATCGCGGCGAGGAGGAGGACGCTCCACCACGGAACCCACGGCGTGAGGGGCCGCTCGCCCGTCAGCCAGAAGAACATGGCGACGACGACCAGCGGCGCCAGCGCGCCCACGATGTCCTTCGTGATCGCCGCGAGACCGAGCGCCGCGTAGAAGAGCACCAGGCCCCGGCGGCCGCGGCCGCGGTACGCGATCGCGAAGCCCGCCCACGCCAGCGTGAGCCAGAGGAGGAAGACGAGGTCCGGCTCGACGATGCGACCGCAGAGGAACACGCCGAGGTTCGTGGCCACCATGAGGCCCGCGAGGAGGCCCACGCGCGGGCCGCCGAGCATCACGCCCAGGCGCGCCGTGACCGCGGCGACGCCAACCGCCGCGAGCGCCGGCCAGAGCCGCGCCGCCGCTGGCGTCGTCCCGGCGACGGCGAACGAGCCCGACGTGAGCCAGTAGAGGAGCGGCGGGGTGTCGAAGTAGCGGACGCCGTCGACCCGCGGCGTGATCCAGTCGCCGAGCGCCGCCATCTGACGCGTGACCTCCGCGTGCAAGCCTTCGGGAGGATCGATGAACGGCGCCGCGCCGAGCCCTACGAGGTACAGGCCAACCGCGACGACGGCGACGCCGAAGGGGACGCCTCGCACCGGACGCGGCTACCCGGGGGACGCGGTCAGGTGACCTGCACCACGGCGCGGACGGGCAAGCGACGGAGCAACTCCGCCAGCGCCTTCTCCAGATAGCCCGGGTCCCGCGACTCCAGCGTCACCTTCACCCGGTACTCGGGGTTCGAGAACTCCGGGTAGGAGCCGAGCAGCAGCAGCGGGAAGTCGGCGAGCAGCCCGTTGAGGTAGTCGGCCAGCTCCCCCTCGCCGATCGACACGAAGACGTTCTTCAAGTGGATCGGGGCGTCGCGGAACCGCTCGCGCAGCGCCTCGAACTTCGTGCGGAAGATCTCGGGCACGCCCGGCAGGACGTACACGTTGCGCATGAGGATCGTCGGGAAGCGCACCGGCTCGCCGCCCACCAGCTCCGCGCCCTCCGGCGTTTCCGCCATCTTGAGATGGGCGTCGTTCAGCTCCCCGCGATAGTAGCCCTCGAGGGTCGCGACGAGGCGCGGATGGCGCACGACCGGCACGCCCATCGCCCGCGCGACGCCCTCGATCGTCACGTCGTCGTGCGTCGGCCCCACGCCGCCGGAGGTGAAGACCACGTCGAAGTCGCGACTCTGCGCCGTCACCTCGCGCGCGATCAGCTCCACCTCGTCGGGGACGACCGAGATCCGGCGCACGTCCACGCCGAGCTGGCGGAGCTCGCGGCAGAGGTACGCGGCGTTGACGTCCGCGATCTTGCCCGACAGGATCTCGTTGCCGATGAGGATGATGCCCGCGGTCTTCGGCATAGTCTCACGCGATTCTATCACCGGCGGTCCGCGATGCTACAATGCGCCGGTGACCGACGGCGTTCCGGTCCGTCTCACCGGCTGGGCGCTCATTCTCGGCGCCTCCTCCGGCTTCGGCGAAGCCACGAGCCTGGCGCTGGCACGCGCCGGCATGAACATCTTCGGGGTGCACCTCGACCGCAAGGCGACGCTCGCGAATGCCGAGCGCATCCTCGCCGCGATCCGTGCGCTCGGCCGCGAGGCGCGCTTCTTCAACGTGAACGCCGCGGACCCCGACCGCTGCGCGGAAGCCGTGGGCGAGATGGAGCGGGTCCTCGTCGAGCGCGGCGACGGGGGGACGCTGCGCGTCCTCGTCCACTCGCTGGCGTTCGGCACGCTCAAGCCGTACATCGCGAACCCGATGAAGGATGCCGTCAGCCAGGCGCAGATGGACATGACGCTCGACGTGATGGCGCACAGCCTCGTGTACTGGACTCAGGAAGTCGTGGGACGCGGGCTCATGACGAGCGGTGGCCGCGTCTACGCGATGACGTCCTCCGGGGGCGCGCGCGTCTTGCCCTTCTACGGTCCCGTGTCGGCGGCCAAGGCCGCGCTCGAGTCGCACATCCGCCAGCTCGCCTTGGAGCTCGCGCCGCACTCTATCACCGCCAACGCGATCCGCGCGGGCGTGACGCATACGCCCGCGCTCCAGAAGATCCCGGGCCACGAGGCGATCGTCGCCAGCGCCCAGCGGCGCAACCCGAGCGGCCGCCTGACGACGCCGGAGGACGTTGCGCGCGCCATCGTCGTGCTCGCGCACCCCGACACGCACTGGATCACCGGGAACGTCATCGGCGTCGACGGCGGTGAAGAAGTCGTCGGGTGACCTACCTCCAGGGAGTCGTGCTCGGCGTCGTCCAGGGGCTGACGGAGTTCCTCCCCGTGTCCTCCTCCGGCCATCTGATCCTGGTCCCGCACGTCCTCGGCTGGCCCGACCAGGGTCTGGCCTTCGACGCGGTCATGCATCTCGGCACGCTCGTGGCGCTCCTCGCCTACTTCCGGCGCGAGCTCATCGCGCTCGCGACGGGTAAGCTCTCGCGCGGGCTCGGCGCGATCGTCGTCGTGGCGACGCTGCCGGGCGCGCTCGCCGGCGTGCTCTTCGGCAAGCTCATCGAGGAGCACCTGAGATGGCCCCTCGCGATTGCCATCTCGACCGGAGCGTGGGCACTCGTGATGTGGGCCGCCGATCGGCGTGCGCGCGGCGCCCCCGGCGGGGTCGGCGATCCGCTCGAGAGGATCGGCTGGGGGCAGGGCATCGTGATCGGGTGTGCCCAGGCGCTCGCATTGATTCCAGGCACGTCGCGCTCGGGGATCACGATCACGGCCGCGCTGCTGGGCGGCCTCGACCGGGCGACGGCGGCGCGTTTCTCGTTTCTGCTCGGGATCCCGATCACCGCGGGCGCCGGCGGCCTGAAGGCGCTCCACCTCGCGAAGACCGGCCTCCCGCCCGGGGAGCTCGGACCGCTTCTCGCCGCGTTGCTCGCCGCGTTTCTCTCGGGCTGGTGCGCGGTGTGGTTCCTGGTCGGCTATCTCAGGACACGCTCGCTGAGGCCGTTCGTGATCTACCGGTTGCTGCTCGCCCTCGCGATCTTCCTCGTCGTCCTCCGCGGCTGAACCACCGCTCTCGGCGCCATCAGATCCCCCCGCGCGGAGCCTCACGCCCAGACGAGGTCGAAGAGCCGGCAGGCGTTCGTGGAGAGCTGGTGGATCACGTCGTCGGCGGGCAGCTGCTTGAGCTTCGCGATCTCCTCGGCGACGCGGCTCGCGAACCAGGGCCCGGAGGGCAACCCCTCGAACTCGCCGCCGTATTGCCACGGCCCGTCGCTCTCGACCAGCAGCGCGTCGAGCGGCACCTGTGCCACCAGCTCGCGGTCGCGGTCGCGGTAGACCACTTCCGGCGTCACCGAGACGTAGTAGCCCGCGTCGACGATCGCCTGCGTCACGTCGGCCGGCGCTTTGTGCCAGTGAAAGACCGCACGCTCGATCCCGTGCGCCCTCAGCGCCCCGAGCGCGCCGACGGCGGCGCCGTGAGGCGCGTGGAGCGCCACGGGGAGGTCCCAGCGGGACGCGAGCCGGAGCAGGCGGTCGAGGCGGGCGCGGCCACGTGCCATGAGCGCCGCGGCGTCGGCTCGGCCCTCGAGCGAGTACCACGGGAGCCCCACTTCGCCGAGCCCGACGATCCGTGAGTGGTGTACCGCGATCTGGGCCGCCACGAGGTCGAGGTCTTCGTCGGTGAGCTGCGTCCAGTCGGGGTGGAACCCGAGACACGCCCAGACGGACTTGGGCGCCGCGGCGGCCGCCGCGAGCGTGCGCGCATTCGTCTCCGCGTCGCAGCCCACGGCGACCACACCCCACACGCCGTGCGCGAGCGCCGTGCGCAGCGTCTCGCGGAGGTTGCCGAACTCGGAGAAGTGACAGTGGCTGTCGATGATCATCTCCGAGCGTCTCCCGTCGGCCCCTAGGAGGGCGTCAGAATAACCTCCGTTCGAGCGCCGGCTTTGCCGGCGCAGCCGTCCTGGGGGTGGCTCGGAGGGGGCCGCGGCGGCCCCCTCCGATTTGCTAGCTCCCCGCCACCACCATGCGGCCGATCATGAGCGTCGGCGCCGCGGTTCGGTCGCGCAGCACCAGGTCGTCGCCGACCGCGTCGATCGCCTGGAACATCTCGAGGAGATTGCCGGCGACGGTGACCTCCTCGACCGGATACGTCAGCTCGCCGTCCTCGATCCACAGGCCCGCCGCCCCGCGCGAGTAGTCGCCCGTGACGTTGTTGACACCGAACCCGATCAGCTCCGTGACGTACAGCCCGCGCTTGATGGACCCGATCAGCTCCGACGGCGTCGCCCGGCCCGGCAGGAGCATCAGGTTCGACGTGGACACCGTGACGCCGCTGCCGTCGCGGGCGGCGTGATGGGTCGACTGCATCCCGAGCTTTCGGGCGCTGTAGGTGTCGAGCAGGTACGACTCGAGCACACCCTCGCGCGCCAGCACGGTGCGTCCGGTCGAGAGCCCCTCGCCGTCGAACGGGCGCGAGCCGAGTCCGGCGGGGATCAGCGCGTCGTCCACGATCGTCACGGCCGGCGACGCGATCTTCGTCCCGAGACGGTCGAGCAGGAACGACGCGCGCCGGTAGAGGCTCGGGCCGCTCGCCGCCCCGGCGATCGAGCGCACGAGGCTCGCCGCCGTCTCGGGATCGAAGACGACGGGCACTGCGACGGTCCTGACCTTGCGGGCGCCGAGCCGCCTCACGGCGCGCGTCGCGGCCGTGCGGCCGACCGTGGCCGGGTCCTCGACCCGGGAGCGCTTGCGCGCGTTCGAGTACCAGTAGTCACGCTGCATCTCGCCGTTCCGGGTGGCGACGGGCGCGACGCTGATCCCGAAGCTCGTCGTCGCGTAGTCCCGGGCGAAGCCGTGCGAGGTGGCGTAGAGGTAACGCGCGCGGCGGTCGTGGCACTCGGCGCCCTCGGAGTTGGTGATGCGCGGGTCGCTCTCGAGCGCCGCGGCCTCGCACCGGCGCGCGAGCTCGATCTTCTCCTCGGGTGAGAGCGCAGGGCTCGCGTCGGCGAGGTCGAGGTCCGGCACGCCGGTGATCAGCTCCTCAGGGTCCGGGAGGCCGGCAAACGGGTCCTCGGCCGTGACCTTCGCGAGCGAGGTCGCCTCGTCCACGACGCGTTCGAGGGACTCGCGCGAGAGGTCCGACGTCGAGGCGCCGGCGGAAGCTCGGCCGGCGAACACTCGGAGGGACAGCCGCTGGTCGCGCGAGTGGGTGACCGTTTCGACCTCGCCGAGCCGGACGGTGGCGCCGAAGGCGCTCTCCTCGATCAGGTAACCGTCCGCCGCCGTCGCGCCCGTCGCGACGGCGCGCTTGAGGACGCCGATCAGGAGATCGGTGTTCATACCGCCGTCCCGCCCACGGTCAGCTCGTCGATGCGGATCGTCGGGAGCCCCACACCCACCGGGACCGACTGGCCCTCCTTGCCACAGGTGCCAACGCCCTCGTCGAGCTTGAGGTCGCGACCGACGCGCGCGACGCGCGTCAGCGCATCGGGACCGTTGCCGATCAGCGTCGCGCCCTTGACCGGCGCGGTCACGCGCCCGTCCTCGATCAGGTAGGCCTCGCTCGCCGAGAAAACGAACTTCCCGCTCGTGATGTCCACCTGCCCGCCGCCGAAGGTCACCGCATAGAGCCCGCGCTTGACCGATTTGATGATCTGCTCCGGCTCGTCCTCGCCCCCCAACATGAAGGTGTTGGTCATTCGGGGCATCGGCGGGTACGCGTAGGACTCGCGCCGTCCGTTGCCGGTCGGCGCCATCCCCATGAGGCGTGCGTTCAGGCGGTCCTGCATGTAGCCGACCAGGATCCCCTTCTCGATCAGCACCGTCCGGCCCGTTGCCGTGCCCTCGTCGTCGACGTTCAGCGAGCCGCGGCGGTTCGGGATCGTCCCGTCGTCGATCACGGTCACCAGCTCGGAGGCGACCTTCTGGCCCATCCGCCCCGCGAACGCCGACGTCCCCTTGCGGTTGAAGTCGCCCTCGAGCCCGTGACCGACGGCCTCGTGCAGCAGGATGCCGGGCCAGCCCGGGCCCAGCACGACGGTCATCGTCCCGGCCGGGGCGTTCACGGCGCCGAGCTTGAGGACGGCCTGGCGCGCCGCCTCCAGCGCGAACCGACGCCAGCGCCCGTCTTCGAGGAAGAAGTCGAACGCGACGCGCCCGCCGCCGCCGTAGGCGCCGATCTCGCGCTTGCCGCCCGCCTCGGCGATCGCGGTCACGTTGAGACGCATGAGGGGCCGTACGTCGCCCACGGTCCAGCCCGAGGCCGTCGCGACCAGCGTCACGACCTCCTCGCTCGTGAGCGACGCGATGACCTGCTTGACGCGCGGATCGGCCGCACGCGCGGCGCCGTCCACCTTCCTCAAGAGGTCGAGCTTCTTCGCGAGGTCGGTGACGAGCGGAGGCTCGGCGAGCGCGTAGAGGTCGTGAGGTCGGCCGCGCGAGGGAACGGCGACGGCGCCCGAGACGCCCGCGCGATCGGCGATTGCGCGCGCCTGGCGCGCCGCTTCCTCGAGATTCTGGAGCGAAATGTCGTCGGTGTGGGCGTAGCCGGTGCGCGTTCCGGAAAGGGCCCTGACCCCGGCCCCCTGGCTCACGTGGCGGGAGGCTTTTTTCACCGTCCCTTCCTCGAGTTGCAACTCTTCGTTCACACGATACTCGAGGTAGATGTCGGCATCGTCGGCGCGTCCGAGGAGGTTCGAGCCGAGGACGCGCTCGAGAAGGCCGCCGGTAACGTTGAAGCGGTCGGCGAAGAAGCTCTCGGGGCGTGTACGAGCAAGCTCAGTCATTCGTCAGTCGGCTCCCGTCGGCGGCCACAGAGGGCTCCAATCCTAGCGCGGGCCTCGCGCTCCCTCAAACTTTTCCGCGGTCTCGATCGTCGCTGGCGGGTCGGGCCTAGCGGCGGGCCTGAAACCCCTGGATTATCTCGTGGATGCGCCTGAGGCCCACCATCAGCGACGGCCCCGGCGACAGGACGTCGGCGCCCTCGAGCTCGTGGATCTCGCTCGCCTTCACCGCCGAGATCCGGTCCCAACCCGCGCGCGCCGCGATCGACGCCGTATCGACGGGCTTACCACACCACGAAGCGAGGATGATCTGCGGATCTCGCTCCCTCACCGTTTCCGGCGGCACGATCCGGTCCTGCGCCCCCCGCCGGTCGCGCAGCTCGGCGAAGACGTCTCGGCCGCCGGCGATCTCGATCAGCTCGGAGACCCAGCGGATGCCCGCGATGAGGGGATCGTGCCACTCCTCGAAGTAGACGCGCGGACGGTCGGGCCACACCGCCGAGTACTCCCGGATCTGCTTCACCTCGTCGCGCATGTCCTGAATGAGCGCGTGCGCGGCCTCCGAGCGCCCGATGGCCCCGCCGATGAGGAGGATCGCGCGCAGCACGTCGTCGAAGGAGCGCTGGTTCGTGCAGAGCACCGTGATTCCGCTTCCGATCAGGTCGTGGACGACGTCTTTCTGAAGGTCGGAGAATGCGAGAACGAGATCGGGCTCGAGCGCCAGGATCTTGTCGAGCCTGAATGTGGTGAAGCCCCCGACGCGCGCCTTGTCGCGCGCCGCCTCGGGCCGGCGCGCCGTCCCGGGGACGCCGACCACCCGGTCGCCGGCGCCGAGGAGGTAGGCGATCTCGGCAGTCTCCGAGGTGAGGCAGACGATCCGCTGCGGGAGCTCGATCGCCGTCTTGCCGTACAACCGGCTAGCCCTCGTACACCTCGCGCTTCGCGAGCCCGCGCTGGAAGGCGAGATACTGCTCGCGCGTCATCGGGGGCCGGGCCCTGGCAAGGACCTCGCGAGCGCCGGCTCCGCCCTCCCAGAGGAGGTCGACCACCATCGCCGCGAGCGCCTTCGCGGGGACGAGGTACGCGAGCGGCTGGTCGACGATCTCGTAGTCCGCCCCGTGGCCGGTGCCGCGCGCGCCCCCGACGTACGGATGCAGGACCGGCATGACCATGGAGAGATCGCCCATGTCGGTCGAGCCCGTCCGATGGCCGATCTGGCGGTAGTGCTCCTCGCCCACGAGCGCCGCCGCGTTCTCCTTGAACCAGCGCGCCATCGTCGCGTCGCACGTCATGGGCATGTAGCCGGGCAGCGTCTCGATCTCGACCCTGGCGCCGAGTGCCTGCGCGCCGGCACGCAGCGCGCGGTCCACTTTCTTGTCGGCGTCCAGGATCGCCTCGACCGTCCTGCCACGCACGTACGTCTCGATCCGCACCTCGCCCGGGATCACGTTCACCTGCGAGCCCCCGTGGGTGATGATCGGGTGCACGCGGATCGTGTCCTCGTCCTTGAAGGTCTCGCGGATCGCGTTGATCGCCATGAGGCCGATCTGGGCCGCGTAGAGCGCGTTCACTCCCATGTGCGGCGCACCGCCGGCGTGAGCGGCGCGCCCGATGTAGCGCACCGTCTTCACGATGCAGCCGTTGTTCGACCCGGGCACCCCCGCCTTGCCGTCCTCCGGCCGCGAGGTCGCGTGGATCATCATCGCGAGGTCGACGTCGTCGAAGTGGCCGAGCCGCATGAGCTCGGGCTTACCGCCAAGGAACTCGAGCTTCCCCGCGCGCGCCTGGCTCACCCGCCATTCGATGTCGCCGTACTCCTCGGCCGGCACCGCGAAGAACGCGACCCGGCCGGCGAGGTGGTCGAACGCCGTCGCGTCGAGCAACCCCATCGCCGCTCCCAGCATCCCCGCGATCTGAGCGTTGTGGCCGCAGGCGTGCGCCGCGCCCGTCTGAGGGTCGCCCTCGGGATGCCCCGCCACGACTAGCGCATCCAGCTCCCCCAGCACGGCGAACGTGGGCCCCGCGCCCGCCCGCCCCTCTACGTCGGCGCGGACGCCCGTCAGCGCGAGCCCCGAGCGCGGCGCCAGGCCGAGCTTCTTGAACGTCTCCTCGACCAGACGCGCCGTCCTGACCTCTTTGAAGCCGAGCTCGGGGTGGCGCCGGATCTGCTCACCCAGCCCGATGATCTCCGCGCGCCGCCGGTCGACCGCCTCCCACACGCGCCGCTTCAGCTCGTCCTTCGTCATGGGCGTCCTTTCGTCCTCGCGTCTTCGGAAGCCGTCCGACATTCTACTGCCGCGGGACGGGCTCCGCGCGGCCCGCTAGCCGCGAACGAACCGGTCGGGCAGGAAATCCCGCACATCCATGCCTGGCTTGCCCGCGGTGATCCAGCTCGTCATGAGCCGGGCGGTGATCGGCGCGAGCAGGATACCGCTCCTGAAGTGCGCGGTCGCAACCCAGAGCCCTTCGACGCCGGGCCACGGCCCGAGCACCGGGAGGCTGTCGGGCGCCCACGGGCGGAATCCATACCACGTGCGGCTGATCGGGAGGTCGCTGAGCGCGGGTACCAGCTCGAGCGCCGCGCGGAGAAGCCCGGCGATCGCCTTGGCCGTGACGGCGCCCTGGAAGCCGACGCGCTCGACCGTCGCGCCGACGAGGAGCTCGCCCGAGGGGCGCGGGACCAGATAGACG
>QHTD01000357.1 GCA_003220675.1 Candidatus Rokuibacteriota bacterium | reverse complement strand
CGTAGTAGCTGACGGCTTCCAGCCCCGCCTCCATACCCTGCGGGTGATTGGTGTAGGCGGCGAAGGCGATCTCCTGGATGGTCTTGAACTTGGCTGGCGCGCCCTTGACGGAGAACTTTCCCGGCTCCCACACGAGGTCGTTTTCGGCAGCCTCCAGGAGATGGGCCGCGATCTTCCGGCCCTTGTCGCGCACTTTCCGCGCCGCCATCGCCGCGGCGGCGCCGGCCGTCGGCGTGGAACGGCTCGCGTAGGTGCCGAGACCGTAGGGAGCGGTGTCGGTGTCGCCTTCCTCGACCTGGATGTCGGCGGCGGGGATGCCCAGCTCTTCGGCGAGGATCTGCGCGTAGGTCGTCTCGTGGCCCTGGCCCTGGGACTTCGTGCCGAACCGCGCGATGGCCTTGCCCGTGGGATGGATCCGGATCTCGCAGCTGTCGAACATCTTCAGCCCGAGGATGTCGAAGTGCTTGGATGGACCGGCCCCGACGATCTCGGTGAAGCTCGAGATGCCGATCCCCATCAGCTCGCCGCGATTCCGCTTCTCCGCTTGCTCGCGCTTGAGCCCTGTGTAGCCAATCTTGTCCATGGCCTTCCGGAGCGCGCCATGATAGTCGCCGCTGTCGTACTCCCAGCCGAGCGCCGACTTGTAGGGGAACTGCTCCGGCTTGATGAAATTCTTGAGTCGGAAGTCGGCCGGATCCATGGCGAGCTGGTGGGCCATGAGGTCGACCATGCGCTCGATCGTGTGCACGGCTTCGGTCACGCGGAAGGAGCAGCGGTAGGCGATGCCCCCGGGCGGCTTGTTGGTGTACACGCCGTCGACCTCGACGTGCGCGGCCTTGAGGTCGTAAGAACCCGTGCAGATGTGGAACAGCCCCGCCGGGAACTTGGACGGGTTCGCGGCAGCATCAGCGTACCCGTGGTCGGCGAGCGTCTTGATCCGGAGCGCGGTGAGGGTGCCGTCGTTTTTCGCCGCCAGCTCGGCGGTGATGTGGTAATCGCGGGCGAACGAGTCCGCCTGCAGGTTCTCCATCCGGTCCTCGATCCACTTGACCGGCTTCCCGGTGAGCACGGAGGCGGCGATGGCAATGACATAGCCTGGGTACACGGGGACCTTGCCGCCGAACCCACCGCCGATGTCGGGGGAGATGATGCGGATCTTGTGCTCGGCGAGGCCGACGTGCCCGGCCACGAGTGCCAGGACCGTGCGGATCGCGTGGGGCGCCTGGGTCGTCATCCACACGGTGAGCTTGTCGTTGACCTTGTCGAAGTGCGCGACGCACCCGCATGTCTCGATGGACGCGACGTGGATGCGCGGAATGTAGATGTCCTGCTTGACGGTCACGTCCGCTTGGGTGAAGGCGCGATCGGTGGCGGCCCTGTCGCCCCATTCCCAGTGCCAGATGTGGTTATCCTTCTTGTCCTTCTTGTCGGTGCGCAGCACCGGGGCCCCGGGCTCGAGCGCCTTCTTCGGGTCGACGACCACGGGCAGCGGCTCGTACTCGACCTCCACCGCGGCGACCCCGTCGGCGGCCGCGTACCGGCTCGTCGCGAGCACGGCTGCGACCTCCTGGGCCTGGTACATCACCTTTTCCACCGGGAGCACCATCTGGGTGTCCGACATGAGTGTCGGCATCCAGTGAAGGTTGTACTTGGCGAGGTCCTGGCCCGTGATGACGGCGAGCACGCCCGGGATGGCCAAGGCCTTCGACGTGCCGATCCGCGTGATCTTGGCGTGGGCGAAGGGGCTCCGCGCGATGTCCAGATAGAGCATCCCCGGAAGCTGCACGTCGTCCACGTAGGTGCCCTTGCCGCGGATGAAGCGTGGATCCTCCTTGCGCTTGATCGAATGCCCCATCCCCCCAACTTCGGGCGAGGTCCTGAGCGCCATCATGAGCCTCCTTGCCGGAGCGTGGCTGCCGCGTACTGGATGGCTTTGACGATGTTCACGTAGCCGGTGCACCGGCAGAGGTTGCCGGAGATGGCCCGGCGGATGTCTTCCTCGTTCGGCGCCGGATGCTTCTTGAGGAAGGCGTAGCTGGTCATCAGCATGCCGGGTGTGCAGTAGCCGCACTGGAGGCCGTGCTCTGCCATGAACCCCTGCTGAAGCGGATGCAGCTTGCCGTCCTGTTCCAGGCCCTCCACCGTCATGATTTCCTTGTCGCGGGCCTGGACGGCGAACACCGTGCACGACTTCACCGCTCGGCCGTCCATGAGGACGGTGCAGGCGCCGCAGTGGGTCGTGTCGCACCCGATATGGGTGCCGGTCAGCCGCAGCACGTCCCGGATCAGGTGGACCAGCAGGAGGCGCGGCTCGACGTTAGCCTCGTGCTTCTCGCCGTTGATCGAGAGCTTGACCCACATCGCCCTCACCTCTCTTCGCCGGCGCGCTCCAGGGCTTTGCGGAGCGCGCGGGCCGTCAACACTCGGACCATGTCCCGCTTGTACTCGACCGACCCGCGGAGATCCTCGCTGGGCTGGGCCGCCTCTGCGGCGAGCTGGGCGGCGCGCTTGATGGCGTCGTCGTCTGGCCGGTTGCCCTTGAGGGCTGCCTCCGCCCGCGTGGCCTTGATGGCAGTGAGACCGACGCTGGTGAGGCCGATCCCGACCTGGTCGCAGGCGCCGCTGGCGCCGAGCGTGAGCTGCGCCGCCACAGCGACTGTGGCGAAGTCGCCGACCTTGCGCTCGAGCTTGAGGTAGGCGCCCCCGCTGCGGGCCGGTGGAATCGGCACGCAGATCTCCA
>QHTD01000356.1 GCA_003220675.1 Candidatus Rokuibacteriota bacterium | reverse complement strand
GATCCCGCGAACGGGCGCAAGCTACCGGGTGACGGTCACGTCCTACGACATCGCGGCACGAGGCCATTGAGCGACGCCACACGGGTGGAGAGCGGGCGCGTACGGGAGACGACTGCCTCCCGTACGCATGCACGCCCGATGGTGCGCCCTAGAGGATTCGAACCTCTGGCCTTCGGATTCGTAGTCCGACGCTCTGTCCACCTGAGCTAAGGGCGCGTGGCGGAGAGGCCGGGATTCGAACCCGGGACAGAGGTTTTGCCCCTGTAACCGCTTAGCAGGCGGCTGCCTTCGGCCAACTCGGCCACCTCTCCAAGGCGAAGCCCCACCAGTATATACTCACGCGCGCGGCTGTGGCGGCGTGCCCTTCGGCACCAATGTTGGGGTCAGTAATCCTTGGGGTCGAGCAGGTCCCGCAGCCCGTCGCCGGCGAGGTTGAACGAGAGCGTGAGCGAGAAGATGGCCAGCCCCGGCCACCACGCCATCCACGGCGCCGTCTCGAGGAACTGCTGCGCCGTGTTCAGCATCGTCCCCCAGCTCGGGCTCGGCGGCTGCACTCCGAGCCCGAGGAACGACAGGACGGCCTCCGCGATGATCGCGGTGGGAATCGCGACCGTCGCCTGGACGAGGAGCGCGCTGAAGATATTCGGGAGGATGTGGCGCGTCATCACGCGAAGGTCGCGCGCGCCGAGCGCCCATGCGGCGTGGACGTAGTCCTCCGCCTGGGTCGAGAGCACCAGGCCGCGGGTCAGCCGGACGTAGGTCGGCGTAGCGCCGAGTCCGATCGCCACTGTGACGTTCGTCAATGACGGGCCCAGGATCGTGACGAGGCCGATGGCGAGGATCAAGAACGGGAACGCGAGCCATGCGTCGGTGAGCCGCATGATCACCTGATCGAGGGGTCCGCGGTAGTAGCCGGCGACGAGCCCAAGCGGCACGCCGACCGAGATGGCGAGGAGGATCGAAAAGACTCCCGCTTGCATCGAGATGCGGCTTCCCCAGACCACGCGCGAGAGGTTGTCGCGCCCCAGATCGTCCGTCCCCAGCGGGTTCGCCCAGGTCGGGGCCTTGCGGACCTTGGCCCAGTCGGTGTGGAGCGGGTCGGTGGTCGCGATCCACGGCGCCCCCAGGGCCATCGACGCGAAGAACAGGACGATGACGCCTCCCACCGCCGACGCCGGCCGCCGCAGCACGCGCCGCCACCCGCGCCGCAGGCGGCCCGCCGGCTCCGCGACGGGCGCCCTCAGCAGCGCCTCCGCCGTCGCGGCGTCAGGACTCACCGGTCGCGCCCCTGATGCGGATACGCGGATTCAACACGGAGTAGGAGACGTCCACCAGCAGGTTGATCAGCACGTAGGAGCTCGCCGTGATCAGCACGACCCCCTGGACGAGCGGATAGTCGCGGGTGAAGACGGCCTCCACGATGAGCCGGCCGAAGCCCGGCACCACGAAGATCTGCTCGGTCACCACGGCGCCGCCCATGAGCGCGCCCATCTGGAGCCCGAGAATCGTCACCACCGGGATGAGGCCGTTCCGGATGGCGTGACGGAAGACCACCGCCCGCCCCGGGAGGCCCTTGGCGCGCGCCGTGCGGATATAGTCGGCGCTCAGCACCTCGATCATGCTGTTGCGGATCTGGCGCATGAGGACGGCGGCGAGCGCCGTGCCGAGGACGAAGGCGGGCATGAGCATGCGCTGCAGGTTGGCGAGCGGGCTCTCCCAGAGGGGCACGAACCCGGAGGCGGGAAGCCAGCCGAGCCGCACGGAAAAGAACAGGATCAGCATGATCCCGAGCCAGAAGTTGGGCACGGAGACGCCGCAGAGCGACACTCCGCTGGCCAGGAGGTCCCAGAAGGTGTTGCGACGCACGGCGGCCAGCACCCCGGCCGGGATGGCGATGCCGACCGCGATGAGTATCGCGAAGGCCGCGAGCTGGATCGTGATGGGCAGCTTCTTCGCCACGGTCCCCGTCACCGACGCGCGCGTGCGGATAGATTCACCCAGGTCGCCGCGGAGCGCCAACCCGACCCAGCGCAGATACTGGACCGGGACGGGGTCCTTCAGCCCGTACTTCTCCCGGATCTCCTCGAGCCCCGCCGCGTCGGCGTCGGTGCCGGCCATGACCCGGGCCGGGTCGCCCGGGATCATGCGCACGCCCGTGAAGACGATGAGGCTGATCACCAACAGCGTCACGACCGAGATCGCGGCCCGCTGGACCAGGAAGTCGAACACGGGCGACTACCGGTTCAGTTCCAGGACGTGTCCTTGATCCTGATCAGGCCGTCGGGCACGGCCTTGTAGCCCCTGAGATTCTTGGGATACGCCACGATGTAGTTCAGGTGATAGAGGTACACGATGTTGCGCCGGCTGCCTGCGAACTTCTCGATCGCGTCCCGGTAGAGCGCGGCACGCTGGCCGAGGTCGCTGACCTCGCGCGCCTTGTTCAGGAGCGCGTCGATGGACTCGTCGCACACGAGGGTCGTGTTCAGGCTGCCACCACAGGTGTGGAACTGGTGGATGTTGGCGTCGGGGTCCACGCGCCCGCTCCAGCCGATCAGGAACGCCTGGAGCTTGCCGGCGTCGTCGTCCTTGAGGGCCGAGGCGAACTCCGAGGGCCGTAGCGTGATGCTGAAGCCCGCCTCCTTGGCCATGCCCTGCAGCACCTCTCCGACCCGACGCTCTTGGGGATCGTTGATGATCGTCATCTCGAAGCCGTAGCCGCCGGCGAGGCCGGCCTCGGCCAAGAGCTTCTTGGCCCGCGCCACGTCGCGGCCAGGGCACTTCCGGTTCTTGTCGTAGAAAGGGCTCACCGGCGAGATGGGGGTGCAGCCGATCGTGTACTGGCCCTCCCAGGCCACCTGGTTCAAGGCCTCACGATCGATCGAGAGGTCGAGCGCCTCGCGGACGCGCGGGTCGTTGCCGAGCGGCGTTCCCAGCTCTCCCGGCAGGCCCGTCTTGCCGTTCTTGTTCCGGATATTGAGCGTGAGGCCCGAGTAGCCGATGCCCGTGACGCTCGACACTTCGAACCGGCCTTCCTTCTTCAGGCTGGCGGCCTCGGTCGGTCGGACGAGGTGCATCATGTCGATGTCTCCCGACCTGAGATTCGCGAGCCGCACGTTGTCGTCGGGGATGACGCGGAAGACGAGCCGCTCGAACCGCGCCTGGTTCGGCTCGAAGTAGTGGGGCGCCTTCTCCAGCACGATGCGGTCCTGCGGCACGCGCTCGACGAACTGCCAGGGCCCGACGCACACGGGCGCCGTGCCGAACTTGTCCTCGAGCTTCCTGGCCTGGGCGGGCGAGACGGGCATGCCCGCGCGGTCGGCCAGGATCGCCACGAGCGGCGCGAAGGGTGCCTTGAGGCGCATCCGCACCGTCAGCGGATCCACGGCCTCGACGGCGCTGACGGAGTCCAGCTCGCTGCGGCGGTTGGAGCCCTTCATGTTCTGGTGCCGGTCCAGGGAAAACCGGACCGCCTCCGCCGTCATCGGCGTGCCGTCGTTGAACTTGACGCCGGAGCGCAGCTTGATGATCACGGTCCGGCCCCCGTCCG
>QHTD01000355.1 GCA_003220675.1 Candidatus Rokuibacteriota bacterium | reverse complement strand
GCGCCGAGGACCCCGAGCGCCTGCTCGGCGCGGCGATGCTGCCGCCGCACGACGTCGACGCGGCCGTCGCCGAGGCGCGCCGCATGGCGACGGAGTTCGGGTTCAAGGCGACGTTCATGCGTCCGAACCCGATCAACGGACGCTACTGGCATCACGCGTCCTACGACCCGTTGTGGGCGGAGCTGGAGCGGCTCGGCGTCCCGATCTGCTTCCACGAGGGCGGCTCGGGAGAGATGCCGTACATCGAGCAGACCGGCAAGCGGTTCGACCGGGGCATCATGGGGCATGTCGTGAGCCACTCGCTCGAGATGATGCAGGCGTGCGTCAGCATGTGCATGGGCGGCGTCCTCGAGCGATTTCCGCGCCTCCGCGTCGCCTTCCTCGAAGGCAACTGCGCCTGGGCGCCCTGGCTCCTCTGGCGGATGGACGAGCACGTCGAATGGCGCGGCGCCGTCGAGGCCCCGGACCTCGCGCGCAAGCCGAGCGAGTACTTCCGGCGCCAGTGCTGGGTATCGGTCGAGTGCGACGAGACGCCTGCGGTGCATGCCGCGGAGACGCTGGCCGACAACATCGTCTTCTCCACGGACTACCCGCACGGCGACTCCAAGTACCCGCGGGCGACCGAACAGTTCCTGAAGCTACCGCTACCGGCGGAGACGGCTCGCAAGATCCTCTGGGACAACTGGGTGCGCCTCTACACTCCCTGAACCGATACGGGGTGGGGAGGGCACCTTGAAGCCCGTGCGCCGACTGCTCCTCTGTTGCGTGGGCGTTGTCTTTGCCCTGGCCGGAATGTCCGCCGCTGCGGCACAACCCGCCGCGGTCGATTACCTCTCCCTCGCCAAGGAAGGCAGCCATGTCGTCAAGAACTTCGCGTTCGCGGGCGGAGAGACGCTGGCAGAACTCCGGATCAACTATGCGACGTGGGGAGCGCCGAAACGAGATCAGGCGGGGCACATCACCAACGCCGTCTTGCTCTGTCACGGCACGACCGGCAGCTGGCAGAATTTCGGCAGCCCATGGTGGTCGACCAGGATGTACGGTCCCGGACAGCCGCTCGATACCGGCAAGTACTTTGTCATTGCCTCGGATACGATCGGCTCGGGCAAGAGCAGCAAACCGAGTGACGGCCTGCGGATGCAGTTTCCGAGATATACGCTCACCGATGTGGTGAAGGCCCAGCGTGCCCTCCTGACCGAGAAACTGGACGTTCGTCAGCTGCACGCGGTCATCGGCATTTCCTACGGCGGGCGCCAGGCCTGGCAGTGGAGCGTCCAGTACCCGGAGTTCATGCGGGGCGTCGTGCCCATCGTCTCGTCCCCGTTTCCGAATGCGGGGCGCCGGGGCATGCAGGATTTTCTCGGCATCGAACCCTTGCTTCGGGATCCGACATGGAACCAGGGGGCGTATACGGACCAGCCGCGCAACTTTCCGCTCGCCGTGATGGCCTACTGGATGCTCCTGGACGGCGCCGGCCATTTGTGGGACGTGGCGCCGACGCGTGAGCGGTCGTTCCAGTACTTACCTCTGCTGGCGAAACAGATCACACAGAATCTCGACGCGAACGATTGGATCTATCAGTTGCGGGTCAACGATGGCTTCGACGCCTACAGCCAGCTCGAGCGAGTGAAAGCCCGAGTGCTGGTGATCAACATGGCCGGGGACGAGGTCGTGCCTATCGAGCTCGGCCATATCGCAAAGGCGTCGGCGAAGCTGGGACCGAAGGCGGAGTATCTCCTGGTGCGGGAAGCCGCCGGTTACGGGCACGCCGCAGTCGTGCAGACGGTCGATGTCTACGGACCGAAGCTCGGCGAGTTCCTGAGCAAGCTGCCTGCAGACAAACCGTAGAGGAAGAGAGGCGGGTGTATGCGAATCGGATTCATCGGACTAGGGAACATGGGCGGGCCGATGGCCCTGAACCTCATGAAGGCCGGCCACGCCCTCGTCGTCCACGACGTGCGGCCGGACGCAGCGAAGCCGCACCTCGACGGGGGCGCCAAGTGGGCGGACAGCCCGAAGGCCCTCGCACGCGCGAGCGAGCTGATCCTCACCTCCCTTCCCGGTCCGAAAGAGGTCGAGGCCGTGGCGCTCGGCCCCGACGGGATCATCCACGGCGCCGTCCCCGGCACCGTCTATGCGGACCTCTCGACGGGCTCACCGACGGTCATGCGGAAACTCCACGCCGCCTTCAAGGACAAGGGTGTCCATGTCCTCGATGCGCCGGTGTCCGGCGGCGTGTGGGGCGCCCAGCGCGGGACGCTGCAAGTCATGGTCGGCGGCGATGAATCGATCTACCGCGAGGTCAGGCCGGTGCTCCAAGCGGTGGGCGACAAGGTCGGCTACATGGGGCCGATCGGCGCGGGGACGATCGCGAAGCTCGTCCACAACATGATCGGCATCGCGACGCGCGCGGTCTTCGCCGAAGGCTTCACGCTCGGCGTGAAGGCAGGCGTCAAGCCGGAGGCGCTCCTCGAGGCGATCCGTGGCGCCGCCTTCGGCCAGGGCCTCATGCTCTCGCAGATGCTGCCGAACGTGATCTTCAGGGGCGACTTCGACACGGTGCGGTTCGCGCTGAAGCTCGCCCGCAAGGACATCGGGCTCGCCACGGAGCTCGCGCGTGAGTACGACGTGCCGATGCCACTGGCCGCGGTCGCCGAGCAGATCATGGTGGAGGCCATGGCGCGCGGCTGGGGCGACAAGGATTCGACCGCGCCGTGGATGCTCCAGGAAGAGGCGGCGGGCGTGCAGGTGCGCGAGCGGAAGTGAGCGGCCCCGTGACGCCTCAGAGACGTAGCTCGTAGATGTAGAGGCCGCCGATGAGGCGGTCCACCGTGTAGAGGACTTCGCGGTCGTCCACGAAGACGTCGTTGAGCTGGATGGCCTTGGCGCGCGATTTACGCGGCGCGGGCGGGACCGCCCAGGCGACTTCCTGGGGCCGGAAGGCGTCGGAGATGTCGAAGGCCCGCACGCCGCCGTTGAAGAAGGTCCCCACGACCACCGTCTCCGAGACCCACGTCCCCGGCGCCGGTCGGTTCTCGTGGAGGTTGTGGGCGCCGAAGCGGCCGCCCCGCTTCGTGAACGCCTTGAGCGGCGGCAGCGGGCAGGTGCTGATCGGCACCGGCTTGGTCTCCTCGCGGACATCGACGATCCAGACCAGCTTGGGCCAGTCCTTGCCACCGTCGGCGATCGATTCGTCAGATCCGAGATGTCGAGGATGACGGCGCCGCCGTCGATGTAGCCGATGTAGGCCCGGTCGGGACGGGCCGGATAGACGTTGGTGTTGTGGGCGCGGAAGCCCGTGTCGAGCGTCGGATGCCGCGGCGGTGGCGGCTCGGGATCGCCGTCGCGGGTGCCCGGCAGCCACCAGCGGCCCACCTCGATCGGGCGCGTGGGCTGGCGGACGTCCACGATGCGATAGCACTGATCGTCACGGCGGTTACGGGGCACGAAGTCGGCGGCGCCGGCGCTCATGTGCACGTAGCTGCCGTCGACGAACCAGAGGTGGTGCACGCCGCGTGAGGACGGGCCGGAGGCGTCGAAGAACGCGATGGACCGTGGCTTGACCGGGTCCTCGACGTCGAAGATCTCGAACCCCGCCGGCCGCATGCCGGGCGTCTGCGTTTGGTAGGCGACGACGAGGAGGTTGCCGACGACGTCGAGCGAGTTGGAGCGCATCTTGTCGTGCGGCAGCTCCGTCTGCGCGATCACGGCGGGCTTGCGCGGGTCGGTGACGTCCACCGCCGTCACATTCTTGGGCGGCGATTCGTGGGCGATCCAGAGCACGCGACGGCGATCCCGCGTGAGCTGGATGGCCATGCCCTCGCCGCAGTTGCCGAAGCCGTTGAGCGGGTGCTGCGCGAGCAGCCGCATGTTCCGTGAGGTCGGGCCCTTCGCCGTGGTGGCCATGGGGCCAGATATTGACAAATCTCGAGGTGCACGTCTAGAGTCCGGCCGGGTCGATGGGTCCGAACACCTTGGGAAGGAGACGTCAAGATGGCCGAGCAGCGGAGCGCGAGCACGCCGCAGCAGTCGAAGACCAAGACGAAGGGCGCGATCAAGGCCGGCGGTGGACGATACACCTTCGATCTCGCCAAGCTCAGCACGATCGACGCCGGCCCCGGCTACTCCACGGCCCACGGGCCGGTGATCGAGGGCGAACGCATTCAGATCGGTCTCATGCGCGTGCCGCGAGGAACCGGCGGGCGGCCGCACAGCCATCCGAACGAGCAGTGGGTCTACGTCGTCCAGGGCACGCTCGAGAGCGAAGTCGACGGCGTGAAATCGCGCGTGCCGGCGGGCTCGCTGATCTACATCCCCGCCAATGTCGTGCACTCGGCGCTGGCGACTCCCGACGCGGACGTCATCTTCCTTACCGCCAAGGACATGTCCCACGGGATCGTCGGCACCCCCGTCGACACGTCGATCTCCGCGCCGCTGTACGCACCCGGGTTCGAGCCGAAGAAGCAGGCCGCGGTCAGTGCACGGCGAGGCCCGGGATCGAGAGAACGAGGTGCAGGTAGCCGCCGAGCTCGTTGATCCGCCGCATGTCGCGCGCCAGGAACGCCGCGCGTTCGGCCTCCGTCAGGTCGGCATCGGCCAAGGCGGCGCGCGGATCCGTGCTGAAGCGCGCGCGGAACTCGCGGTCTTTCTTCAACCGATAGAGAAGGCTGTTGACGGCGTAGCGGCTCATTCCACCCTCCACTCGACAGCCGCCAGATTGATCCGCCCCAACTCCCCGAAGTACCGGACGTCGGCCCGCGCCGGGGTGATGGCCCCGATGAGTACCATCCAGTTGAGGAATTCGTGCTCACCGCTCTTGTGCAGCTCGTCGGCGCTGAGGCGACAGAGCGGCTCGTGCTCGCCATGCTCGAGCCAGTGGAGGATCTTGCGATCGAAGACCGTGTCCGATTCCCCCACTCGAGCCACGAGGAGCTCCGGAAAGTGCGAGAGACCACCGGTGGCGATGATCCCCACGTTCCACGGGCTCCCGGCCACCACTCGGGCAATGTGCCGCCCGAAATCGAAGCACCGCCGTGCCGTCGGCTGCGGCGCGACGAAGCAGTTCACCCAGATCGGGACGAGCGGCGGGATCGGACGCGGGCCGAAGAGCGTGGTCACGGGGCTCAGGAAGGCGTGATCCAGCGGCGCCTCCCACGACAGCGCTAAGTCGAAGCCGGAGGCGAGGCCCTGTTCGAGGATCTGATTCGCGAGCGCCTCGTGGAGCGGATACGTCAGCGGCATGTCCTCGAGCACCTTGTCGAACGCCTCGGCGTCCTCTTGAACCATGCGACTCACGGTCGTGCCGATGCGGACACACAACGCGGGCACCGCGTTGAAGGAAAACGCGTTCAGGTGATCGTCGGCCACCACGATCAGGGCGTCCGGGCTTCGTGCTGCGAGGCGTGCGCCCATCTGGCGGATCGCCTCCATGACGTCCTCGACCTTGCGCCGGCCGACCGGCCCGCAAGCCGCGTCGTAGTAGTCCGGGTCGAGCACGTGCGACATGGCGCCGGCGAAGACGATCTTGCCCATGCCGAGAGGCTATGATGCCTCTCGGCATCGGTCAACTGGGCTTAGAGTCCGCGCAGGAAATTGAGGATGTCCTGCTTCCCCGATTCCGAGAGCGCGTTGAAGTTGGCGATCACGGCGTTCGCCTCCGATGGCGGAAAGTCCTGGTTGCCGGCGCTCGCATGGGCCTGGATCGCCTCCAGCAGGTCCGTCGTTCGCCCGTCGTGCAGGAAGAAGATCCTCTGCCCGAGCCCCCACAGGGGCGCGGTCCGAAACTCGTCGCCCCTCGCGTTCCCCTGGAGGATGTCGTCGGCCAGGCCCGGTCCCAGGTTGTGCAGCAGCAAGTCCGAGAAGAGATTGGCCCGCTTCTGGTTGAGCGCTGCGCTCGAGGAGTTGCCCGTCGTCAGAGACGGCGTGTGGCAGAGGGCGCAGCCGATCTCGGCGAACGATGCGCGCCCACGCGTAATCGACACCGTGTCGGGAGCAGGCTTCGCGGGGGCCAGGAACTTCATGAAGAAGGCAAAGCTCACGACGTTGCTGACGACCTTCGTGGGCGTCGACGCGTCGAGCGTGGTGTGATCCTCAGGCGTCGCATTGAACAGGCACCCAGGGGTTTCGTCGCGCTCGGTCGGGAACAATTCGTTAGTCACGCCCTGCTCGACGTTGTACGCCTCCCCCGCGAAAAGCTCGAGAGACTTGTTCTGCGCCTTCCAGCCGAACCGGGTGATGGTGCCGTCATTGCCGCTCCTATTCTCGCGGCCGGCGATCCCCAGCGCCCGCTTCCGCAGCAGAGAGGAGTTCTTGTTCTCGACGATCGTCGCATCCGGGACGGCCTCGATCAGGCCCGCCCCGAACACGGGCGTCGGAATGCGGAAGATGAGATTGTTCGCCGCGGCCTCGGCCGCGAAGTCGGGCTGCTGGATGTCACAGCCTGGTGCGTCCTGTCGTCCCCTGAT
>QHTD01000057.1 GCA_003220675.1 Candidatus Rokuibacteriota bacterium | reverse complement strand
CCCGGGCCGCCTGTGTGATCAATACGGTCCTGCTCGATCATGCCGATGAGGCGCGCCGCCTCTTCCCGACTGAGCTATTTCCCGCGCTTGGCGAGGTACTCGGGGCCGACCAGCACCTCGCGCGGCTTGGCGCCGTCGCCCGGGCCGATGATCCGGTCCTGCTCCATCATGTCGACGAAACGCGCGGCCTTCGGGTAGCCCAGGCGCATGCGGCGCTGCAGGAACGAGATCGACGCCTGGCGCTGGCCGATGACGAGGTGCACGGCGTCCCAGTAGAGGTCGTCGCGCTCGGCGGACTCCGCCTCCGTCGTCTCCCCCTCGGCGGGGAGCACGACCTCCTCGTACACCGCGGTGCCTTGCTTCCTGAGAAAGTCGCAGATCGCCCGGACTTCCTCGTCGGCGACCCACGCGCCGTGTACGCGCATCTGCTTGTTCGCCGCCGGCGGGACGAAGATCATATCGCCGCGCCCGAGCAGCTGCTCGGCGCCGTTACCGTCCAGGACGGTTCGCGAATCCACCTTCGACGCAACCTGAAACGCCACGCGCGTCGGGAAGTTCGCCTTGATGAGTCCCGTGACCACGTCCACGGAGGGCCGCTGGGTCGCGATGATCAGGTGGATGCCGACGGCGCGCGCGATCTGCGCGAGCCTCACCAGCGACGTCTGCACCTCGCCCGCCGAGGCCATCATGAGGTCGGCGAGTTCGTCCA
This sequence comes from Candidatus Rokuibacteriota bacterium, assembly GCA_003220675.1. GTDB lineage: Bacteria > Methylomirabilota > Methylomirabilia > Rokubacteriales > CSP1-6 > 20CM-2-70-11. The sequence continues at coordinate 36,285 of QHTD01000057.1, read as the reverse complement.
CGACGACGACCCAGTAGGGCAGCCGCTCCTCGGCGGAGACGGCCTTGTTGTAGCCCTCGATCGAGCGAACCTGCCGGGCCTGGAGCAGCTTGTAGCGCTCGTCCATCTTGCCGACGATCCAGCGCAGACGCGCCGCTGCCTCCTTCGCGTCGGTCACGACCGGCGCCAGGAGGTGCGGGATGCCCTCGTAGACCGAGAGCTCGAGCCGCTTGGGGTCGATCAGGAGAAAGCGCACGTCGGCCGGCGTTGCCTTGTAGAGGATCGAGCAAATCATCGCGTTGAGCCCGACCGACTTGCCGCTGCCCGTGACGCCGGCCACGAGCAGGTGCGGCATCGCCGTGAGGTCGGCGACGACGGGCAGGCCGGTCACGTCCTTGCCGAGCGCCAGCGGCAGCCGTGCCCTCGATTCGGCGAACGCCGCGGAGACGAAGATCTCGCGAAGATGGACGGTGGCGGCCTCCGCGTTCGGGACCTCGATGGCGACCGTGCCCCTCCCCGGGATCGGTCCGACGATGCGCACGGAGGCTGACTTGAGGGCGAGCGCGAGGTCATCCGCGAGGTTGACGACCTGGCTCACCTTGATGCCCGGCGCGGGCTCGAACTCGTACGACGTGATGACCGGCCCGGGGCTCACCTGGACGATGCGCCCCTCGACCTCGAAGTCCTGGAGCTTCCTGCGGATCGTCTCGGCATTCTCCTGGAGCTCCTCGCGCGTGCGCTTGAGCTCGGTGGCGGGCGGCGCCTTGAGGAGCCCGACCGGGGGGAGCTGGAACGACGCGGCGCCGCTCCTGCCGAAGTCGAAGGTCTCCTGCCACGCGAGGCCCTGCTCGGCCAGACGCCCGCGCGGGTACCTGGGCTCGACGACGACGGGCGGCGCCACGATCTCGGGCCCCGTCTCGGCGCCGCCGGCGTTCGCGGGCTCCAGCGCCAGTTTCGCCGGCGCCGCGACGGGCGCGGGCATGCGCGCGCCCCGGACCCGCGCGAGCCGCACCGTGGTGACGCGCGCGAGCGCGGCGTAGGACATGCGCGTGAGGACGAGCACGCCGATCGCCAGCGCGGCGATGAGGACGAGCCACGCGCCGATGGCGCCGACGCCCGCGCGGAGCGTGGTGCTGACGGCCCAGCCCACGAGGCCGCCGACCGTCGCCTGGCGCTCTGCGCCGCCGCGGGACAGCGTGTGCGACGCCTGCGTGATGAGCCCCGTCGCGCTCACGAGGAGCAGCGCGAGCCCGGCGAGCGGCGCCCAGCCGCGCGTCACGAGCGGCCGTACGAACGCCGACGCTCCCCACGCGCCCAGGAGCAGCGGGAAGAGAAAGCCCCCGTACCCGAACGACTTGACGGCGGCCCAGGCGAGCCACACGCCGACGGGACCCATCGGGCTGTGCTGCGCGGTGGGCGGCCGCGCGGGATCGAACGCCGCGAGCGCGACCAGGCCGAACCCGGCGACCGCCAGCGCGAGGATCCCCTTCACCTCGCTCCGCCAGCGGTCGCCGCCTCGCCTGCGGTCCCGCCGGGGCTTGTCTTCGGTCGAGAGGAGTGTGGCCATCAGACCTCCAGGATGATCGGGAGCACCACGGGCCTGCGGCGAAACCGCTGGTGGACGAAGTGCCGCACCGCCGCGCGCACGCGGGCCCCGACGACCGCGCGGTCGAACGCGGCCTCGGCGTCGCCCTCGGCGACCGCCGCGAGGACCACCGCCTTCAGCTCGTCCAGCAGCGCCTCGTTCTCCTTGACGTAGACGAAGCCGCGCGATGCGATCTCGGGCCCGGCGACGACGGCGCCCGAGCGGTTCATGGCGATCGACACCGCGATCAGGCCGTCCTCGGCGAGGAGCTGGCGGTCGCGCAGCACGACGGCGCCGACCTCGCCGACGGACTTGCCGTCCACGAGGACACGGCCCGCCGGGAAGCGGCCCACGACGTGCGCCGCCGTCTTCGTCACCTCCACGCCGGTGCCGTCTTCGATCAGGAAGACCCGGTCGGGCTCGAGGCCGACCGACTCGGCGAGTCGCGCGTGGCTGAGAAGGTGTCGGTACTCGCCGTGCACCGGAATGAAATATCGAGGACGCGTCAGATTCAGCATCAGCTTCAGATCCTCCTGGCTCGCGTGGCCGGAGACGTGGACGAACGCGTTGTCCTCGTAGAGGACCTCGGCACCCAAGCGGTAGAGGGCGTTGACCGCGCGGCCGACCGTCCGCTCGTTACCCGGGATCACGCGCGCCGAGATGATGACGAGGTCGCCCGGCTGCACCTGCACGGCCTTGTGCTCGCCCGCGGCCATGAGCGCGAGCGCCGAGTTGGGCTCGCCCTGGCTCCCCGTCGAGAGGATCACCTGGCGCGCGGGCGGGAGCGCCGAGAGCTCCTCGATCGGCACGAGGAGGTCGTCCGGGACTTGCAGGTAGCGGAGCTCGGCGGCGATCGCGACGTTCTTCTGCATGCTCATACCGAGGAGGGCGACCCGTCGCCCGTGCTGCGCCCCGAGCGTCAGGATCTGCTGGAGGCGGTGGATGTGCGACGCGAAGGTCGCGACGATGATGCGCCCCGTCGCGCGCTCGAACCGCTCCGTGAGCGCGCGCCCGACCTCCACCTCCGAGCGCGTGTGGCCCGGCCGGCCGACGTTGGTGGAGTCCGAGCAGAGCACGAGCACGCCCTCGGCGCCGAGCTCGGCGAACCGCCGGTAGTCGGGTGACTCGCCGTCGAGGGGGCTCGGATCGAGCTTGAAGTCGCCCGTGTGCACGATCGTGCCGACCGGCGTTTCGATCCCGAGGCCGATCCCGTCCGCGATCGAGTGCGTCACGCGGATCGCCTCGACGGTGAACGGGCCGATCGTGTGACGGTCGCGCGGTCGCATCGTCCGGAGGTCGGCGCCCTCGTGGAGCCCGTGCTCGCGCAGGCGCTCGGCGACGAGTGCCTGCGTCAGCGGCGTGCCGAAGACGGGGACGCGCGCCTCACGGAGGAGATACGGCAGCGCGCCGATGTGGTCCTCGTGGCCATGGGTCAGGAAGACCGCGCGAAAGCCGTCGCGCTTGGCGAGCGCGTAGGCGAAGTCCGGGATCACGTAGTCGATGCCGGGCATCTCGTCGGCGTCAGGGAACATGAGGCCGCAATCGATGGCGATCAGATCGTCGCCGGACTCGATGAGCATCATGTTGAGGCCGATCTCGCCGAGTCCGCCGAGGGGAATAAGGCGAACCGAGGGCTCCACGAAAACTCCTTTCGTTACGGCGGCTTCATCGTACCACCCACCCTGCGCCGTTTCGAACTTTCCTGGAGTCGCCGGCGGGCCGCCGCGCGCTTGGTCCCGGGCTGGCTCTTTGGTATGACCAGGGTCATACTCTGAGCATACCAGAGGTGTCTCGCAGGAGGACGCGATGGGAAGAGGCGCGACAAAGGTCGCGGTCAGTATTCCGGACGACCTCTATCAGACGATCGAGAAGATACGGAAGATACGCCGACGGAGCCGGAGCGCCGTCGTCCAGGATGCGCTCCGGCACTGGCTCCACGCGCAGGCGCAGAGCGCGCGCGTGCGCGAGTACGAGGCGGGCTATCGCCGCCGGCCCGAGAGCCGCCGTGAGGTGAAGGCGGCCGAGGCCGCTGCCGTGCGACTCCTCTCCAGCGACGACTGGTGATGCGTCGGGGCGAAGTCTGGTGGGCCGATCTGCCTCCGCCCGCGGGTCGCCGCCCGGTCGTTCTTCTCTCGCGTAACGAGGCGTATGCCGTTCGCCAGCTCGTGATCGTGGCGCCGATCACGACGCGCGTCCGGCGAATACCCACCGAGGTCCCTCTGGGGCCCGAGGAGGGCTTGCCGAAAGCCTGCGTCGTCAACCTCGACACGCTCACGACGATCCCCAAGCACACGCTGACCCAGCCCATCGGTCCCCTCCCCCCGGGGAAGCTCGCAGCGGTCGAGCGCGCGCTGAGGTTCGCGCTGGACCTGGCGGGGGCGCAGCCCTAAAAGGGTGCCTGCGCCTCGAGCTGGCGGATCATCGTGTGGGCTCGCTCGAGGAACCGCCCGCGCTGGGCGGCGCCGATCGGCTCGCCCGGGATGAACCTCTCGCTCAGGGGGTTCACGAACTGTCCGTGCTTCGACACCCGGTAGTCCAGGTGCGGCCCGGTGGCGAGCCCGGTCGCGCCGACGTAGCCGATGACCTGGCGCTGGCGGACTCTCACGCCACGCCGCACGCCCGCGTCGATCTTCGAGAGGTGGTTGTACATCGTGGCGTAGCCCGAGCGGTGGCGGATCGTCACCGAGACGCCGTTGCCGCCGTCCCAGCCCGCCGCCGTGACGACGCCGTCGGCCACGGCGCGCACCGGCGTGCCGACCGGCGCCGCGTAGTCGATGGCGAGGTGAGGCCGGACGCCGCCCAGGATCGGGTGCGGGCGCGCGTAGGTGAAGCCGGACGTGATGCGCGTGAACTCGAGTGGCGACTTGAGGAAGCTCTTCTTGAGCGAGCGCCCGTCGAGGTCGTAGAACGCATCACGCTCCGGGCGCTCCGGTACCCAGCCGACGCCGGAGAGCACGCGACCGGCGCTCACGTACTGGGCGACGAGGATGCGTCCGTAGTTCACGAAGCCCTCGCCCGCGTACCGCTTCTCGACCAGCAGTCGGAAGCGGTCGCCGACCCGCGTGTCGGCCGTGAAGTCGAAGTCGGACTCGAAGATCTCGACCATCGCCACGACGAGCTGCGGGGACTCGCCCAGCGCGTCGATCGCCTCGAAGAGCGAGCGCCGCACCTCGCCCCGCACCGCCTCGACGCGCACGTCGGGCCGCGTCTCCGCACGCGTGATCGCCCAGCTCCGGCCCCAGCGGACGGCCGAGAAGCGCACCCAGGCGCTCGGCGCGTAGCGGACCTCGATCGGTTCGCCGCGATGGGTCCAGGAGACCTCGAGCGCGTTGCCGGGCCGGAGCTTCTTGAGCTCCACGCCGTTCCGGGTGAAAAGCGTCGAGAGCTCGGCGGCCGCGCGCGCGCCCACGCCCGCGCGCCCGAGTGCCTGCACCAGGGTGTCGCCGGGCCTGACCTCGACGCTTCGGGTCGTGACCGGGTACGCGAGATTGGGCTCGGTCGCAGGCGGCGCGGCGGGCGCCGGGAGCAGGAGCGGTACCTGCGCGCCCGGCCAGAGATAGAGGCGCGCCGCCGCGGCGAGCGAGCTCAGGCTCGCCGCGAGCAGCGCCGCGGCGACGACGGAACGCTTCGGCATCGGCCCAATCATAGCCGGCGAGCGAGCTCGGCGAACTCAAGAATTGTGAGGGTCTCCGCCCGCCGGCCCGGGTCCACACCCGCCGTTCTGGCCGTCGCTCTCACGACCTCGAGCGGGAGGCCGAGGCCCGCGGCCAGCGCGTTCGCGAGCGTCTTGCGCCGCTGCGCGAACGCCGAGCGGACGACGGCGTGGAAGCGTCGCTCGTCCGCCAGCGGCACGCACGGCGCGGGGCGGACGCGCAGATGAAGGACCGCCGACTCCACCTGGGGCGGCGGGCGGAACGCGCTGGGCGGGACACGGAGCGCGACGCGCGCGTCGCAGTAGAGCTGGCTCAGAATCGACAGGCTCCCGTACGTCTTGCCGCCCGGCGCCGCCGCCACGCGCTCGGCGACCTCGCGCTGGAGCATGAGCGCCATCTCGTCGATCGCCGTGCGGGCGGCGATCAGCGCGGCCAGGATCGGCTTCCCCACGCTGTACGGCAGGTTGCCGACGACGAGCACGCGCCCGTCCCGGGGGCGCGCGAGCGCGCCGTAGTCCCACACACGCGCGTCGGCCTCGATGACCTCGACCGACGGGACGCGGGCGCGCAGCCCCTCGACGAGCCCGCGATCGATCTCGAGGGCGACGACGCGTCCGGCGCGGCGGGCGAGCTCCCCGGTGAGGGCGCCCGCGCCGGGGCCGATCTCGAGGACGAGGTCGTGGGTCGTGGGCGCCAGGAGATCGACGATCGCGCAGGCGACCCCGGCGTCGCGGAGGAAGTGCTGGCCGAGCGCCCGCCGCTTAGTCGCTCGCACGCCCCCGCGCCTTGAGGTCGGCGAGGAGCGCCTGGTGGACCCGGCGCACCTCGGGGATCGTCGCCTCGCGGTCGCCCGAGTTGTCGATGACGTAGTCCGCGACCTTCGCCTTCTCCGCGACCGGCAGCTGGCTCGCGATCCGCCGCTCGGCCTCCGCGGCGCCGAGCCCGTCGCGCGCCGTGAGGCGCCGGGCCTGCGTCGCCTCGTCGGTGACGACCACGACGAGACGGTCCATGGTCGTGGCGTTCCCGCTCTCGATGATCAAGGGCGCGTCGAAGACGACGATGCCGGCGAAACCGCGGCCGGCGAGCTCCTCGAGCCGCCTGGCGAGCCGCTCGCGGATCCGCGGGTGGGTGATCGCCTCGAGGCGCTTGCGCTTCTCGGGAACGGCGAAGACGATGACGCCGAGCTTCGGCCGGTCGAGCGTCCCGTCGCGCTGGAGGATCCCCCTCCCGAACTCGGCGACGATGTCGTCGTGGGCGGGCTCGCCGGGCGCGACCACCTCGCGCGCGAGCACGTCGGCGTCGATGATCACGCACCCGAGACGACGGAAGACCTCGGCAACGGTGGATTTGCCGGTCGCGACGCCCCCGGTCAGTCCCACGAGCAGAAACTTCCGGGTCATACCTCCGCCCAGTCCGGGCCCGCCTTCACGTCGACGACGACCGGGACCTGGAGCGGCAGCGCCGCCTCCATGATCTCCCGCGCGAGCGCCTCGACCGCGGCGATCTCCTCGGGCGGCGCCTCGAAGAGGAGCTCGTCGTGGACCTGCAGCAGCATCCGCGCGCGGAGCCCGCGCGCGTCGAGGGCCTCCTGCGTGCGCACCATCGCGATCTTGATCATGTCGCTGGCGGTTCCCTGGACCGGTGCGTTCATGGCCATGCGCTCGGCCGCGTTGCGCGCCACAGGGTTCGCGCTCCTGAGGTCGGGCAGGTAGCGGCGGCGGCCGAGCAGCGTGGTCACGTAGCCGTGCTCGCGGCCGAACGCGAGCGTCGCGTCGATGAACGCGCGCACCCGCGGGTGGGTCGCGAAGTAGTCGGTGATGTAGCGCTGCGCCTCCTTCTGGTCGATCTTCGTCGCCTGCGAGAGCCCGAAGGCCGAGACGCCGTAGAGGATCGCGAAGTTGGCGCTCTTGGCGATCGTCCGCTGGAGCGGCGTCACCTCCGCGGGCGCGACCCGGAACACCTCCGAGGCCGTGCGCCGGTGGATGTCCTCACCACGCCGGAACGCCTCGATGATCGCCGGATCGCCCGAGAGATGCGCGAGGATGCGGAGCTCGATCTGGGAGTAGTCGGCGGCGACGAACCGCCAGCCCTGCGCCGGGATGAACGCGGCGCGGATCCGCCGGCCCAGCTCGGTCCGGATCGGGATGTTCATGAGGTTCGGGTCCTGCGAGGAGAGCCGCCCGGTCGTCGCCACGAGCTGGTTGAACGTCGTGTGGATGCGGCCGGTGCGCGGGTTGACGAGCGCCGGCAGCGTATCGGCGTAGGTCCCCTTGAGCTTGGCCAGCATCCGGTGCTCGAGGACCTTCGCGGGCAGCGGGTGGCCGAGCGCGAGCTCGGTCAGGACGTCGGCGTCGGTCGAGTAGCCTGTCTTCGTGCGGCGGAGCGCGGGCAGCCCGAGCTTCTCGAAGAGGATGTGGGCGAGCTGCTTCGGCGACGCGATCGTGAACTCCTCGCCGGCCAGCTGCCAGATCTCCCGCGTGAGGTTGTCGAGGCTCCGCTCGAGCTCCTTCGCGAACGCCCCGAGGCGCTCGGGATCGACGCGGATGCCGTGGCGCTCCATGCGCGCGAGCACCGGCACGAGCGGGCGCTCGATCTCCTCGTAGATCCTCCAGAGTTCCTTGTCCCGAAGCTCCGCCGCCACGTGCGCCCAGTAGCGATGCACCCACCTCGCGCGTTCCGCGAGGATCCCGCCCAGGTCCACGCCCGTGACGGCCGGAGAGGGGGAGGGCTCCGGGCGAGTGTTGTTCCGAGCAGAGGAGCCCTCCCCCCCTCCGGCCGTCGCCTCGGGGAGCGGCGGCGGGCACTCGCCGAACGCCTCGAGGCAGAGATCCTCTAGGCGATAGTTCGCGCGCGCAGGATTCAGGAGATACGCGGCCACGGCGCTGTCCTGGATCGGCGGCAACGTCGCGGCCTCCCCCAGCCACGCCTCGAGCACCGGCTTTGCGTCGTGAATCAGGACTTCGCGGCCGCCGAGCGCGACGGCGTCGGACGCCGCGAGCCGCGCGGCGCCGGCGGCCGGATGGAAGATGGCGACACCCGCGAGGCTCGGGTCCGGGGGCCGAGCCTCGCCCGCCCAGTCGAGAGCGAGCGGCTCGCCGGCGGGCACGGACGCAACCCACGCGACGACGGCGGCGCGATCCGAGAGGACGGTGCCCGGCGCTCCGCTCACGAGGGCGACGGGCGCCGGGAGGTCCTTGAGGAGCCGCGTGAACTCGAGCTCCATCCAGAGAGCCCGGAGCCGCGTCCAGTCGGGCTCGACACGGCGGAAGGTCTCGAGGTCGAATCCGAGGGGCACGTCCCGGTTGAGCGTCGCCAGCTCGCGGGAGAGGAACGCGTCCTTGCGACCGGCCGCGAGCGTCTCGCGGAGCTTGCCGCCCACCAGCGGGAGGTGCTCGTAGAGCCGCGCGACCGAGCCGAACTGGCCGACGAGCTTCACGGCCGTCTTCTCGCCCACGCCGTGAACCCCTTTGATGTTGTCGATCGTGTCACCCATGAGCGCCAGCACGTCGGCGATCTGCCCGGGCTCGACGCCCCACCGCTCGCGCACTTTCGCCTCGTCGTAGAGGACGGGCTCGCCGGTGCGGCCGGAGACGGAGAGGACGCGCACGCGCGGGCCGACGAGCTGGAGCAGGTCCTTGTCACCGGTGACCACCACGATCTCGAGGTCGGGCAGCGCGAGAGCGCGCTCGACGAGCGTGGCCAAGACGTCGTCGGCCTCGAAGCCCGCGACCTCGATCACCGGGATCCGGAGCGCCTCGAAGAGGCGCCGGACGTACGGGAGCTGGCGGACGAGGTCGTCGGGCATCGCCGCGCGGGTCGCCTTGTATTCGGCGGAGAGCGCGTCCCTGAAGGTCGGCCCCGGGGGGTCCCAGGCGACCGCCAGGTAGTCGGGCTGCTCCTCGCGGATCAGCTTCCAGAGCATCGTGCTCAGGATCAGCACCGCCTGCGTCGGGATCCCCTTGGACGTCGAGAGGTAGCCGACCGCGTGGTAGGCGCGGAAGAGCTGCGAGTGACCGTCGACGACGTAGAGCGTCTTCACGCCAGGCTCCACCGGCCGCCGTCCTCGTACACCGCGGGCTCACAGTGCGGAAAGTCGGCGGCGACGCGCGGCAGATTGGCCCGCAGCTCGCGCTCCGCCCACGGCACGGAGGACGGCGTCCCGCGCCCCCACAGGTCGCGGAGGGAGAGCGCGATACAACCGTCGCGGGCGCACCCCACCGCGACGAACCGATTCGCCGCGACCGAGAGCGCGGTCAGCGCACACACAAAGCTCGCGATCTTCTCGTGGTCTTTGATATCGAACTCACCGCCGATCGCCCGCCGCGGCAAGAGCGATTCCAGAAGGCTCCGGAGCTTTCGTGGGATCACGGGGTCGCCCGGAGGCCAATTGTAAAGCGTGTCGGTCCACTTGCGTTGCCGGTGGGGCTCGGCGGGATAGTCCGCCTCATCGCACAGGACGCCCAGGAAGAGATTCGGGAACGCCTCGACGATCGCCCGCGCGTGGATCGCGGGAACATGCGCCGCCGCTTCAACGCCACATTCCTGCAAGACGAAGTGGGCGAGTCGTGTCGCGTGGGCGTGCAGATCCCGGCCGCTTCCCCCGTTCGTCGGGCCAGGCTTCCCGCGCTTGCCGAACGCGCCGCGACTCAGCAGGCTCTCGGCGCACCGATAGCGTGGCGTCGAGTGGAGCCGGGGGAGCAGCGGCCCGTCGATCGCCACGGCGAGGAGCTGGCGCTGCGCCGCGGGCAACACGCGTCGAAGCGTGTCGTGACGGTTGCGCTCGTCGACGCCCGCATTCTCACACCGCCAGCGTACCGTGCGTGCGTCCCACGACAGCGCACAGAACCCTGTGGTCTTGCGGCGCGCGCTGTAGCCCACGTCGATGCCGAGCACGCTCCCGTGTTCGCTCAAGCGCATCCGCCCATCACGTCATGGCCTCGAGGTACGCGGCCCGGACCGCGTCGGTCCGCGCGCCGTAGGCGTCGAGGAACGCCTGGCGCGACGGGAAGCCGAGTGCCTTCGCGACGCGCGCGGGCATGGGGCCGGCCAGCTCGAGCGTGTCGCTCGGCCGCGCGCCCAGCAGGCGCAGGGCCGCGGACACGCGGCGGAGGAAGCGGTAGTGGTCGGCGAGCTGCGCTGCCGTCTCCGGCGTGAGCGCGCCCGCGCGCGCGAGCCCGCGGAGTGCCTGCACCGTGGCCGGGGTGCGCGCCTCGACGTGGTGCCTGCCGTGGACGAGCTGAAGCGCCTGCGTCAGGAACTCGACGTCGACGAGCCCGCCCCGCCCGTACTTGACGTGCCAGCGTCCGCGCGTTTCCTTGCCCAGCTCGACCTCCATGCGCGTGCGCACCTCGGCGATCTCCTTCAGCTGCGCGCGCGGCAATGCCGTCCCGTACACGATCTCGCGCAGCGCGGCGCGCACGCGACGCGCGAGCCGACGGTCCCCCGTGAGGAGCCGCGCGCGCGTGAGCGACTGCCGCTCCCAGAGGTCGCCGTACTCCTCATAGTAGCGTTCGAGGGCGGCGACGCTCGAGGCGAAGCCGCTTCCCTTGCTGCCGGGCCGGAGCCGGAGGTCCACCGGGAACGCGACGCCGGCGGCCGTGATGTCACCGAGCGTGCCGGCCAGGCGCTCGACGGCGAGGCTGTAGAACCACGAGGCATCGATCGGATCGCCACCGTCCGTTCGTCCCTCGTCCCCCGTCGTCACGAAGAGATCGAGGTCCGAGCCCGTGCAGAGCTCGCGGCCGCCGAGCTTGCCGAGCCCCACGACGACCGCGGGGATGAACCGCCCGTGCGCGTCGCGCGGGACACCGTAGCGCGCGACGAGCGGCTCGAGCGTCAGGAGCCAACCCGCCGCCAGCACGGCCTCGGCGAGCGCCGTCATCTCGCGCGAGTAGCCCTCGATCGTCGTCACCCCGAGGAGGTAACGCCACACGATCGTGAGCTCCTCCGACTGCTTGAGCCGGCGCAGCAGGTCCCGCCGCTCGCCGGGTCCGAGTAGAGGGGCGAAGACCTGGGCCACGACGGCGCGGTGCGCCCGCTTTGCCTTGGGTCGGAGGAGCCGCTCGGGCACCGCGAGCAAGGCGAGGAGCTCGGGCTGGGCGATCAGGAGCTGCGTCAGGAGATCGCCGCCCGCGCACACGCGGACGAGCCCGGTGAGGAGCTCGGGGCTCCCCGCGAGCAGCTCGACGAGCCCGGCGCGCGGGCCCGCCGCCGAGAGGAAGCGCTCGAACTGGTGGAGCGCCTCGTCGGGGTTGGGGCTCTTCCAGAGCGCATCGAGGAGCATCGAGCAGAGGCGCTCGAGCGCCGCGCGGAGCCGGCCCGCGTACGGCACGAGCGGACGCCCCTCGAGGATGAGCGCGAGGTTGTGGCGCGCACGCTCGGGGTCGACGAAGCCGGTCGCGCCGAGCGCCATGACGCTGGGCAATCGGAGGCGCTTGCCGGGGGACCCGACGCGCTCGGCGAAGAAGGCGCGAAACGCGCGGTGCACGGTGGTGGTGATCCGCCGGTGGCGCGCCCGGAACGCGCGCGCCGCCTGCGCTGGCGGCCCGGCGATGCCGACGCGTCGGGCGAGCCGGCCGAGCTCGAGCGGCGACGAGGGCAGCGTGTGGGTCTGGAACTCGTGGAGGATCTGCAGCCGGTGCTCCACGGTGCGCAGGTGCGCGTACGCCTCCGACAGCATCCGGCCGAGGTCGGGCGCCAGGTACCCGCGCTCGGACAGCCGAAAGATCATCTTCAGCGTGTTGCGCTCGCGCAGCCAGGAGTCGTCGCCGCCATAGAGGAGCTGGAGCGCCTGGACGAGGAACTCGATCTCGCGGATCCCGCCACGGCCGAGCTTGACGTTCGTCGCCGCGTCGCCCTTCGCCCCGAGCGTCCGGTCGATCTGCGCCTTCATCGCGCGGATCGCCGGGACGATCCGCGTGTCGATGCCCGGCCGGTACACGACCTCGCGCGCCTCGGCCATGAAGCACGCCCCCACGCGGAGGTCGCCGGCCGCGACGCGCGCCTTGATGAGCGCCTGACGCTCCCAGAGCTCGGCGCGGTCCCGGTAGTAGGCGCGGTACCCCGGGAGCGAGAGGACGACGGGGCCCGTTCGCCCCTCCGGCCGGAGGCGCAGGTCCACGCGGAAGGCGTAGCCCTCGTCGGTGACCCCCTCGAGGAAGGCCACGACCTCGCGGCAGACACGCGCGAAGTACTCGCCGTTCTCGACACGCCCGCTCCGTCCGCCGGCCGTCTCGCCGTCGGCCCCATAGGCGAACATGAGGTCGATGTCAGACGAGTAATTCAGCTCCTCGCCACCGAGCTTTCCCATCGCGATGACGGCCACGCCGGTCTCAGTCCCGGACGCGCCGAGCGGCGCGCCGTACTCGACGCGCGCCGCCGCCTCCGCAAACGCGAGCGCCTCGGCGAGGCACACGTCGGCGAGGTGCGCCAGCTCCTCGGTCGTCACGTCGAGGTCGGCGTCGCCCAGGAGGTCCCGGGCGCCGATGCGGAGGAGGTGGCGGTACTTGAAGCGGCGCAGCCCCTTCATCCGCGCCTCGCGCGTCTCGAAGGGGCCGAGCGCCTGGGCGAGATCGGCCGCGAGATCCTCGGGAAGCCAGACCCGCATCGTCCGTGGCTCGAGGAGCCAGGCGAGGGCCTGCGGCCGGCGGCGGAGCGCGTCGGCAAGGAACTGACTCGAGCCGAAGACGCGGACGAGCAGGGGCAGCGCGCCCGGGTGCTGGGCGAGCGTCGCGTAGAGGACGGATCGGTTGACCACGGCCGCGTAGCGCTCGAGGTTGTTGAGCGCCATGTCGGGGTCGGGCGCGGCGGCGAGCGCGGCGGTGAGCCGCGGGGCGATCGGAGCCAGGAGCTCCGCGTCCCGCGGCGTCGGCGCGAGGCTCTCGAAGTTCGCCAGGGCGGCGGCCGGGTCGGCGAACCCGAGCTGGCGGAAGTCCCGCTGCGTGGGGCTCAGACGGCCGACTCGCCCGTCTCTCCGGTCCGGATGCGGATCGACTCGTTGATCGGGAGCACGAACACCTTGCCGTCGCCGATGGAGCCCGTCTTCGCGGCGCCGACGATCGTCGAGACGATCTTGTCCACCATGCTGTCCGCGACGACGACTTCGATCTTCACCTTGGGAAGGAAGTCCACCGTGTACTCGGAGCCGCGGTAGAGCTCGGTGTGGCCCTTCTGCCGGCCGAACCCGCGCACCTCGGTCACCGTCATGCCGACGACGCCGAGCTCCGTCAGGGCCTCTTTCACGTCGTCCAGCTTGAACGGCTTGATGATGGCCTCGATCTTCTTCATCTCAGACCTCCTCAAGGATCGAGATCGCGAGCGCCGAGACATGCGAGCTGACGCGCTTCAGGTTCGTCAGGATGTCGAGGTGGATCTCCGACGTCTCGATGGACTCGGCGAGGCCCGCCCGCAGCCGATCGAGGTGCGACTCGCGCAGGTCGCGCTCGCGCTGCCGGATCATCGGGCGCTGGTCGAGGATCTCCTGCGCCAGTCCGCGGTCGTTCGCGGCGAAGGCGGCGATGGCCCGCTCGAGGTTCTTCCCGACGATCGCGTGGAACTCCTGGATCTCCACCCAGCCCGCGTCGGAGAACCGTCGTCCCTGGTAGAGCTTCTTCCGCGCGAGCTCCATCAGGTTCTTGTCGATGATGTCGCCGATGTTCTCGAGATTCCCGATGAAGGAGATCAGCGCGATCTCTTTGCGCGAGAAGTCCGGGCCCATGGCCTCGCGGCCGAGCCGGGTGAGGAAGAGCTTGATCTCCCGCTCGAGGAAGTCGACCTGGTCGTCACGCCGCGAGACGTCCTCCAGGAGCTCCTGGTAGTCGCTCGCGAAGACCACCGGCACGTCGCGGAGCATCCCCTGCACCACGTCGGCCATCCGGAGGGCCTCGCGGGTCGCCTGGCCGAGCGCGAGGGCCGGCGTTTCGAGCGCCCGCTCGTCCAGGTAGCGGGCGCGGAACGGGCTGTCGCCCTCCGGGGCGTCCGGCACGAGCGATTCGACGGCGCGCGATGCCCAGGGCGTGAACGGCAGGAACGCGAGGCTGATGCCGATGTTGAAGAGCGTGTGCGCGTTGGCGATCTGGCGCGCCGGGTCGGCGGCCGTGCGCGCCACCACGTCGGTGAACGGGCCGATGAACGGGAACACGAGCACGACGCCGAGGATCTTGAAGGCGATGTGGGCGACGGCCACGCGCTTGGCCTCGGCGCTCGCGCCGATCGACGCCGTGAGCGCAGTGACGCACGTGCCGATGTTCGCGCCGAGCACGACCGCCACGGCGCCGAGAAGGCTCAGCAGCCCCTGGTGGGCGAAGGCGAGCGTGAGGCCGAGCGTCGCGGCCGATGACGTGACCAGCGCGCTGAACACCGCGCCGGCGAGGACGCCGACCACAGGGTTGTTCGCGACCGCGTCGAGGAGGTCCACCGCGAGCGGGCTCGCCTTGAGCGTCCCAGCGTTGTCGAGGATGAGCTTGAGCCCCAGGAAGAGGAGGCCGAGCCCGAGGAGGGCCTGCCCGACGTCCTTCAGGACTCGGCGCCGCGCGACGAACGTGGTCGTGAAGCCGAGGCCGATCAACAGCGGCGCGGCGTCGGTGACGCGGAAGGCGATCAGCTGCACCGTGAACGTCGTGCCGATGTCGGCGCCCAGGATCACGCCGAGCGTCTGGCGGAAAGTCATGAGGCCCGCGGCGACGAAGCCGATCAGCATGAGCGTCGTGGCCGCCGACGACTGGATGATCGCGGTGATCGCCGCGCCCGAGACGACGGCGAGGATCCGGTTGCGCGACAGCCCGGTCAAGAGGCTCCGCAGGCGCCCGCCGAGCGCCCGCTGGAGCGCCTCGCCGCTCAGGCGGATCCCGTAGAGCAGGAGCGCCATCCCGCCGAATAGCGCGAGCAGGACCGTCACGATGCGAGATCCCCGTCGGGGGTGGGGGGCGCCCAGAGCGAAGTGGGGTTTTCTGAGCGAGGGGCGTCCCCCACCCCCGAGGTATCGAACCACATGGACCGCGGGCTCGGCGGAAGATGGGCGGTGTCGTTGACGCACACGAGGCGCGGAGGCTTCGCGATCGTCAGCGAGCCGTTGTCGATGCGGAGCCGCCAGAGCGCGTTGAACGAGACGCCCAGCAGGTGGCAGAGATAAACGCTGATCACGCCGCCGTGCGCGACGACCAGCACGTCGTCGTCGTGTCGATGGCGCGCGCCGATCCGGTCGATGGCGCGCCGCACCCGGGCGCAGACCTCCGGCAGCGCTTCGCCGCCGGGCGGCGGGCAGTCGAGCGGGGCGCGGACCCACGCGTGATACGGATCCCCCTCGAGGGCGCGGACCTCGTCCACCGTGCGTCCCTCCCACTCGCCGAGCGAGAGCTCGCGGAGGTCCGGCAGCGGTACTCGCGGGATCGTGGTCCCCGCGAGCGCCAGCTCGGCCGTCTCCAGCGCGCGGCGCATCGGGCTCACGTAGGCCACGGCCACCCGATAGCCGCGCTTGACCGCGCAGCCCAGCGCCTCGGCCTGGGCGCGCCCGACGTCGGAGAGCCCGACGTCGTTGGCGCCCTGGAAGCGCCTCACCCGGTTCCATTCCGATTCACCGTGCCGTACCAGCAGGAGTCTCACGGGCGCGCCGTCGTAGCGATCCAGGCCTGGGCCGCGCGCAGGCGTGCGAGCGCCTCCTCGCGCCCGAGGACGGCGAGGACCTCGAAGAGCGGCGGCGACGCCGTGCCCCCGGTCAGCGCCAGACGCGTGAGCTGGGCCAGATCGACGAGCTTGAGCCCGAGCTCCTCGCCCAGCTCACGGTACAGGCTCTCCAGCGCTTCGGGGGTGACGCTGGGCAGCGTCTCGAGCCGCCGGCTGATCGCCGCGAGCCGGGCGGCGCCAGCCTCCGTGAAGTACATCTTCGCGGCCTCGGGCGCGTAGCCACTGGGGCGCTCGAAGTAGAAGCTACCGACCTGGAGCAGCTCGCGAAACGTCTTTCCTCGCTCCTTGAGCGTCTCCAGGGCTCGCGCGACGTAGGCGTGGTCCCGAGGAGGCTCGAGCCCGACGGCCGGGAAGAACGGAAGGACCAACTCGGCGAGGCGCGACGCGTCCATCCGCTTGATGTGCTGGTGCGAGAGCCATTCGAGCTTCGCGTGGTCGAAGACGGCGCCGGAGGAGGCGACATCTTTGATGTCGAAGAGCTCGATCAGCTCCTCCCGCGTGAAGATCTCCTGGTCCCCGTGGGACCAGCCGAGCCGGGCCAGGTAGTTGACCATGGCGTCGGCCGGAATGCCGGCGTCGCGGAACGCCTGGACGGAGGTCGCGCCGTGGCGCTTGGAGAGCCGGCTCCGGTCCGGCCCCAGGATCATCGACACGTGCGCCATCTCGGGGACCGGGTAGCCGAGCGCTTCGTAGCAGAGGATCTGCTTCGGCGTGTTCGGCAGGTGGTCGTTGCCGCGAATCACGTGCGTGATCCGCATCGTGACGTCGTCCACGACGACGCAGAAGTTGTACGTGGGCGTGCCGTCCGTGCGGACGAGGATCCAGTCGTCGAGCCCACCGTGGTCGAACGTGACCGGGCCGTGGATCAGGTCGTTCACGACCGTCGTGCCCGCGTCCGGGATCCTGAGGCGGAGCGCCCCGGTATCCAGGCCGCGGTCGCGGCACCGCCCCGAGTAGCGGAAAGTCTCCTTGCGCGCCTGGGCGGCCCGCCGCTCGCGCTCCAGGAGCTCGGGAGGGCAGTCGCAGTAGTAGGCGCGGCCCGTGGCGCGCAGTCGCTCGGCGTGGTCACGGTAGATCGGAAGCCGCTCGGTCTGGCGGTAGCCCGGCGTCGGCGGCCCCTCGTCCCAGTCGAGGCCGAGCCACTCGAGGGCCTCGAGGATCGCGGTGATGTTCTCGTCGGTCGAGCGCGAACGGTCGGTGTCCTCGATCCGGAGGATGAAGGTCCCGCGGTGGTGGCGCGCGTAGAGCCAGTTGAACAGCGCGGTGCGCGCGCCCCCGACGTGGAGGTGTCCCGTCGGGCTCGGCGCGAAGCGCACACGGACGGCGCCGCTCATGTCAGAACTACCGTGAACGGCGCCCTGACGACGAGCGGATCGCGACCCGGCTTCTCACGACGTCATTCTACGTCAACGTCGGGGGGAGCGCCGCCGCTCCACCCCGACACCCCCCACCGGTCACCCGCGGCGGCCTCGCCATCGGCCCGAATGCGCCGGCTCCGCCGACCCAATCGGAGCACCGATCGACGTTCGAGCGCCGGCTTCGCCCGCGCAACGATCCTGGGGGTGGCTCGGAGGGGGCCGTCGAGACCCCCTTCGATGATCTACAGACGGATGACGTGGGGGGCGGGCGGCACGTCCGCCGTCGCGTTGCGGGTGTCGACCACGAGGCGCGCCTCCCGCACGATCGCCCCCCAGTCGTACCCGCGGTGCCCCGTGAGGATCAGCACGAGGTCGCGCCCGGCCAGGTCGGCGTCGCGCCAGGCGATCGACTCGAGCGTCGTGCGGTCGAGCGTGAGCGACGGCACGAGTGGGTCGTGGTAGGCGACGCGGGCGCCCTTCGCGAGCAGCGTCTGGATGATCTCGATCGCCGGCGAGTCGCGCGTGTCGGCGACGTTCGGCTTGTAGGCCACGCCGAGGACGAGGACGCGTGCACCGCGGACGGCGCGGCCACGGTCGTTGAACGCATCGGCGACGAGCTGCACGACGTACGCCGGCATCTGCCGGTTGATCTCGTCGGCGAACGCGATGAAGCGCGGCTCGTAGCCCTCGAGGCGCACCCTCCACGAGAGGTAGTGGGGATCGCTTGGCAAACAGTGACCCCCGAGCCCGGGCCCGGGGTAGAAGGGCATGAAGCCGAACGGCTTCGTGGCGGCGGCGTCGATCACCTCCCACACGGAGATGCCGAGGCGGCGGCACATGATCGCGAACTCGTTCACCAGGGCGATGTTGACGGAGCGGAACGTGTTCTCGAAGAGCTTGACCATCTCGGCCGTCTGCGGCGCGGACACCGGGACGATCTGCCGGGTGACGCGCGCGTAGAGCGCCGTCGCCAGCTCCCGGCACGCCGGCGTGAGGCCGCCGACCACCTTGGGGATCTCCCGCAGGGTGTAGCGGCGGTTCCCCGGGTCGATGCGCTCGGGCGAGAACGCGAGGAAGAAGTCCTCGCCAGCCTTGAGCCCTCGGGCCTCGAAGCGCGGCAGGAGGATGTCCTGGGTCGTGCCGGGGTAGGTCGTCGACTCGAGCACGACGAGCTGTCCGCGGCGAATGACCCCGGCGACCGCGTCGGCGGCGCTCACGATGTACGAGATGTCGGGCTCCTTCGACTTGCCGAGAGGCGTGGGGACGCAGATGACGATGGCATCCGCGTCCTTGAAGGCGGCGATGTCGTCGGTGGCGGTGAGGCGCTCGGCTGCCACCAGGCGACCGAGCGTCTCGGTCGACACGTCCTCGATGAAGCTCTCGCCCGCGCGGACCCTGGCCACGCGCGTGGGATCCACGTCCAGGCCGATCACCGTCGCGCCGGAGTCGGCGAACGCCACGGCCAGTGGCAGGCCCACGTACCCCAGCCCGATGACCCCCACGGTGGGTGTCGCCGCGAGTCGCCGCTTCAGCGCGTCCGCGGTTGTCATAGGCGGTCGCACGCCTGTCGCACGGCCACGGCCACGCCCTCGACTTCGTCGTCGGTCAGCTCCGCGAAGCACGGCAGGGACAGCACCTCGCGCGCGGCTCGCCACGCCTCGGGGAACCGGCGCTCGTCCCCGCCGAACAGGGGCTGGTTCGGCACGGCGAGCGGGTAGTGCACCGCCGTCCCCACGCCGAGGTCGGCGAGGGCTTTCGCGAAGGCGTCGCGCTGCGCGTGGCGGACCGTGAAGAGATGGTAGACGTGCCGCGCCTCTCGCCGCTCCACCGGGAGCGAGAGCGGTAGGCCGGCGAGGCGCTCGCGGTACAGCGCCGCGAGCCGCCGCCGGCGCTCCGTCCACTCGGAAAGCCGCTTGAGCTTGACGCGCAGGACTGCCGCCTGGAGCTCGTCGAGCCGGCTCGTGTAGCCGAGCTCCACGTGGCGGTAGCGGCCGCGCTCGCCGTGGTGCCTGAGGCGGCGCACGCGCTCCGCGACGTCGTCGCGCCCGGTGAGCACCATCCCCCCGTCGCCGCACGCGCCGATGTTCTTCGTCGGATAGAAGGAGACGCACGCCGCGTCTCCCCAGTTCCCAACTGGTTTCCCCGCCCACGTCGCACCGATGGACTGCGCCGCGTCCTCGACGATGGCGAGCCCGTGCCGCCGCGCGAGGGCCGCGAGCGCGTCCATCGGCGCCGGGTGGCCGTAGAGGTGCACAGGGATGATCGCGCGCGTCCGCGGCGTGACGGCGCGGGCGACCGCCGCGACGTCGAGCGCGTAGGTCTCGGGATCGATGTCGACGAAGACGGGCGTGGCGCCCGTCATCACGATGGTCGAGGCCGAGGCGACGAAGGAGAACGCGGGCGTCAGGACCTCGTCGCCCGGCCCGACGCCGAGGGCCGTAAGCGCCAGACGGAGCGCGTCGGTGCCCGACGCGACGCCGACTGCGTGGCGGACGCCGCACGTGGCGGCGAGCTCCTCCTCGAGCGCCCGCCCCTCGCCGCCCAGGACGAACTGGCCGGAGTCGAGCACGCGCGCCATCGCGGCGAGGAGCTCCGTGCGGAGCGCCGCGTGCTGGCGGCTCAGGTCGACGAACGGGATCATTTCAGGCGGGCCCCCGACTCGCTCGCCCCGAGGCGCGTCGACAGCACGCCGCCCACGCCGAGCAGGTTGAGCGTGAAGCGGAACTCGTTGTCGGCAGTCTTGCCGCCGAACTCGGGGCTCCGGTTGATGTATTCGAGCACGAGCGCCCAGCACTGGAACTTGAGGTCGACGCCGAAGCGGCTCTCGACGAAGGTGTCCGTACGCGCGTCGTAGTTCGTGCTGGCGCGAAGGATGAGGTTCCGCCGGACCTCCGAGGTGACGCCTCCCTGGAGGAAGTTCACGCTGGCCCGTTCGGGAATCGCCAGGCCCGGGTTGTAGGTGCCCGGGATCTCGACCCAGTCCGGGACGAACGGCACCCGGCGGTCGAAGCGCGTCCCGACGTTGGCCGTCGCGAAAGGCAGCGTCACCTCCACGTCCGTGGTCCCCGCCTGGAAGATCCCATGCTCGACGTTGTAACTCACATCGCCCCGGAAGCGAAGCACCTTCGTCGGCTGGATGCTGAGGTCGCCCGCGAGGTTGCCCCAGCGCTTGCCTTCGATGTCGTACGCGTGCGCCGCGGTGAAGCGAAGAAGCTCCTGGCGCACGGCCTCCGTCCCCTCGGGGCTCACCGTCCGCCCGCGCACCCGGTTCGTGATCGAGTACTCGAGCCAGCTCGCCTCGGGGACGTTGTCGATGCGCTCGGTCCAGATCGGCAGGCTGTAGAAATTCTTGCCGAGCACGCGGATGTAGTGCACGCGCGGCTCGATGGTGTGCAGGAGCGCGTCGAGGCCGCCCGCGCCGCGGAGCTGGTAGACGCGCGCGGCGCGGCTCTCCAGGTCGGAGCCGAACTCGGCGAGCTGGCGGACGCGCTCCCGGTCGTCGGTGTGCTCGATGAAGACGCCCTGCTTGAAGCCGGTGCTCGTGACCGTCCGGTCGTAGGCGGTCACGCGCCCGCCGGCGAACGGCGTCACGGTGGCGTAGCCCGCGAGGGGGATCGGCCGCGACAGCCGCGGCCGCAGGTCGGCCCGTGTGCCGTCCGAGCCGAGCTCGCGAAAGAAGTGCGTGGCGCTCGCGTCGACCTGGTAGAGGACGCCGGGGAGCCCCGGGAGCGGCTGCCGCACGCCCTGGATCGACACTTCGGGCAGCCGCTGGAGCTCGACCGGCTCCGGTGTCGTGAGGTCCTGGTAGACGGAGACGCGGCCCAAGAAGTTCCAGTTCTGCAAAGTCCGCGTGAGAGACACGTTCGACTCGGCCCGCTGCGCCGCGCGCGCTTGGAGCGAGTCCTCGTAGAGCCGAAGCACGCCGTCGTCGGACACGCCGGAGAGGTCCGCGCGGAACTGGAGCCCGGGCGCGATCTGCCAGTCGTGCCGGAGCCGTCCCCAGCCCCGGTCGTCGTTGTCCTGCATGCTCTCGTGCACCCAGAAGCCCCCGACGGAGCCGCGCTGCCGCTCGGACAGGATGTAGCGGTAGTCCGCCGAGCCGCCGACGCCGCGGCGCGCGAAATAGTCGAACCCGAGCGAGGCATCCTGGTTATCCGAGATCGCCCAGAAAAACGGGATCTCCGTGAAGAACCCGCGCCGGCTCGACGTTCCGAACACCGGCGGCAGGAAGCCGGTCTGGCGCTCGCGTCGGATCGCCGCAGCGAAGAACGGGAAGAACGGGATCAGCGGGACGTCCTTGGCCCAGAAGGAGGCGTTCGTCCCGTAGACCAGTTCGTCGAGATCCGCGGTGCCCGAGCCGAAGCGGAAGGACCACGGGGGCGACCCGTCGTCCTCGCACGTCGTGAAGATCCCGCGGCGCACGCGGTAGACCTTCTCCCCCACGCGCTCCAGGCGCTCGCCCCCGATCCGGTAGAAGGGCGCCACGCGGATCCGGCCGCGGTAGACGACGCCGGTGCCGGTGTTGACGTTGTACTCGACGCGGTCGCCCGTCAACTGGTCGTCGCCGTCGTAGAAGATGACGCGCCCTTGCGCGACCGCGTCGCCGGTCGCGCGGTTGAGCTCCACGCGGTCGGCCAAGAGGCGCGCCGTCCCGCGCGTGAGCTCCACGTTGCCGGTCGCGACGACGAGGTTGTCGGGGGCGACCTGCTCGATCCGGTCCGCCACGACCGTGACACCGCCGGCTGTCCTCACAGTCACCGGGCCGGGCGCCTGGGCGGCCGAGGCGACGGGGCCGGCCAGAAGGGCGCCAGCCAGGAAGAATGCGGTCGCGGGGAGCCTTCGCATGGGTGGCCCGAACGTCCTCGTCAGAAAAGGGACTCTACGCTATCAGCCCCCTTTTCGACAGAGCAAGGCGTATCGCTCCCGGCGAGGTGCCTGAGGACGTCGCCGACGAGGGAGAGTGAGCCGGCGACGCAAATGATCGGGGCCGACGGCGGACGGGCCGCCATCGCGAGCGCCTCGACCGGGGACGAGACGATCTCGGCGCGCGGGACGGACCCCGGGACCACCGCACGCAGCGCCGCTGGATCCGCCGCGCGTGGGTTCGACGACGCGGTCAGGATGAGACGGCGCGCGAGCGGCGCCAGCTCGGCGAGCATCGCGCGCGCGTCCTTGTCACGGAGGATCCCCACCACGAACGTGACAGGGGCATCGCCGAAAAAGTCGCGCAGGGAGGCGGCGAGCGCGCGGGCGCCGCCGGGGTTGTGGGCGCCGTCGAGCACGAGCCATCCGCCGGCGCGCGCGAGGACCTGGAAGCGCCCCGGCCACCGCGCGCGCCCGAGCCCGTCGCCGATCGCCGCATCGCCGACGCCGAGCTGACGGGCCGCGGCCACGGCGAGCAGAGCGTTCTCGGGCTGGTAGCTCCCGAGCATGCCGAGCCGCAGACGGGCGATGGACCAGCCGGGAGCGGCGCAGCCGATCAGCTGCCCGTCGAGACCACGGTGCTCGACCGTGACGGACAGATCGCGCCCCGAGAGCAGCAGCGGGACGCCGACCTCGGTCGCGCGCCGGACCAGCACTGCGGTCGCCTCGGGCGCCTGCGACGCCGCGACGGCGACACCCGCGCGGATGATCGCCGCTTTCTCGGCGGCGATCTCGCGGAGCGTCGTCCCGAGCACCGCCTGGTGGTCGAGGTCGATGCGTGTGACGACGGTGACGGCGGGGACGCCGACGGTCGTCGCGTCGAGCCGGCCGCCGAGCCCGACTTCCAGGACCGCGACGTCCACCGCCTCGCGCGCGAAGTGATCGAGCGCGAGCGCAGTCGCCGTCTCGAACATCGTGGCGTCCAGGCGCGCCACCAGCGTGCCGAGCGCCTCGACACCGTCGACCACGTCGTCCTCGGAGATGGCCTCGCCGTTCACGCGGATGCGCTCGCGGAACGAGACGAGGTGGGGCGAGGTGTAGAGACCGACGCGGTGGCCGGCCGCCTTGAGGATCGCCGCCAGCATCGCAGCCACCGAGCCCTTGCCGTTCGTGCCGCCGACCTGGACGAGCCGGTAGCGGCGCTCGGGATGGCCCAGCGCCGCGAGCAGCCCTTCGATCCGCTCGAGCCCCGGGCGCATCCCCGCGTGCTCGCCGCCACGCAGGGCGAGCAGGCGGGCGACCGCCTCGGCGTACGTCACCCGCTCATCGAAGGGGGCCTCGGCGGCCCGCCAGCTGGCAGCGGACCCCGGGCCCCAGGCGGAGCCCCGCCGCAACCGGGCAGCGGACGCGTGCCGCGCGGTCCCGCCACCCCTGGCGCGCGTGCCCGTCGGGGGCGACCCCGCGTGCGGGGATCGTTCCCATGACGTCCCAGGCTGACACTAACCGGACCGGGGCGGCTCGCCGGCGAAGAACGCAAGGATGCGGCGCAGGGTCTCCTTGAGCAGATACCGGTCGACGATGAAGTCGATCTGCCCGTGCTCGAGCAGGAACTCCGAGCGCTGGAACCCTTCGGGCAGGGGCTGGCGGATCGTCTCGGCGATCACGCGCGGTCCGGCGAAGCCGATCAGCGCGCGCGGCTCGGCGATGATGACGTCGCCGAGCATGGCAAAGCTCGCCGTGACGCCGCCCGTCGTCGGATCGGTCAGGACCGAGATGTACGGGAGCCGACGCTCGGCCAGGCGCTCCAGCGCCGCGGCGGTCTTGGCCATCTGCATGAGCGAGAGGATCCCCTCCTGCATGCGGGCGCCGCCCGACGCGGAGACGATGACGACCGGCAGCTGCTTGTCGATGGCGAGCTCGATCGCGCGCGTGAGCTTCTCGCCGACGACCGATCCCATGCTACCGCCCAGGAACCCGAACTCGAACACGCACAGCACGACGGGCAGGCCGCCGATACGCGCCACCCCGGTGACGACCGCTTCGTCGGTCTTCGTCTTCTCGATGGCGGCGCGGACTCGGTCACGGTACCGCTTGGTGTCCCTGAAGCCGAGCGGATCCGTGGACTCGAGGTTGGTGTCGCGCTCCTCGAAGGTGTTGGGATCGGCCAGGAGCGCGATGCGCTCGCGCGCGGAGACACGAAAGGGATAGTGGCACTTCGGGCAGACGCGCCCCGCGCGTTCCACCTCGGCGCGGTACACGATCTCCTTGCAGGAGTCGCACTTGATCCACAGCCCCTCGGCGATGTGGACGCGGCTCGCCTGGCCCTCGGACCCGTCGGTCTTGCGTCGAAACCACGCCATAATCCTCGGAGGGGGGCTACGCCCCCCATCCTCCTTCGAAGGGGGGCTGCGCCCCCCATTCCCTTCGGAGGGGGGCTCCGCCCCCCTTCCGAACCTCCCCCCGTTCGGTTACGCCGGCAAAGCCGGCGTTCGAACAAGTAATCATAACCTTACCCTTAGCGGTGCCTTCAGCGAGGCGATGAATTCGCCCACATCCTTGACCAGGGTCGGGGTGCCCGCGCGCTCCTCGATCAGGCGGACGATGGCAGAGCCGACGATCACGCCGTCCGCCAGCCGGCCCACCGCCGCCACCTGGTCGGGGTGGCCGATGCCGAACCCGACGCAGACGGGCTTCGTCGTCAGACGCCTGAGCGTGCGGATCTGCGCCTCGAGGTCGCGCGGCAGCTCCCGCCGCTCGCCCGTGACGCCTGTCAGTGAGACCACGTAGATGAAGCCGCGGCTCCGGCGGGCGATGAGGCGCACACGCCCGGGCGTGGAGGTCGGCGCCACGAGGTGGACGAGGTCGAGCCCCGCCGCCTCGGCCTCAGCTGAGAACGGACCTGCCTCTTCGAGGGGCAGGTCGGCGACGATCACGCCGTCCGCGCCCGCGTCGGCCGCCGTCCGCGCGAACGCCTTGAGGCCGAAGGCGAGGACGGGGTTGTAGTACGTGAGGAGCACGACCGGCACGGGCGTCTCCGCCCGCAGCGTGGCGACCGTCTCGAGCACCCGCGCCACGGACGTCCCCCGCTCGCGGGCGCGCATCGCCGCGCGCTGGATGACCGGGCCGTCGGCGATGGGGTCCGAGAAGGGCACGCCGAGCTCGATGACGTCAGCGCCGCGCGCCGCCGCCTCCAGCACGAGCCGCTGCGTCTCCGCGAGCGAGGGATCGCCGGCGGTGAAGTAGGCCACCAGGGCGCGCTCGCCACGCGCGCGAAGCTCGTCGAAGGTCGTCGCGAGCCGGCTCACTTGACCTCCCGCCCGAGCGCCTTCGCCACGACGTGGACGTCCTTGTCGCCGCGGCCCGAGAGCCCGACGACGATCGCCTTCGACCCGGGGAGCGTCTTCGCCAGGCGCATGGCGTGGGCCACGGCGTGAGCCGTTTCGAGCGCGGGCATGATGCCTTCCAGGCGGGTCAGCGCCTGGAACCCCTCGAGCGCCTCCTCGTCCGTGATCGAGACGAACTCGAACCGGCCGGCGTCGCGATAGTACGCGTGCTCGGGCCCGACGCCCGGGTAGTCGAGCCCTGCCGAGATCGAGTGCGCGGTGGCGATCTGCCCGTCGTCGTCTTGGAGCAGGTAGCTCATGCAGCCGTGAAGGACGCCGACCGTGCCCGCCGTCATCGAGGCGCCGTGACGGCCCGTCGCGATCCCCTCGCCGCCCGGCTCGACGCCGATGATCCGGACACGCCGGTCGCCGATGAACGGGTGGAAGAGCCCGATCGCGTTCGAGCCGCCGCCGACGCACGCGACGAGCACATCCGGGAGCCGCCCGAGCGTCGTCCGAGCCTGGCGCCGCGTCTCCCGGCCGATCACCGCGTGGAAGTCGCGGACCATCATGGGGTACGGGTGCGGGCCGAGCGCCGAGCCGAGGAGATAGTACGTCGTCCGCACGTTCGTGACCCAGTCCCGCAGCGCCTCGTTGATCGCGTCCTTCAGCGTGCGGCTCCCCGCCTCGACGGGGATGACGCGCGCGCCAAGGAGCCGCATCCGAAAGACGTTGAGCGCCTGGCGCTCGACGTCCTCGGCGCCCATGTACACCTCGCACTCGAGCCCGAGGAGCGCCGCGGCCGTCGCCGTCGCGACCCCGTGCTGGCCCGCACCGGTCTCGGCGATCACGCGGGGCTTCTTCATGCGCCTCGCCAGGAGCGCCTGGCCGAGCACGTTGTTGATCTTGTGAGCGCCCGTGTGACAGAGGTCCTCGCGCTTGAGGTAGATCCGCGCGCCGCCGCAATGCTCGGTGAGCCGCCGCGCGAAGTACAAGGGCGTAGGCCGCCCAGCGTAGTCGGCGAGGAGCCCGGCAAGCCGCCGCTCCCACTTCGGGTCACGCCCGGCCGCCCGGTAGGCGCGCTCGAGCTCGTGGAGCGGGGCCATGAGCGTCTCGGGGACGAACCGTCCACCGAAGCGCCCGAAGTGACCCTGCGCGTCGGGGAGCGTGGTCATCGGGTCCCCTTCGCCTCGGCGACGAACCGCCACACCTTGTCCGGATCCTTGCGCCCGGGCTCGGCCTCGACGCCGGAGTTGACGTCGACGGCGTACGGGCGCGCGGTGGCGACGGCACGGCCGACGTTCTCGGGCGTGAGGCCGGCCGAGAGGATGATCCGCCACTGCTGGCCGCCCAGCTCGCGCGCGACCGTCCACTCGATCGGCTGGCGGGGCTCGCCCTCGCTCCAGCGTGCGGCGCTGTCGAGCAGGAGCGCGGCCGCGCACGTGCGGTAGGGCAGAAAGGTCACGGTCGGCGTCCACGGCGGGCGCCCCCCGAGCTCGCCCGACGGCGGCGCGAGCTTGATCGTCTTGATCACCGGGAGCGTGTAGCCACCGAGATCCTCGGGCCGCTCGTCACCGTGGAACTGGAGCGCCCGGAGCCCGCACGCCTCCGCGACCGCCTTGACGTGGCCTGCGGGGTGGTCCCAGAAGACGCCGACCGGCGTCACGAACGGCGGGAGCTTTTGAACGATCGGCGCGACCCGCTCAGGCGTCACGAAGCGCGGCGTCTTTTCGACGAAGATGAACCCGAGCGCGTCGGCGCCCGCTTCGACGGCCGTCATCGCGTCCTCGAGGCTTGTGATCCCGCAGATCTTCACCCTAACCATTGAACTGTGCCGTCGGGGGCGCCGCAGCGCTCGCGGTCGGCGAATCGACGCGCTCGCCCTGGAGCGTCAGCTCCCGGATCCTGGCGCCGACGTCGCCGGCCGTGACGAGTCCCTCGCCGACGAGGATCGCGTGGGCCCCGGCCTCGACGACCCGCCGGACCTGGGCTGGGTCCACGAAGCCGCTCTCGGACACTAGGATTGGCCCCGGCGGGACGAGCGGTAGGAGCTCGAGCGTCGTCTCGATCCGTGTTTCGAAGGTGTGGAGATCGCGATTGTTGATGCCGATAATGCGGCTGCCCGCCGCGAGCGCCGCGTCCACCTCGGCGGCGGTGTGGCACTCGACCAGCGCGGCCAGCCCGAGCCCCTTCGCCGCGGCGGCCAGGTCGCGGAGGTGCCTGGGCTCCAGGATCGCGACGATCAGGAGCACCGCGTCGGCGCCGGCCGCGCGCGCCTCCCAGAGCTGGTACTCGTCGATCGTGAAGTCCTTGCGGAGCAGCGGCACTGCCACGGCCCCGCGAATCCGGTCGAGCAGATCGAGGCTCCCCTGGAAGTACTTTTCGTCGGTGAGCACCGAGATCGCGTGGGCGCCCGCCGCCGCGTACGCCACGGCGAGGGCCTGCGGATCGAGGTCGGGTACCAGCACGCCGCGCGACGGCGACGCCTTCTTCACCTCGGCGATGAGTCGGACGGCACCGCGGGCCGGACGCAGCGCGCCCTCGAAGTCCCGCGGCGCCGTGAGGCCCGCGCAGCGGCGCTCGAGAGCGGCGCGCGGCGCCTCCGCCTTGCGGCGGGCGACCTCCACGCGCTTGTCGCTGAGGATGTCGTCGAGGATGCCCAACGACCTCAGAAGTCCTTCCGCAGCCCCTGTCGCCGCAGCGTCTCGAGCGGCACGCGCATGAGCTGATCCAGCACGTGCTCACGGAGGGTGCGCGGCGGCGGCAGGTCGCGGACGATCCGCCCCGCGGTGACGAGCGGCTTGAGCAGCGGCTCCCACGTGCCGTGCGGCTCGGGCGGCCGCTGGCCGGCGGGGAGGACCACGGTCTCGAGCATCCCGCGCCGGCGGAAGACGTCCTTGGCGCCCGACCACTTGCCCCGCTTCGCCATCGGCCGGCCTTCGATCTCCATGATGTCGAGCGCGAAGTTCAGCACGGGCGCGTTGGCGATCGAGGTGCCGACGCCGTAGCCGTCGACGACCGGGTTGAGCGCCAGGATCTCGTACTCGTCGATGCCGCCCGAGGCGAGGATCTTCACGTGACCGAAGCCGCGGAGGCCGAGCTCCCAGCGGACCTCCTCGATGATCCGATAGAAGTCGCCCCGGCGCGACGATGGGGTGTCGAGCCGCACCGCGTAGAGGTCACGGCCGAGCGCCTGGGCCACACGGATGGCCTCGAACTTCTCGTCCTGCAGCGTGTCGATGAGGGCGACGCGGCGAACCTTCGGGTCGATGACGTCATGGAAGGCCTTCAGGGCTTCCACCGTGTCGCCGATCATGAGAACGAGCGAGTGCGGGATCGTACCCGTCGGGTCCGCGTCGATCAGCTCCGCGGATTTCGTGACGGCGACGCCGTCGCAGCCACCGACGAACGCGTTCCGCTCGATCATCGGCGCGAGCGCCGGGTGCATCCGGCGGGCGCCGAACGAGATCACCTGCCGATCGCCGGCGGCCTTCTTGCAGCGCGCTGCCTTGGTCGCGATCCCCGACGCCTGGCAGAGGAGGCCGAGCAGGGCCGTTTCGTACTGCGCCCATTCGACGTAGGTGCCCTCGATGCGGAGCACCGGCTGGTAAGGCTCGAACACGGTGCCCTCGTCCATCGCCAACACGTCCACGGCCACGCCCTCGAGCAGCGCCGCGGCCTCTTCGAGGCCGGCGAGGATGCCCCACCGCCAGTCCTCGGGCAGGCTCTTCAGATAGACCTCCGCCTTCACGCGCTTCCTGTCGCCGCGGTGGATCAGGATCTGGACCGTGCGCGCAAAATAGACGTCGGAAACCTCGCCGCGCTTGATGTCGGCTTCGGAAGCGGTGTGGAACGGACGCTTCGGGGTCGTCATTCGGGTATCTGAGCCCTCAGGAGGCCCATCTGGCCGGCCCAAAGGTGCGAAAATTCTGGCAGAAGCGCCGATTCAAGTCAAACGAGAGTGCGGCGGCGTAGCCTCAACGAACCAGGCCCGCAGCTTCGAGGCACTCCTCGAGGAAGGCGGCAACCACTCGATGCCCCTGCGCCGTCATGTGTGCGTCCTTGGGGTAGTAGAGCGCGGTCGAGCCAGCGCGGGCAACCCGGAGGGCCGGCCGAGGGTCGAAGGCTGGCACCCCGATTTCAGTCGCGAGTCCCAGGACGCGCTCTGTGCGGGCATCGATCAGCGCGTCTCGCCCCTCGGTCGCCTGTCTCGGCGACGGGATCAGGAGCATCAGCGGACGGACCCCGCGCCGGCGGGCCGACATCGCCCACTCGGTCAGGATCGCTCGCGACAGCTGCCAGGCGCGTTCCTCGCGGTCGGGATCGAGCGCGGCTGGTGCGCTGAACTCACGCACGAATTCCCACTGCGCCCAGCGGTGCCGGACGAAGTTGATGGTGTGGGAGTGTTGGATCAGGAACCGGTAGCCGGGAAAGGTCTGGATGCGGGCCTGGCGCACATAGTAGCGGTACTTCGGCGACGCGGCCTGCGACAACGGAACTCTGACGAGACGCCCGCCGTCGAGCCGGAAGACACCCCCGTAGAGGTTGTCGTCGGGGTCGTTGACCGCGAAGAAGGCGAGCAGCACGAGGTCCGGACGATAGATCGGCGCGATGCGCTCGAAGAGCACGAGTTCCTGGTCGTTGCCGTATCCACGGACGGCCGCGTTGATGACCTCGTAGCGACCGACGCCATAGCGCTCGGCCAAGGCGCGCTCCAGGACCTTCGGGTACGTCTCCTCCGCCTCCACGCCCTCCGCAAAGGTCATCGAGTCGCCGAGCACCAGGATCCGGCGCCGCACACCAAGCGGCTTCGCGGGTGGGTAGTCGCGATCGCGCAGCCCCTCGGAATTGGTCTCTATCCTGACCGCGAATTCCTCCTTGACGTCCGTGCCCGAGGCGTTTGGCGGCAGGCGGTAGATCAGGTCCTGATCCAGGACCACCGGCACCGAGACCTTGGTGGCCTGCGGTGCAAAGAACCTGAAGCCCGCCTCCACCGCGGCCAGGGCCGCGCAGGTAGAGGCGAGCGCCATTAGGCAGAGGG
The DNA here is from genome assembly GCA_003220675.1 of Candidatus Rokuibacteriota bacterium. GTDB lineage: Bacteria > Methylomirabilota > Methylomirabilia > Rokubacteriales > CSP1-6 > 20CM-2-70-11. Next base: position 5,803 of record QHTD01000057.1, on the reverse strand, counting down.
CGAAGCGACGCACGTCCGGCGGTCCCTCCCTAGAAGAGCGTGTAAATGAACGGCGCGACGGCCGAGCTCTGCGCGAAGATCAGCAGTCCGCCCACGATCAAGAGCACGATGATCATCGGCGTGAGCCACCACCATTTGTTCTGCCAGAAGAACTGGAGCAGCTCGCCGGCGATCGCGAACCGGCTCACCAGATTCTGGATCAGGCGCATGCCTGCCCCCCGTCTGCCGTCATCTCAGGGGCTTCTCCACGATGACATCCCCGAGGACGAGGGCGTCCATTCCGCTGTCGTTGAACGTTCGGAACGCCTCGAGTGGTGTGTTGACGATCGGCTCGCCCCTCAAGTTGAAGGACGTGTTGAGCACGAGCGGTACACCGGTCGCCTGCCGGAACGTTTCGATCAGACGGTAGTACCTGGGATTCACCTCCTCGCTGACGGTCTGGAGTCGCCCGGTGCCGTCGACGTGGGTGACCGCCGGGATCAGATCGCGCTTTGCGGGACGGACGTCCACGACGTACAGCATGAAGCGCGCCGGGTAGTGGCGCTGCGCCTCGGGGAGCACGAAGTAGTCCTCGGCGTACTCCGCCAGGACGGAGGGCGCAAAGGGGCGATACGGCTCCCGAAACTTGATCTTGACGTTGACGATGTCTCTCATCTCGGGCCGCCGCGGGTCGGCGAGGATGCTTCGGTGGCCGAGCGCGCGCGGCCCCCACTCGAACCGCCCCTGGGACCACCCGACCACCTGTCCCGTCTGAAGCCGATCGACCACGCGCTCCAGTAGCGCGGGCTCGTCGTCGAAGCGCTCGTAGCGAATACCGCGCTCCTTGAGGAACCCTTCGACGGTCGCGGCGTCGTGGCTCTCGCCCCAATACGCGTGCTCCATCACAAACTGGCGGGGCTTGCCCAGGATCATATGGTGAACGAACAGCGCGGCGCCGACGGCACCCCCGCCGTCGCCGGCAGCGGGATGGATATAAAGCTCTTCCATGGACGTCTCACGAAGGATGCGACCGTTGGCGACGCTGTTGAGGGCCACTCCACCCGCCATGCAGAGCCGGGTCAGGCCGGTCTCGGCGTGCACGGCCCGGACCATGTTGAGGAGCGCCTCCTCCGTCACCGCTTGGATGCTGGCCGCCACGTCGGCGTAGTACTGGTTCCGCGCGGCCAATTCGTCGTAGTTCCCCGGCCTCTCCCCGAAGTACGACGGGTAGCCGCTGGTCGGGGTGAAGAAGGGAGCCGCGGGATCGCGCGGGGCGCCGAAGAGGTCGACGAACTTTCGGCTGAACGTCCGCTCCGTCGACCAGTGGAACGAAAAGTAGTCCATGTTCAGCTCGAAGCTGCCGTCGCGCTGGAGACCGATGAGCTTGTGGACCTTGTCGACGTACCGCGGCTTGCCGAAGGGCGCCATGCCCATGACCTTGTACTCGCCCTCGTTCACCTCGAAGCCCAGGAACGCGGTGAAGGCGCTGTAGAGGAGCCCAAGCGAGTGTGGGAAGCGGATCTCCCTCAAGAGCCTGACGTCCGTGCCCTTGCCAAGCCCCATGCTGGCGGTCGTCCACTCGCCGACCCCATCCACGGTCAGGATGGCCGCCTCCTCGAAGGGCGAGCAGAAGAAGGCGCTGGCGGCGTGGGAGAGGTGATGTTCGCTGAACAGCACCTTGGAAGCCGGGATTCCGAGGCGCTTCTGGATCAGGTGCTTCACCCAGAGCTTGTCGCCCAGCCACGTGATCATGGCCTCGCGGAACAGCTTGTGGGAGCGGGGGAACGTCTGCATGGTGGAGAGGAGTAACCTCTCGAGCTTCACGAACGGCTTTTCGAAGAACGCCACATAGTCCAGGTCCCCCGCGGCGAGCCCCCCCGCTCTCAGGCAGAAGTCGATGGCGTGCTGCGGGAACTCGTAGTCGTGCTTCTTCCGCGTGAACCGCTCTTCCTCCGCGGCGGCGACCAGGACACCGTCGCTAAGCACGGCAGCCGCGGAGTCGTGGAAGTAGCAGGAGATGCCCAGGATGTGCATCTAGGATTGTCTGATCGCGCGTTCCAGGGACGTGCCGCCAGGTGATTCGCGCGGCCGCCAGCCCCTCGGCGTCCCCGGCTTGATCGCGAGCGGATCGCTGCTCCACCGCAGCCAGACGGCGAATGGGCCGAGAATCGCGAAGTAGAAGACGATCAGGATGACGCGGGCCTGGAAGTCACCGATCTTCCGCGCGATGCGCTTGCACCAGTTCAGCGCCGCCCAGGTCACCCTACGCACGCTGCGCACACCTTGCGGCCGTGGAACCGTCAAACGCGGCGAGCCGGTTTTCCGCCGGCTGAAAACCGCCGGCCTGATGAATACGCCACACCGGGCCGCGCAACGCCTCGGCCGAACGCGCCCGTCGTCGCCCGCAGTTCGGGCCCCGACCCCGATCGCTCGTCGAACTCAACCCATGGTCCCGCACGCCGCCTAGAGCCTGAGCGACTTAAGGTAGGCGCGAAAGTCGTCCGCCAGGTCGGGCCGGGCGAGCGCGAACTCGACCGTCGCCTTGAGGAAGCCGAGCTTGTCGCCGGTGTCGAAGCGCTTGCCCTCGAACGCGACGGCGTACATCGGGCGCCGGGAGGAGAGCGTCCGGAGCGCGTCGGTGAGCTGGATTTCCCCCCGTCCATCCGGCGGCGTCTCGGCGAGGATGGCGAAGACGTCCGGCGTCAGCACGTAGCGCCCGATGATCGCGAGCTCCGACGGCGCCTCGTGCGGCCGGGGCTTCTCGACGAGGTCGCGGATCTCGTACACGTTGCCGGCCACGTGGCGGGCCGCGATCACGCCGTACTGCTGCAAACGCTCCCGCGGGACGCGCTCGACGGCGAGCACCGGCCCTCCGTAGCGCTCGAACACGTCGAGGAGCTGCCGCATGCAGGGCTGCGGCGCCGCGGCGATGATGTCGTCGCCCAGAAACACGGAGAACGGCTCGTCGCCCACGAGCGAGCGCACGCAGAGGATGGCGTGGCCGAGTCCGAGCGGCTCCTTCTGCCTGACGTAGGACACCGAGGCCAGCTCGGAGATCGTCTTGATCTGGGCGAGCTCCTCCACCTTGCCCCGGTCGTTCAGGTAGTACTCGAGCTCGAAGGCCGCGTCGAAGTGGTCCTCGATCGCGCGCTTGCCACGCCCGGTCACGATGATGATCTCCGAGAGACCTGACGCCACCGCCTCCTCGACGACGTATTGGATCATCGGCTTGTCGACGAGCGGGAGCATCTCCTTCGGCTGCGCTTTCGTCGCCGGAAGGAACCGCGTGCCGAGCCCGGCGGCGGGGAACACGGCCTTGCACACGTTCATGGCTCCATCATACCCGGTGCGTCACCCGCGGGGGCGTCCCCGCCCCACGCCCTCGAGCACGGCGACGAGGGCAAGGATGCACCCGGCCTGGATGAGGACAAGCGCCGTCTCATAGGGCGTCGCGTCCTTGAGCAGGATGGCGGAGAGGCCCAGCGTCGAGGCGACGAAGAAGACGAGCAGCACGCTCTGCGTCTTCGTCAGGCCGAGCGCTGCGAAGCGGTGGTGCAGGTGGTCCTTGCCCGTATACGCGAGCCACTCGTGGAGCGAGTGCACCTTGCCCGTGACGACGCGCACGATGCCCACGAATGCGATATCGAACAACGGCACCCCCAGGATCAGCGTGGGCGTGAACAGCGACGCCACGGGGTTGTTGTCGGCCCAGACACCCATCGCCGCGAGGCCCGCCAGAGTGAAGCCGATGAAGCTGGCCCCGCTGTCGCCGAGGAAGATCGTGGCACCGCCCGGGCGGAAGTTGTAGGGCAGGAACCCGAGACACGCCCCGACGAGCGCCGCCGACAGGAACATGAGGTACCGCTGCCCGGTCTGGAGCGACACGATGCTGAAGAAGATCCCGGCGACGACGCCGAGCCCCGCCGCCAGGCCATCCATGCCGTCGAGGAACTGGATCGCGTTCGTGATCGTCAGGAACCAGAGCACGGTGAGGATCACGTTGAGCCAGAGAACGCCGGGGATCCAGCTCGGCAGGGTGTCGAGGATCACGCCGTAGGCGATCGCCGTCGACGCCGCGGCGATCTGTCCGAGCAGTTTCAGCCACGCCGGGAGATCGGTCAGGTCGTCGAGGAGACCGATCACGACCACGATCGTGCCGCCGACGGCGACGCCCTTGAGCCCCCGCGAGAAGTCGAAGTTCGCGAGCACGGTCACGGCGAACGCCCCGTAGACCGCGACGCCCCCGAAGAGCGGCGTCGCCGTTGCGTGGACCTTGCGCTCGCCCGGCAGGTCGAGGACGCCCCACCGGCGCGCAACCTCGCGGACCAGCGGCGTGGCGAACAACGCCAGCCCGCAGGCGAGAACGACCAGGTAGAGCCAGGGCAGCCGTGCGGCGTAGAACGAGCGCCACAACGGCGTGAGGAGCAGCACGACCACGAACAGGAGCCACAGCGACGCCCAACGGTCGATCATGCGTGGAGCGCCTCGGCGAGCGCCGCGCCGACCGCTTCGACCTCGGCGTCGGCGAGCGAGGGGTAGCACGGCAGCGAGAGGCACTGCGTCCACAGCCGGTCGGCCTCCGGGTAGCCGTCGAGGCCGAGGGCCCGGTGGATCGGGCGGAAGACGGGACGCCGCGCCGTGACGCCCTTCCCCGCCAGGCCCTCGAGGAGTTGGCCGAGCGGCCGCTCGACCGTGACGACGAATCGGTGGAACACGTGCCGCTCACCCTGGTCGCCCGGCGGGCGACAGCCCGCAACGGGCGCCAGAAGCGTGCGGTAGCGGGCGGCGATCGCCCGCCGCCGTGCGATGAAAGCATCGAGCCGGCCGAGCTGGCTCCGGCCGAGCGCGGCCTGGATGTCGGTCAGCTTGAAGTTGAACCGCGGGACCAGGTCCTCCCGCTCGTCGTAGTCGCGCGCGTCCCGGACGCGCGCGACGCGCTCCGGTGCGCCGGCCACCGCGCCGCCCTCTCCAGTCGTCAGGAGCTTGGTCGCATAGAAGGAGCAGACGGCCATGGCGCCGCGCGATCCGACCGAGCGCCCCGCGACCCGCGCGCCGATCGCCTGGGCGCAGTCCTCCACGACGGGAACGCCGAGCGCCAGGAACTCGTCGAGGTCCAGGCCGAGGCCGAAGGGATGGACGACGACCACGGCGCGCGTGCGGCGCGTGAGGCGACGCGCCACGTCCTTGGCGGCCGGTCCGAGCGTCTCGGGGTCGGCATCGGCGAGAACGGGCGTCGCGCCGCAGCGGGTGACCGCGTGATGGAGCGCGTCGCAGGCGTAGGTGGGGACGACGACCTCGTCGCCGTGCCCGACGTCGAGCGCGCGGAGCGACAGCTCCAGCGCCGCGCTGCCCGAGCTGACGGCGGCGACGGCCGCGACGCCGAGCCGCGCCGCGAGCTCCCGCTCGAACGCCTCGACCTCGGCGCCCTGCGCCAGGTGGCCTGAGCGGACGACGCGCGCCACGCGCTCGGCATCCTCCACGCTCACCGTGGGTCGTGAATGCGGAATCACTGTAGCGGGGCCCGCGAGGCCGCCACACTCCGTGGGTGGCCTGAGACGAGGTGCGATCCGGCTCCGGTCAGCATGGCGCGATTCATTCCACACGGGTCCGAGAGGCCGGCCTCAACCGGAGGTGGCCCGAGAAAGGCACGACCCGGCTGCGTCCGGCAAGCCGCCTCTCATTCCAGGCCGCGACGCGCCCTCAAAGATTCAGGAGCAGCCGGACCGACTGGAACGCCTCAGCGTACTTGACCCGCGCCTGGATGCCGCGGAAGTTGGCGCACGACCGTGACAGCTCGAGGATCGTCAGGTCCTCGATGTTGGTC
>QHTD01000354.1 GCA_003220675.1 Candidatus Rokuibacteriota bacterium | reverse complement strand
CAGACTCCGTGGGTGGCCTGAGAAAGGCACGGGCCGGCGCCGTTCCTCCAATCAACGATCCAGTCTTGCACCGGGTTCCCGGATTCTAGCGCACCGGGGATCTTAGCTTCTCGGCGTCCACCCAGGTCTGCCACTCCTGCGGGCTGAGGCCGATGGCGACCTTGCCCTCGCAGCGCACCAGCGGCGTCCGGAGGAGCCGGGGCTCGCCCAAGGCGCGCTCGAGGCGCCGCTCGGGTGAATCACCCGCGACGTGCAGGCCGAGAGCGCGGAATCGCGGACTCTCGCGGTCGATCAGCGCCGCGGCGCCGAAGCGCCCGGCGAAGCGCCGGAGCTCGCCGCGCGTGGCCGGGCGCTCCTCGAGATCCACGAAGTGCACCGGGACCCGCCGCTCCGCGAAGAAGCGGAGCGCCTTGCGGGTGTCCTGGCAGTCGGTGAAGCCGAAGATCTGGACGTTCACCGTCAAACCATTTCAGGCTCGGCTCGCGCCCCGGCGGCGCTCACCTCGCACTGCCACCCCGGGCCTGCGCGGCGCGGGCCTTCAGCTCCTCCCAGACGCCGAGCGGGATCGCCGGCGTTCCGGGGTTGGACGCCTTCCCGGGCTGGGACCCGTGATAGTCGGAGCCGCCGGTCGCGACGAGGCCGAGCGACCGGCACATCTCGCGGTACGCCGCGGTCTGAGTCGCCGAGTGCTCCGGATAGTAGGCCTCGATCCCCATGAGCCCCGCGCGCACGAGGTCGGGGATGAGGTCATCGCGCCCGGCGAGGCCGGGGTGCGCCAGCACCGGCACACCCCGCGCTCGCTGGATGACGCCAACCGCGTCCGCGGGCGTGAGGCGCTTGCGCGGAACGTTCGCAGGACCGCCCGCGCGCAGGTAGCGATCGAACGCCTCGCGCACGGACCTGACGTACCCGTGGTTGACCATGACCTGGGCGACGTGGGGCCGTCCCGCGGCGCCTTCCTTCACGAGCGCCAGGACCTCGGCGGGGTCGATGGGCATGCCGAGCTCGGCGAGCCGCTCCGCCATACGGTAGACACGCTGCCGGCGCTCCGCGCGCTGCTCGGCGAGGAAGTCCTGAAACCACCCGGCCTCCCAATCCACGCAGTAGCCGAGGACGTGAATCTCGGAGGGCCCGCCGTCCGGCCCGCTCGGCACGTCGCAGTTGATCTCGAGCCCTGGGACGATCTGGAGCGGTGGATGCTTCTGCGCCTCGTCCATCGCGTCGGCGAGTCCGTCGGTCGAGTCGTGATCGGTGATCGCGAGGACACGCACGCCATGCTGCACCGCGAGCCGCACGAGCTCGCGCGGCGAGAGCGAGCCGTCCGACGCGGTCGTGTGCGAGTGGAGATCGACCGCGCCGCCCACCCTAGCCCGCCAGGTACGTGAGGATCGTGCGCACGGCGGTGCCCGAGGCGCCCTTGGGGACCAGCGGAAGATCCTTCTCGCTCCACGCGGGGCCGGCGATGTCGAGGTGCGCCCACGGCAGGTCCCCGGCGAACTCCTTGAGGAAGAGCCCGGCGTTGATCGCGCCACCGCCGCGCGGTCCGACGTTGTTCAAATCGGCGACCTCGCTCTTGAGGTGCTCGCGGTACTCGTCGATCAGCGGGAGCTGCCAGAGCCGCTCGCCCGCCAACTCCCCCGCGTCGAGCAACCGCTTCGCGAGCGCCTGGTCGTTGGCCATGAGGCCGGCGCAGAGCGGGCCGAGCGCGATGACGCAGGCACCGGTCAGGGTCGCCAGGTCGATCACCTCATCGGGCTTGACGCGCGCGGCGGCATAGCAGAGCGCGTCCGCGAGCGTGAGGCGTCCCTCGGCGTCGGTGTTCCCCACCTCGATCGTCGTGCCGTTCATCGCGCGCAGCACATCTCCCGGGCGGACCGCCGTGCCCGACGGCATGTTCTCGGTGGCGGCGATCAGGCCGTGGACCTCCACCGGCAGCCGGAGCTGGGGCAGCGCGCCCATGATCCCGAGGACTGCCGCGGCACCGGCCATGTCGTTCTTCATCCGCTGCATCCCCTCGGAGTTCTTGAGGTCGAGCCCGCCCGAGTCGAACGTGACGCCCTTGCCGATGAGCGCGACACGCCTCTTCCCACGGCCCGGGGCCGCGTACGTGAGGTGGATGAACTTCGGCGCCTCGGCGCTCCCGGCCGCCACTCCGAGGAACGCGCCCATCCCCATCCGGCTGCATTCGGCGCGGTCGTGGACCTGGATCGCGAGCCGGCGCTCCTTGGCGAGCTGCACGGCGGCGCGGGCGAGATCGCTCGGGCTCAGCTCGTTCGCCGGGGCGTTGATGAGGTCGCGTGCGTACGCGGTGGCCCGCGCGAACACCTCGCCCCGGCGGGCGCCCTCCTCGATCTCGCGCCCGTGGCGAGCCTCCGCGTCGACGATCCTGAGCTCCTCGACGGCGCGCTCGGGCTTCTCCTTCTTGTAGCGGTCGAAGGTGTACGTCCCGAGGAGCGCGCCCTCGACGAGGGCCTGCGCGCGTTGGGGGGCGGGCAGCCGGTCACCCAGGACCTCTGCCGCGACGGTGCGGGCGCCGAGGTCGCGCGCGCGGCGCAACGCCGCCGCGGCGCCGCGACGCAGCACCTCGAGCGTCATCTCGGCGCGCGGGCCGAGCCCGGCCACGACCACGCGGCTCTTGCCCGTGTGAACGTGCATCACCTGTCCGGCCTTCGCCTTGAAGCTCTCGGCCTCCAGCGCTGCCTTGAGGTGCCCGCCCGCCGCGCGATCCAGGCGGACGAGCGCGTCCGGCAGCGTCTTCTCTGCCGCGTAGAGACCGACGACGAGCGCGTCGGCCGCGACCTCGTCGAGGCGTTTCGTGACGATCGCAACCTTCACGCGCGGTCTCCTCTCTCGAGCGCCTGGGCCCGCCGGACCATGTCCAGGAGCCCCTCGGTCGTGTCCAGCTCGGCGACCCGGTCGATCTCGATCCACTGCGCGTCGGCGGCGTCGCTGCCCGGCACGAGGCGCGTGGACTCCGGAAACGCGAGGTAGTCCACGAGGACGTAATGATAACGGATGCGGCCCGCCTCGTCGCGCACGACGCGCTCCACGATGCCGGCGACGCCCCCCACCCGGATCGCGAGGCCGCACTCCTCGGCAACCTCGCGCGCCACCGCCTCGCGCGTCGTCTCGCCGAGATTCACGAGCCCGCCGGGGAGGCTCCACTTGCCCGCAGAGGGCGCCTGGCCGCGCCGGACGAGCAGCACGCGGCTCTCGTGGAGGACAACCGCGCCGACGCCGACCCGCGGGTGCTCCGGGTATTCGCGGCTCACGCGTGGCCGGCGAGCCAGACGTCGGTGGCGTACTTCTCGCGGACGAGGCGCTCGACCGCGGCGGTCTCGCTCGCCGTGAGCCCCTCGGGCCGGAGGTCGAGCCCGTGCTCGCTCTCGAACGCGGAGGCGAGCGCGGCGGCGACATCGTCGAACTTCGGGCGGTGGCCGAGCGCCGCCTCGAGCGTCGTCAGCGTCGCGAGCGGGTCGGGCGTCGTGGGAAAGATCGCGCCGAGGCGCGGCGCGTCGACCCCGAGCAGGACGGACCCGTGCTGGAGGAACGTGCGCCCGTAGCGCCGCTGGGCGCTGCCGACAAGCTTCTTCCCGTGGAGTTCGATCTCGCAGCTCCCCGTCCGCGCGAAGCAGAAGGCAGGCGTCGCGCGCTCGTCGCGGGCGACCCCGACCATCTCGACGGGCGCCCCCAGCGCGCGGAGCCCGGCGGCGAGCGCCCGCCCGATCCACTGGTAGCTGTGCAGGAGGTCGCGCGCGCCGCCGCCGATGTCGTCGGCCGCAGCGACCACGCTGTAGGTGAGCTCACGCTCGGGGCCGTCGTGGTAGATCGCGCTCCCGCCCGTCGGCCGCCGCACAAGCCCGACGCCGAGCCGCCGGCAGGCCGCGTCGTCGACGTGGCGGTCGAGCGGCTGGCCGTAGCCGAGCGACACCGTGGGCGGCGCCCACGCGAAGAAGCGGATCGTCGGCGGCGATGCGCCCGCCCGGCGTCCGAGCCACACCGCCTCGTCGATCGCCATGTTCGTGGCGCCGTCGGTGGGCTCGGTCACGAGCAGGCGCCACGTCCGACCGCGAGGGCTGTCCGTCACGCCCCTAGCATCGCATGGCGACCAGCGAGCCGCTGCTGTACCGTCTCAGCATCGCTACAGCCTCCCAGTCGGCGATCTAGGCCTCATGGCGCTCTTGGTCTCCGCCTTCTCGCCATAACGCATTCGCAGCTCACGGAACAGCTCGCGTCGCCTCATGGCGGTGACCGGCCGCGGAAGGTCGAGCTGGACCCAGTTCGTGCGTCCCTTGACGTCGGCACGGCGCCGACCCCCTGCGAGCAACCACGGGTCGGCCTTTCGGCCCCTCAGGAAGACCAGCTCTGCGCAGGCGGACCTGTCGGCGCGCGCCACTTCCTGTGCTTTGAGCGCATCTGCGGGGTCAGCACATGCTCCCACGTCGTGTGCATCACGCGATCGATCCAGAGCTCGAACGCGGTCTCCGAGGCGTCGGCCATGTGCTTGGCGTCTCGAAGGATGTTGGCACACGCTGCCTGATCGTCAACCAGCACGGCTTTGCCCGCTATATAGAACTCGTCGCTACCGGGCTTCGGCTGGGGAAAGGTCTGAAGAGCGTACTTGCCGTCCCGCAAAAGATCGTACCGTTTCGGGGAGGTCGGGGTGATGAGCACAAAGAGACGACCGTTGGATAGGACAGGGCACACAGGATGGAGGCGAGGGGCACCGTCCTGCCGCACAGTGGCGAGAAAGGCCAGCCCAACTTTGAACTGGTAGAGCAACGATCGGCCGACGTCGGCCAGATCGGGCTCAGCCGCGGCGAACTCCTTCCAGGTCACCATCGGGTCGCCTCATGCCGAACGCGCCGTTTCAGCGGCGGCGCTCTGGCGCCGGCCGCTGCAACCGGTTGTTGGGCCCGCGGGTGTTGTTGGGTGGGAATCTTCGTGGACCGCGGGCACATTCATCCTGTGCTATCGCGCAGCCTCGAATAGTTCGACAACATTGCCATCCGGATCCTCTAGCAAGATCTGCTTGCCGCCAGGCCCGACGACGACATCGTTACGGAAACGTAGGCCGGCCCGCTTCATTTCCGCCACGCGTGACACAAGATCCTCCATCTCGACGACGAAGCGATTCCATCCGCCAGGCTCGGGACGTCGCCCGTCAGGCATGGGCCGAGCCGCGGAACTCTGTGGTCCGGCGAGCCAAAGAGTCAGGTCGTTGTTGGAGACGCGAGCGAAAGCCGGAGCCATGCTCTGATCTAGCTTGAGCCCGAGCGCCTTCGTGTAGAAGGCTATAGAACGCTCAACGTCGGTGACCAGATACCTAACGGTTGCCACGATGTTCGCCTCCGATTAAGAGAACGGTGTACTGGAGCCGCTCCTTCGCGCGAATGAAAAAGTGTACCGCGCGGCGACTCCATTCTCCTTCAGCCTCCGCATGATTGCCGCCCAACGTGCGTTTCAGCCGCGACGGCGCGCCCCAGGGCCTCGTGCTCCCGGAGATGGCCGCCGCGCCTTCGTCGGCTGCAAGCGCTTGGTCAGCCGCGCGCGGCTCACCAGTGGATACCGCTCTGGATGATCTAACGACTCGACAGCCAGGTCGACGTCTAGGTCTGGCCAGTACAGATGATGCGGACTCGGCAGTTCCACCCTCATCAATTCCGCAATAGTAGCGTCACGAAACCACGGGAAGTCCGTGAATCGGACGAAGTATTCGCGTTGCTCTACGAGCAACCAGAAGCCATGAGGTGACACATTGGTCACCTCAACCGCGGAAGTGCTTTGCCCAGGATCTATGAACCTTAGTGGAACAGCTGCCAGTTCGTCTACAGTTGATCCATCACACATCCCCAGCGTCAACGACCTTGCATTCTCCCCGCGGCCGAATCGCGATAGCCTGACGCCGGGACCACTTTTGTTGCCCTGGCCAATCCGAACGCAGCGTTCACCTGCGACCGGCGTTGGCCCCGCCAACGCCGGTCATCGGGTGCAACGCGTGGTTCGGCGACGTTGCGACCGGCATCCAATACTCCACCGGAGGAACTGGCACGAAGGAATCCTTCTCCTCGAGGGCGATGTCCCGCCATCCCGACGCGGCCGAGACCATCGCGCAGGCCGAGAGTGCGCCAAGAGCTGCGTCGCGCTCGTGCTCGGAAAGCTCCGCAACATCGCAGGTGATGAACTCCGCAAGGTGCCCCATGGTGACGTGGAGCACGCGGCGATCGATAGAGGCGACCTTGATCAGCCACAACAGCGCCTTGGGGTGGGCTTCTGTGATCCGCACACCCGGAATCGCTTGGCGGAGAAGGTGGGCTGCTACCACTCCCTGGGCGAGGCAGGCGCCTCGAAGGGAGTTGACGTGCTGGACGGTCCCCCCGGCGTTGGGAGCGCCGGCTTCCTTGATCGCTTCCCGTACGGTGCAGTCGACGCGCCGCGTGCCCGACGGAGTCCAGAACAGCGGGCTGTCGATTCCGACACCTTGAATCTCCGGTGAGGGGCCGAGCACCCCAAGTACGGACCGGACAGCCACAGCAGCGTCGCTGGCGCAACCCGACTGAACAAGGGAGAGGGGCCACCCGGAACCCGCGACTACACACCAACCAAACTGGCCGTCGCCGCCAGGATCGAGACCTACAAACCGCCCCTTGTCGCTCTTCATCATCGCTGCCTTGTCGCCGAACGCACGGTTCAGCCGCCGCAGCGAGCGCAGCGACCCGCGGCCGGCTGCAACCAGAAGTTAGACGGATAAATCACAGGACCGCCATTCGGTCACCGCCGCTTTCCAAGCGAGGGTAGTCCCGCGGGTCTCGCGTAGACGCTCTTGCTCTTGCCGTAGCGCGTCTTGGCCTTGCGTACACACTTCAGAGCAGCGGGGTGCCTCCGCGCACGCGCTGGCGACGCGATGTCCGACGCATCTGGCTCAGACAGTTGTACGCGATGAGCATCGAACGCGTGTTGACGAATGGAAGAGGTCGTGCGCGGAATTGTCGTGCCGCACCAAGGACAGCGGGTGTGGGTGGGTATGAGGCCAGCGCGTCGCTGCCGATCACGCGGCGTCGTACGCGACACGCTCTCCTTCGCGCGTCCTCTCGATTTTAGGGCGCGCTTATCCATCCCGAGCCTCCGACCGGCGAACGTTAGACAGTCTGTTCAAAACTCGCCTACCGAACAGAATCCGGAGCGCTGCGTACCACCACCTATGCTGATACGGAGGCGACATGATTGCGAGGTGCCTCAGAGACTTCGTAAGATCATGGCGGAATCCCTCCAAACGCCTAACGACCTTGCGCATCTCCGCCGACTCGTGGCGATGAAAGGCTTCAAGGTCTGACCAGAGCTGGACTTCTTGGCTGACCCCGTCGGCGTCGAAATATTCCTGGGCTCGCCTCTCAGCGGTGATGATCTGCCATCTGCCCTTTCCACTTCGGTATTCGAGTAGCGCGCGGTGCGTGAGCAAGGTGCGTCGTTCGATGACTGCCCTGATCTGTGGGTCGTTCATCAGGTCGGACAGCAAATCATGGATTGCACGATAGCGTGGATCGTCGTGACATCTGAGTTTATCGCGGACTCGCTCGGCGTTCACTTCACGCTTCTCAGCCAGTCCGAGGTCCAGAACTGCGTTGATCAGCTGGGCCAGCTTTTCCCGGTACGCGTGAACTCTGTAATGATAGTTGTGCACGTGATAGACCACAGCAATCCGCATGAGATCCGGTCGGCCCGAGGGAGCGTCGCAAGCCGTGCTCATTTCAGATAGAATCCACCGCAGATCCTCGTGAATCGCGTCTAGTTCAAAGCAGTACCTCACGGCAGCAGGGCGCTGCTTCATC
>QHTD01000033.1 GCA_003220675.1 Candidatus Rokuibacteriota bacterium | reverse complement strand
CTCATCATTGCCCCCGCTCCTCGGAAGGCGATGTCGTGAGAGTGCCGGCGCGCTTGTGGCCGATCCTCTCCGTGGTCGCCGTCGTCGTCGGAGTGGGCGCGTCGATTCTCCCCATCGCGGCCGCTCGGGCGCAGCGGACGGCCGACGCGCGCGCGCCCCGGTTCCAGGTGGATCCGGGGTGGCCCAAGCCCCTGCCGAACCAGTGGCTCATGGGCCAGGCTTCAGGCGTGGCGGTCGACCGCCAGGACCACATCTGGGTCATTCAGCGGCCGCGCACGCTGACCGAGGACGAGCGCGGTGCGACCCTCAGCCCGCCGCGCTCGCTCTGCTGCGCGCCGGCGCCGCCCGTCCTGGAGTTCGACGCCGACGGGAATCTCCTCCAGGCGTGGGGCGGCCAGGGGCAGGGCTACGACTGGCCGTTGAACGAGCACGGGATCTACGTGGACGCCCAGGACAACGTCTGGATCGGTGGCAACGACCAGAAGGACCACCAGGTCCTCAAGTTCACGCGGGACGGGAAGTTCCTGCTGCAGATCGGCAAGGCGGACACGACCGGCGGCGACAACGACACCGCGCATCTCGGCCGCCCCGCCAACGTGGCGGTGGATCCCACGGCGAACGAGCTCTTCGTGGCGGACGGGTACAAGAACCACCGCGTCATCGTCTTCGACGCCCGGACCGGCGCCTACAAGCGCCACTGGGGCGCCAACGGCCGTCCGCCCGGCGACCCGAGCGTGAAGCCCTTCGGCAACCCGGTCCACTGCGTCCGGCTCGCCAGGGACGGGCTCCTCTACGTTTGCGACCGGAGCCACAACCGCATCCAGGTCTTCAAGAAGGATGGCGCCTTCGTCAAGGAGTTCGTCGTCGCGCCCGCGACGCGCGGCAGCGGCTCGGTGTGGGACGTGGACGTCTCGCACGACGCGCCCCAGACCTGGCTCTACAACGCCGACGGCGAGAACAACCACGTGTGGACGCTCTTGCGCGAGAGCGGCAAAGTCCTCGCGAAGTTCGGGCGGAACGGGCGCCAGGCGGGCCAGTTCCACTGGGTGCACAACCTCGCCGTGGACTCTCGGGGCAACATCTACACGACCGAGGTGGACACCGGCAAGCGCGCGCAGAAGTTCGTCTTCAAGGGTACGTTCCCCGTGGCGGAGTGACGGCGCGCGCCTGACCTCGCGACCCTCTTGTCAGCCCGCGGCGACGGTGCGACACTCCCGCCACCGCCAAGGGAGGGTGTGCCCCATGATCAGATCCCGCGCTCTCGCCGCCGCGCTCCCCGGTTTCGCCCTCGTCCTCTCCGTCACCGTCCTGGCCGATGCGGCCGACAAGAAGGTGATCCGCCTGTGGCAGACCGAGACGGAGCCGCAGACTCTCGCGGTGCTCAATCAGACGGCCGCGGAGTACGAGAAGACGCACCCGGACGTCTCGATCAAGATCGAAGGGCTCGCCTGGGGCGACCTGGAGAAGAAGCTGACCGCCGCGCTCGCGGCCGGCGCGCCGCCAGACGCCACCCACGGCCAGCCGATCACGTGCGTCTCGTTCGCGGCGAAGGGGCTCCTCCGGCCGGTCGACGATCTCGCGGACTCGATCCCCAAGGACAACCTCGTCGACGCGTTCCGTAACCTCTGCCGGTGGGACGGCAGGACATACGGCGTCGGCCATTCCCCGGCGTCGTCGGTCTTCGTGTACCGGAAGGACCTGCTCGAGCAGAAGGGCCTCAAGGTCCCGCGCACGTGGGGCGAGCTCGTCCAGGTGGCCGATGCGCTCCGCGAGGTCAAGGACGGCCAGGTCGTGCGCTGGGGGCTCACGATGACGGGGCAGCCGCTCTTCATCAACATCGCCGTCGGCGAGCTGCTGAAGACTAACGGCGGCCGGCTGTTCGACGCCGAGGGCCGCCCGACGCTCACCGAGCGGCCGGTGATCGAGCTGCTCGATTTCTACAAGCAGCTGAACCGCGTGCTACCGCCCGGCTGGACCGGCCACGGCTACCTCGACACCTTCGCCAACCTCGCGAACGGCAAGGCGGCGATGCTCTACCAGGCGTACGGGCGCGGCGTGGGCTACATCGAGAAGTACGCGCCCAAGGAGATCGCCGACCCCGACCATTTTGCCGTGGCCGACAAGATGGTCGGCCCCTCCGGCAAGACGCCGGCGGCGCAGCTCGACTGCGAGCCGTGGATGGTGTTCAAGGACGCCAAGGGCGGCAACGAAGCAGTGGACTTTCTCAGGTTCTTCTTCAGGGACGAGAGCTACATCCCGTACCTCCACTCGGTGCCGATCCATCTCCTGCCGATCAAGAAGTCCACGTACCGGAACCCGAGGTACGCCGACAACGCGACGATCCGGAAGTGGCGGTCCTGGGTGGACATGCAGGAGAAGTACTTCCGGAACGACTGGATCAAGCCCGTCCTCGTCACGGACTGGGACGACATGACGAAGCCCTACCTGCTCGAGGTCATGGGCTCGGGCATCCTCGTGGACATGGTGCTCGACTCCGTGAAGGGCATGCCGTCCGCCGAGGCGGCCGCCCGGGCCCAGAAGCGCGTCGAGGAGCTGCTCGCGAGCTCCGGCTATCTGAAGAAGTAGCGTTGCGCCGCCGCCTGCCGGGGGCGGTTCTCGGCGTGCTCTGGATCCTTCCGGCGCTCGTCCTGATCGTCGGCCTCATCCTCTATCCGGTCGCCTACGCGATCTGGCTCTCGTTCTTCGACAAGCATTCCTTCTTCCCGGCCGAGCGCTGGGTCGGCCTCGGCAACTACGCGAGGATCGCGGGCGACGCGGAGTTCTGGGACAGCCTGTGGAAGGGGGTCGTCTACGCCGCGGCCACCACCGGCCTGCAGCTCGTCCTCGGCGTGGCCGCGGCGCTCGTGCTCCACCAGGCGTTCCGCGGCCGCACGGCGATCCGCGCGCTCGTGCTCTTCCCCTACATGATCCCCACGATCGTGGCCGTCATCGTGTGGCGCTGGCTGCTCAACGAGACCTACGGCGTGGTGGACGACCTGCTCCTGCGCTTCCGACTCGTCCGCGAGCCGATCGTCTGGCTCGGCGTGGACCACATGATGACCTCGCTGATCGCGGTGAGCGTCTGGCAGTTCACGCCGTTCGTCGTCGTCAGCGTCCTCGCGCGCCTCCAGACGATCCCGCTCGAGCTCTACGAGGCGGCGCGCGTGGACGGCGCGTCGGCGTGGGCGCGGTTCCGCCACATCACGCTGCCCCAGCTCCGGGCGGTGCTCTTCGTCGTCGTGCTGCTGCGGTCGATCTGGATGTTCACCAAGTTCGATACCGTGTGGCTCTGGGGCGAGGGCGCGGGGGCGGGGCGCGAGATCCGGACCCTGCCGATCTACGCCTACATGCGGACCTTCACTTACTACCAGGCGGGCTTCGGCGCGGCGCTCGCGGTGATCATGTTCCTCATGCTCATGGCGGCCACGCTGGTCTACTTCCGGCTCTTCTGGGGCGAGGAGGAAGCGGCGTGAGGCGGCTCGCGTGGCGGGCGTTCGTGTACGCGGCCGCGCTCGGGCTCGCCGCCCAGGCGGTCCTGCCGCTCCTGTGGATGCTCTCGACGTCGCTGAAGCCGCCGCGCGAGGTCTTCGCGACGCCGCCGACGTTCGTGCCCGCTTCCCCGACGCTCGAGAGCTTCGCGCGGCTCCTGGGGGAGACCGCGTTCCTCACCTACTTCCGTAACAGCGTGGTCGTCGCGGGGCTGACCGTGGTCCTGACCATGGCGGTCGGCGCCCTCGGCGCCTACAGCCTGACGCGCTTCGCCTTCCCCGGGCGCGAGGCGGTCGCGAGGCTCATCCTCTGCACCTACATGTTCGCGCCGATCATGATCGTGATCCCGATCTACATCCTCGCCCGCCGGCTCGGCATCGTGAACACCCACGCGGCGCTGGTGCTCTCGTACGCGTCGTTCTGCCTGCCGTTCTCGCTGTGGCTCCTGCGCGCCTTCTTCCAATCGATCCCGCTCGAGCTCGAGGAGGCGGCGCACGTGGACGGCGCCGGGCGCGGTCGCGCCCTGCTCCACATCGTGCTCCCGCTCGCGCTCCCGGGCCTGATCGCGACGTCGATCTTCACGTTCACGCTGGCGTGGAACGACTACATCTTCACCCGCATCCTGATCGCGTCGGACGAGCTCAAGACGCTCCCGGTCGGCGTCCAGGACCTCTTCGCCGCCGCGGTCGTGGACTGGGGGCTCGTCATGGCGGCGGGCATGCTGATCACGATCCCCGCGCTCGCGTTCTTCATGGCCGTGCAGCGCCATCTCGTGGCGGGCTGGGGCACCGGAGGGCTCAAGGGGTGATGGTTTGGGTATGATGGCGGGGATGGATCGCGGGCTCCGGCACATCGCGCTCAAAACCCGGGACCTCGGGCGCACCGAGCGTTTCTACGTGGACGTGCTGGGGCTCCGGACCGCGTTCCCGCATGAGGGCATGATCTTCCTCGAGACCCCCGGCGGGCGCGACCTCCTGAACTTCATCGGGAGCCGGCGGACCTTCGACCCGGCCGCGGGCGGCCTCGACCACTTCGGTCTGCATTTTCCGCGCGCCGAGTGGAAGAAGGTCTGCGCGCGCGTCAAGCGGGCGGGCGTCAGGGTCACGGGCCGGCGAAACGGGACGTCGATCTACGTCGAAGACCCGAACGGCTACACCGTCGAGCTCTACTGCGACTGACGCGCCTTCTCACCGGGCCCGGTGGCGGCGTGTCGTCGACGCTTAGATCAGCACGGCCTCCGCGGCCCGTCGCGGGCTGAGCGCCGCGGCCCGCGTCGGGTAGCCGATCCGGAAGGTCATCAGGGTCTCCCAGCGCGGATCACCGAGAAGTTCCGCGAGCACCCTACCGAACGTCGGCTCGATGCCGAGGCTCTGCTCGCGGTCCGCGCGCTCGGTCGGCTGGTTCAACGGGTGGAGCGCGAGCCCGCGCGCGGTCGCGTGGAGGTGCAGCCGCTGCCACGCCCGGCCCCCGCGCAACCGCTCCGCGTTGTCCCGGGCGTCGCGGACGGCGAGGAGGCCGAACCCCGTCGCCGTCGCGACGAAGGTGTCGCGAGTCGCGGTGAGCCAGAAGCGATCACTGCGCTCGCGCGAGAGCGGTGGCAGCATCTTGGCGGCGGCACGGAGGAGGGGCTCCGTCACGTTCGCGTCGATCGTGATGCCGTCGCGGTGACGCTGGACGTCGGCCCAGCGGGACCGGAACCAGTCGGCGCTCGCCCGGCTCTGGTCGTCGTCGGCGACGCTGGCCTCCGTCGCGCGAACGATGAGATCGCCGAGGCGCCGACGCTCGGCATCGGCCGTGAACCAGCGCACCCGCGCGTCCGCTCCGGCGAGCCGCGCCAGGTCGTCCAGGAGCTCGCGGGAGACGGCGCGCGCCTGGTCGTAGGGGCCCCTGTTGGTGTGCCTGCGCGGGATGGCGTCGTAGAGCTCGCTCGTCGCGCGCGATCCTGGCGCGAAGTCGATCCGCGCCGCGTGCGCCGCGTTCGCTCGATCCGGCATCAGCGCCAGCCGCCACGCGAAACCGCGCGCGTCGGCCGCCAGAAGCAGGTTCTCGAGCGCGCACCCGAGCCCGATGTACATCTCGCGGCGGTAGGGGTCGACGGCGCCGATATTGCGCGCCGGATCGGCGAAGAGATCGATCCGCGATTCGGTGACCCGGAACAACCACGGCTGACTGTTGTGGGGACTGGCTGCAAGCACCGCGGCCCGGACGAGCCCGAGCGGTCCCGCGTCCGCGGCGCTCTGCCAGCGATGCCAGGGCTCGTAGGCGGGGCCCCGGCCGACGTCGAAGACGCCCTGGTCCCACGCCCGCCAGAGACCGCCCGCTGCGGCGAGGACCCCGCCGGCGCCCGCGCCCCTCAGCAGCACGCGTCGCGTGAGGCCGCCGCGCACGGACGTCAAAGGCCGCGCAGGACGAGCGTGGTGACGTCGCCGGTCGGGAGGCTCGCCACGCGGATCGCGTGATTGTTGGTGTCGGCGATGAAGATGCGACCGGCCGCGACGCTCACGCCGCTCGGCTCGCTGAAGCGCGCGGCCCGCGCGGCCCCGTCGGCGTGCCCGGGCTCGCCCGCGCCGAGAAGCGTGCGGCACTCGGCGGTGCGCGGGTCGAGCTTCTTGATCTTGTGGTTGTAGGTGTCGGCGACGGAGAGAAGACCCGCGTGCCAGACGACCCCGAGCGGGTGCTGGAGGCGCACGTCCGCCGGGCCGACGCCGTCCCTGTCGCCGAACTCGAAGAGCCCCTCGCCGACGATCGTCCGGATGGTCCCGCCCGGCCCCGGCTCGACCACGCGGATCGCGCTCGCCTCGCTGTCGGCGACGTAGAGGAGCTGGCCGTCGGTGGTGAGGCCGCTCGGCTGGTTCATCGCCGCCGCCTCGCGCGGGCCGTCCTCGAGCGCCTCGCGGCCGGTGCCGGTGTGCGGCCTGATCTCGCCGCTCCCGGGTCGCATCGCCCAGAGCTGGTGGGTGCCCGCCATGGCGATGTAGAGCGTGCCCTCGAGGAGGACGAGATCCCAGGGTGAGGAGAGCGGCGTCGCGCCCGCCGGGCCGCCGACGCGCGGACCCATGAGCTGAGCTCCCGTGCCCGCGAGGGTCGCGACGCGGCGCCGGGCAAGGTCCACGGCGCGGAGCGCGTGGTTCTCGGTGTCGGCGACATAGAGCGTGTCGCCCTCGAGCGCGAGCCCCTGCGGCTGGTAGAACGCGGCGTCGTCGAAGCTCCCGTCGCCGAGGCCGCCGTCGCCACGTCCGATCACCGCCTCCACCTTGCCGTCGAGATCGGCGATGAGGATGCGGTTGTGTCCGGTGTCGCTGATGAAGAGCCGGCCGCCGGCCTCGTCGGCCAGGACCTTGCCGGGGAACATGAGCGGCGCCGGGGCCGCGAGCCGCTCGGGCTCGAGCGCGAGGGGCCGCCGGTCGATCATCCCAGCCGCGTCGAACTCCTCGACCATCTGGCGAATGAGGTCGTCGAACGGCTCGAGGGGAAACTCGCCCTCGTGTCGGCCGATGACCTTGCCCTCGGGGTCGATGAACATGAGCGTCGGCCAGGCGCGGACCGCATAGGCCTGCCAGACGCGAAAGTCGCGGTCATTCGCCACCGGATGGCCGACGTTGAGGCGGAGGATGGCCGCGCGGACCGCCTCGGTCTCCCGCTCGCTCGAGAATTTCGGCGAGTGGACGCCGACGACGGCGAGCTCCCGGCTCCACTTGCGCTCGAGCTTCCGCAACTGCGGAAGGAGATGCAGGCAGTTGATTCAGCAGAAGGTCCAGAAGTCGAGCAGGACCAGCTTGCCGCGCAGGTCGTGAAGCGAGAGCGGGCGCCGCGTATTGAGCCAGTCGGTGTCGGGCGGAAAGTCGGGCGCGTTGACCTTGCCGGCGAACCGCTGCGCCATCGCGCGCGCTCCCCCTGGTCCCCTGGGTGGACCGCTAGAACGTGACCGGCAGCGCCGTGAGCCCGCGGAGCGTGGACGCCCGGCGCCACTCGAGCCGCGCCGTCGCCAGCGCGAGCCGAGGCAGCCGCCGCACGAGCGCCAGGATCGCGATCTGCGCCTCCAGTCGCGCGAGGGGCGCGCCGAGACAGAAGTGGATGCCCCAGCCGAAGGCGAGGTGGCGGTTGTCGCCTCGGGTGATGTCGAGGCGGTCGGGGTCGGGGAAGTGTGCCGGATCCCGGTTCGCGGCGCCGATGAGGCCGAGCACGAGGGCGCCCTTCCGGATCGTTCTCCCGCCCAGCGCGACGTCCGTGTTGGGCATACGCCCCGTGCGCTGCACCGGGCCGTCGTAGCGCAGGAGCTCCTCGACCGCGCTCCCGATGAGCCCGGGATCGGCCCGCAGCGCGCGGAGCTCCGCCGGGTGGCGGAGGAGCGCGAGCATGCCGTTGCCGATCAGGTTCACGGTGGTCTCGTGGCCGGCGACGAAGAGGAGCAGGACCGTGGCCATCAGCTCGCCCTCGGTCAGCTTGTCGCCTTGCTCCTCGGCGGCGATCAGGTCGCTGAGCAGGTCGGCCTTCGGGCGGCGGCGCCGTTCGGCGATGAGACCACGGAAGTAGTCGGCGAGCGCGTGGCGGGCGGCGGTGCCGCGCTCGATCACCTCGGGCTCCGTGGGCAGCGCGATCGCGTCGAGGCTTCGCGCGATGTCCACCGACCAGCGTCGGAAGAGGTCGCGGTTCTCCGTCGGCACGCCTAGCATCTCGCAGATCACGATGAGGGGCAGCGGGTAGGCGAGGTCGGCGATCACGTCCATGCGGCCGACATCCTGCGCGCGGTCGAGCAGCGCGTCGACGATCTCCTGGATCCGCCCGCGCATCTCCTCGACCACACGCGGGGTGAAGGCCTTGCTCACGAGGGCGCGGAGCCGCGTGTGGTCCGGCGGGTCGCGGAAGAGCATGGAGAGGTCGAACCCCGCCTCGCCGAACCGGGCCTGGAGGAGGGTGTCGAAGCCCTTCCGGCCGAAGCGCGCGTCGCGCAGCATGCCCGCGACGTCGTCGTAGCGGGTGAGGACCCAGAACCCCATCGGGCTCTCGTGCACGGGGTCCTCGCTACGCAGCCGGTGATAGATGGGGAACGGGTTCTCGATGAATTCCGGCAGGAACGGGTTGAACTCGACGCGCGTCGCGGTCACGCGTCAGCAGTTCATGTACTTCGGCGTGATGAGCGGCTTCTCCGTGCCGTCGGCGTCCCAGGTCTTCCGCTTCAAGCCCGAGAGGTCCTTGCCGTAGACGTGGATCTCGACGGTGTCGCGATCGGTCGGGTTGTGCATCGCGTGCACCTCGTCCCCTGGAACGAGGCACGAGATGGCGCCCGGCGTGTGGTGCATGACCGTCTTCACCGCGAGCGTCGCGCGGCCGGCCTGGGCGCCTTCCTCCACGCGGTAGCGCGTTTCCTCGATCTCGTTGTCGATGACGCCGATCACGCCCCACGTCTCATGGTTGTGTGCGCGTGCGGTCTCGCGCGGCCCCCAGACGACCGCCGTCACGTTGAAGCGGGGCGCGCGGTGGAGCATGTAGCGGCCGCGCGGCTGGCCCTGAGGGCGCCGGCGGAATTCGCCGGGCACGACGCCGGGGTTCTTCACGAGCTTCGCCAGGAGCGGCGCGACGCGCTCGGTGATGACGTGCGGGGAGGTCTCGTCGCGCGTGATGCGGTCCAGGTCGGCGATGAAGTCCCCGAGCGTGTAGGTCGCCGTCGCCATGGCTCCTCCTCTGGCTCCATCTTCACAGGAGCCGGCTCCGACTGCGTCCGTCCTGGTCGAGGTCCGCCTCCCACCGCAAGTAGCGCTCCATCGCCTCGCGTCCCCGCTCGTAGGGCTTGAGCACGACGTCGTCGGGCTCGTCGGCGAGCCGCGTCCGGCCGTCCTCGACGGCGAGCCCCGCGTCGGCCCACGCGCGCGTGCCGCCCTCGAGGACGCTCACGGCGGTATACCCGAGGCGGGTCAGGGTCGCCGCGGCGAGGGTCGAGGCGACGCCGTCGGCGCAGGTGACGACGATCGGCGCCTGCCGCTCCGGCGCGAGCGTCCCGACCGTCCACTCGAGCCGGCTGCGACAGAGCCAGCGGGCACCCGGCACGTGGCCGCGCGCGTACGCGTCGCTCTGGTCGACGCTGAGGATCAGTCCCGTGCCGAGATCGCCGGGCGCGACGCGCGCGACGCGCTGGCGCGCGGCTTCCCAGCCGAAGGGGACGACGGTCGGGTGCTCCCTCTCGACGGCGCCGCCGGCGGCGGTCCATGCGGGCAGGCCGCCGGCGAGCACGGCGACGTCGGGGAACCCCATGCGGCGGAGCCACGAGGCGGTCATCACGGAGCGCGCGAAGCCGTCGCAGACGAGGACGATCGACGCGGCGCGGACCGCAACGTACTCGTCGGTCGCCTGCACCGCCTGGCCCCCGGGTGCCCAGACGGCGCCGGCGACGTGGCTCGCGGCGTATTCGTCGGCCGTCCGCACGTCGAGGACGTAGAGGTTGCGCTCGCGCTCGCGCCGGGCGAGGCGCATGGCGAGATCATCGGGCGAGATGAAGGCCAGACCATCCTCGGCCGCGACGCGCTTCGCCGTCAGCGTGGCGACCGCGCGGCTCCGGGCGGACGGCGCCGGCGCCCAGCGCGCCGCGCCGCGCTCGAGCGTGAGCCCCGCGAGCTCCCAGCCCATCGTCCCGTTCTCGAGTGCCAGCACGGGGTTGGGCAGCTGCATGCGCCGGAGCGACTCGGCGCCGATGTAGGAGCGCGTGCGGCCGCCGCAGTGAACGACGATCGTCGTCTCGGGGTGCCTGACCAGCTCGGCGATGCGGAGGACCAGCTCGCCGCCCGGGACGCTCCAGGAGCCGGGGAGAGAGCCCCGCGCATACTCCTCGGGCGTCCGCGTGTCGACGATGACCAGGTCGTCGCCACGCTCGATCCGCTCCCGGAGCTCGTGGGGCGCGAGCTGCGGCGTCTTGCACTCGTGCAGGGCGCGCTCGCCGAAGACTTTGCTCGCCACGTTGATGCCCTCGACGAGCGGACGCCCTTCCGCGCGCCAGGCGGTGAGGCCGCCGGCGAGGACCCGCACGTCGGTGTAGCCCATCTCACCGAGCGTGGGCAGCGCCAGCGCGGCGAGCCGTCCGTCCTCGTCGCAGACGACGAGGGGCGTCGCGCGCGCGGGGACGAGCGTCGGCAGTCGAAACTCCAGGAGCCGCCGCGGGAGGGACGTGGCGCGATAGATGTGACCCCGCTCGAAGGCCGCCTTCTCGCGCAGGTCGAGCAGGGCGTGGGGCGTCGAGGATTGGATCAGCCGGGCGAGCTCGGCGGGCGCGATCATGCTGAGCGCTCATCTTGCCTTCGCGGCCGGGACCGCGCAAGCTGGAAATCACGCGATGCCCTTTCCCGAGGCGCTGCGCGCGCTCAACCACCGCGACTTCCGAGTCTTCTGGACCGGCCAGCTCGTGTCGCTGATCGGCACGTGGATGCAGTCGGTGGCCCAGTCGTGGCTCGTGCTGCAGCTCAGCGGCTCACCGCTCAAGCTCGGGCTCATCGGCACGCTTCAGTTCGCGCCGGTCCTGCTCTTCTCGGTGGTCGCCGGCGCAATCGCGGACCGGCTGCCGAAGCGCCGGCTGATCCTCGCGACCCAGTCGGCCCTCGCCCTCCAGGCGTTCACCATCACGGCGCTGGTCTGGAGCGGGCACGTCCGGTACTGGCACGTC
>QHTD01000353.1 GCA_003220675.1 Candidatus Rokuibacteriota bacterium | reverse complement strand
CAGCCGGATCTTCACCTACGACGCCCTCAACCGCCTCACCTCGGCGACTGGCGCGTTCGGGACCGGCCTGGCGTGGGTCACGCAGAACTACGGGTATGACCCGGTCGGGAACCTTCTGGAGAAGGCGGGCATGCTCTCCGCGTACTCCGATCCGCTCCACCCCTCGGCGGTGACCGACCGTACGGACGGGTCGATCTACTCCTACAACGCCAACGGCAGCATGCTCAACGGCGCCGGCCGCGCGTTGTCGTGGGACGCCGACCACCGCCTCACCGCCGTGACGATCCAGGGCGGGAACAGCGCGACGTTCGCGTATGACGCTGCGGGTGTCCGTGTCCGGAAGGAAACGTCAGCCGGAGTCGCACGCTATCCCTTCGCGGGGTACGAGATCGATCCCGCCGGCGTCGTCACGAAGTACCTCGGTGGGGTCGCGAAGAAGTCGACCGGCGCTGTCCTCTTCTATCACAACGACCATCTCGGCGGAGTCAACGTCGTCACCGATGAGTCGGGCACACGCGTGCAGCTCGTGGAATACGACCCCTGGGGCCAGGTGTCGCGCTCGGAGGGCAACGCCGACCCGACGCACGGCTTTACGGGCAAAGAGCTCGATCCTGAGACTGGCTTCTACTATTACGGCGGCCGGTACTACGATGCAGGCCTCGCCCGGTTCATTAGCGCCGACCCCTTTGTTCCTACGCCTGCCAACCCGCAGTCGCTCAACCGCTACAGCTACGTCCTCAACAACCCCGTCAACCTCATCGATCCGAGCGGGTACTTTTTCGGCTTCCTCGGGAGGCTGTTCAAGAGGATCTTCGAGTTCCACAGGAAGTACGGTTGGGAAGTCTTCAGGGTCCTCGCGCCCATCGTCGTCGGCGTTGCCGTTGCCATCGTTCTCACGCCTCACGTGGGACCCGTCGCCGCAGGCATGATCGGGGGCGCCGCCGGCGGCGCCGTCAGCTATGGGTTGAACGGAGGCGACCCGACAACGAGCATCGTCCTCGGCGCGGCGTTCGGGGGAATTGGAGGCGCCGTCGGGCCGCCACTGGCAGGAGCTTTGGGGGGCGGTTGGCAAGGAGCCGTCGGATCGGGCACCATCCTGGGCGGCGCCTTTGGCGGCATCAGCGCCGGCATTTTCGGGGGAGATGTGCTCCAGGGGATCGCGTTTGGAGCCGTCACCGGCGCCGTTGTCAGCGCCGCCGCGTATGCGGCATACGAGCCGGAGGCCTCCGTCGTTGCTGAGACTGACGACACCGGGGACACGACCGTCCGAGTCGGTGCGCGTGAAACGATGAACATTGCTTCTCACAAGGTGATCGACGCCGGTGATGTTGTGTACGAGATGGGGCCCGACAGATCGGGGAACATCGCGGTGTATCGTGGGAGGATCGGGGGAGAAGGACTTCTGCCAGATACAGCAAGCGCACTCCAAACCGATGCTGTCATCTGGGGCCCCACGATCCGAGTGAGCGGCGCCGCCTTGAAGCAGAGTATCGCGGCTTACGAAAGCACCAACTCGGGAGTGCCGTACCGCTGGTACCATCACAACAGCAACTACTTCGTGAACACGGTGGTTTCGGCCGCCGGCGGCAACCCGCACGTCCCGGGAGTCTTCGCTCCACCCTTTGGCGGCCTGGGCGGTCCGACCCCGGCGATCCCGTTTGTTTGGGTCCCCTCGCCGGCGCTTCGGGGAGAGTGAGATGCGCCAGGGCGCCGTGGTTTTCGCCCTTCTTCTTTGCGCCGGGACTATCCTTGGCGTAAGGCACGCGCCGGCGATGGGAAGCGGGGCACTGAGAGAGCGCTGGGCGGAAACGATGCGGGCCAAGCAGTGGGTGACGGCGTTCAATGACGGCACACGCAAGGATGTCATCCCGGTCCGCGTCGACATCATCGTGGTCAAGGTCGGTGGACGAGAAAACATTGTCTTTCGAGCCGGGCCCGAGGACATCGAGATCGGGGGTCCGATCGTCTCACCCGATGGCACTCGCCTCGCCTTTGTGAAAACCCACGAGGAGGGCGGGCGCTCTCGCACGGCGATCTACAGCATGACGATCGACGGCTCTGCGCTCAGATCTCTCGTCGAGCTCTCCCCGCCACGCTTGCCGATCAAGGGCGCGCAGACCGGGGCCTCCCCAGTCGCGTGGTCTCACGACAACAAACGGATCCTATTCTTCGGGACGCTGAAGGACGAGGCACCGACTCGTCCAACTCCGCGGCCAGGCGACCCGCTCGCGCCACAGAGCTTGCTCCTCCTCGAGGTCGACTCGGGCCGCCTTGTCACGCTGATTTCAGCGATCGGCCGAAGAGTGTACGGTAGCGGCATCGGGGGACCCGCGATCACGAGCCAGGCCTGGGCGCCAGATCATCGCCGGCTCGTGTACATGGATGATAGAGGTCACATCATCATCCTGGACAGCGCTACGCGCTCAGAGGAAGACCTGGGCCGAGGCTTCAGTCCGACGTGGTCCCCTGACGGCCGCTTCGTAGCGTTCCAGACGCCGGGCGATCGCGGATCGAAGAGAGCCGGAGACTATGTGATCGTTCAGGCCGATGCGCCACACGAGACGGCGCTCCTCCTCTCCAACGCGCGCGGTCTTTTCTCGTTCTGGGGCATGGGGTACTGGGGAGCGCCTCTCTGGTCTCCGGACAACCGTTACGTCAACGTCCTGAATGTCCGATCGGAGCAGGCGTACCCCTATCTGGTCGACCGGATCTCTGGCGAAGGCACCGAGCTTCCTCTCCGGTCGCTTGGGGACTCCTGGGGCGGCAAGCCCTAGCCGGCGGCCGGCAGGATCGACCAGCTATTTGGCCTTGGCGACCGCCTTGGGCTTGGCGGCGGTGGCCGCCTTGGCCTTGTCGTCGCGCTGGAGGCCCCGCACCTCGTCGACGAACTGGCCGACGTCCTTGAACTTCCGGTACACCGACGCA
>QHTD01000352.1 GCA_003220675.1 Candidatus Rokuibacteriota bacterium | reverse complement strand
CGGCGCCGGATGAACTCGCCCTCGCGCCCGACCCGCGAGTCGACGACCCGATCCTCCGTGTGACCGCAAAATGGGCATTTCACAAGCCGAGCCCCCCTCTCAAACGCGCCGCTCCGTGTAGAGCGGAAAGCGATTCGTCAGCTCCTGGACCTGGTCGCGGACCGAGGCCTCCACGGAGGCCGCGCCGAGCGTCGAGAGCGCGCGGTCGATCAGGCCCGCGATCGCGACCATCT
>QHTD01000032.1 GCA_003220675.1 Candidatus Rokuibacteriota bacterium | reverse complement strand
CTGAGCGATCTTCTCCTGCGAGGCGCCGGCCTGCATCCCCCGGGATGCGTTGATGTCAATTCAGAAGGGGCACCCGTTGATCAGCGCGACGCGCAGGTAGACGAGCGCGAGGAGGTCCTTCGGGAGGAGGCCGGATCGGTCGACGGCCGCGGAGAGCTGCTTGGCGGCCTTCATGATCCCGGGCGTGTGAGCCTGGATCTTCGTCGTGTTGAGCACGAAGCCGAACGTCTCGAGCTCTTTGGCGAAGGTCTCCTTGAGGGTCGGCTCGTCGCCGGGATCGTCGATCTCGCGCACGCGCGGCATAGTGGAATTATACCCGGACGCCCGTCACGGGCGGGTCCCGCCCGGTGGACGCGCGAGCCGTTCCTCGATCGCGGGCAGCGCCTCGAGGAGAACGCTGCCGACGATCTCGAGGCTCCGCGCGGAGACCTTGTCGAGCGTGTCCTCGGCGGTGTGCCAGGGCGGAAAGTCGAAGTCGATCAGAAGCGCCCCCGGCACGCCCGCGCGCAGGAATGGCGCGTGGTCGTCCTCGACCGCCAGCACGTCGGGGAGAAAGTGCGCCCCGAAGCCCCGCCGCGCCGCGGCCGTCCAGACAATGTCCGTGAGCCAGTCGGTCGAGTACG
Organism: Candidatus Rokuibacteriota bacterium; assembly: GCA_003220675.1. Taxonomy (GTDB): domain Bacteria; phylum Methylomirabilota; class Methylomirabilia; order Rokubacteriales; family CSP1-6; genus 20CM-2-70-11. The sequence goes on along the minus strand of QHTD01000032.1, from coordinate 11,438 downwards.
CGTCGCGGCGGATGCCGAGGTCGCGGTCGCCGATCATGTCGGCGACGAGCACCGCGCGGGGGAGCTTCCCGTTGCGCGCGAGCTCCTGCGCCATCCGGCGGGAGCCGTAAAGGCTGTCGGTCGCGGTCCACGACTCGCGCGCCTCCTCGCCGTCGAACCACACGATCCAGTAGGCGAATTCGCGGGGCCGCGTCGCCAGCGCTCGCGCGAGCTCGATCAGGAGCGCCGTGCTCGAGCCGCCATCGTTGGCGCCGACGAACTGGATGTCACGGAACCACTTCGTGTCGTAGTGGCCGCCGATCAGGATCACGTCGGGCCGGCGCCCCGGCAGCACGGCGACGACGTTGGCCATCGTGAGACGCCCGTGTGGCGTGTCCGTCTCGAAGGGCTCGACCCGGGCGGTGATCGAGGCGGCGCGCAGCTCGGCCAGGATGTACGCGCGCGTCCGTGCGGACGCCGGCGAGCCGGCCGGGCGCGGGCCGAGCGCCACGACCCGCTCGACGTGGCGCAGGGCCGCGGCGCCGTCGAAGGGCGGCGCCGGCCGTGCGGGGCAGGTACCGAGCGCGAGGGCGCCGAGGGCGAGGACGCCGGCGACGGCGTGCCGGGCCCTCACGGCGTGACGCCCACCGCGCCGTAGTAGTTCATCGTCAGCACGAACGCGCCCCGGGCGACGAGCCCCGTGAAGCCGTCGAGCCAGCGCTGCGCCGTCGACGCGTCCACGATGCCGAACTTCACGGCGTGCTCGGCACGACGCTCGAGGAAGGTCTTGGTCCACGGCTCGAGCGTGGTGTCCTGGTAGACGTCGGTGAGGAGCCGCACGCGCTCGAGCCCCGCGTCACGGAGCAAGCCGGGCAGGCGCCGGCCGCTGTAGGGCTCCGCGTAGATGCGGGAGGCCACCTCCTTCAGGATCAGCTCGGTCAGCGCGCGATCCGGATGGGTGACGGCCACGAGCCCGAAGTCCTGGTCCTGCAGCCCGACACCGCCGCCGCGCCGCACCACACGCGCCATCTCGCGCACGACGCGCAGCGGGTCGGCGACGTGCAGGATCACGGTGATCGCGAGCGCCACGTCGAAGCGGCCGTCAGCGAACGGCAGATGGGCGCCGTCGGCCTGACGTAGCGTGATCCTGCCGCCGCCGACGCTTCGGGAGAGCTTGCGCGCTTCGCCGAGGATCACGCGGCTCGGGTCGACCCCGACGACGCTCCCGCGCCGGCCCACCAGCGCGGCGAGGTCACGGGTGACAGCGCCCGTGCCGCAGCCCACCTCGAGGACCACGTCCCCGGGGCGGATGGGAACGAAGCGCAGGAACCGGCGCCGGAGACGCGCGTGGCTCGCGGTGCGCGCCCGCAGCTCGAGCGACGTGGCGAGCTGGACAGGGTCGGGCTGCGCGTCGACATCACGCCAGGGGTCGGGGTGGAGCGAGGGCGCGGTCAAGCGACGGAGATCAGCCGCTGGCGGCGCGGCGGGCGCACTCGGCGCTGCAGAAGTAGCGGACCTCGCCGCCGTCCACCCGGCTGAGCGCGCGCGATTTCACGACGTAGGTGTTGCAGACCGGGTCCTTCACGAGCTCGTCGGGGAGCGCGGCGCGCGCGCCGAGCGGCCGCTGCGTGAGCCGGCGGAGCACGGGGGCCAGGAGCGCGAGGACCGCCGCCAGCCAGAAGAGAATCAACACGACCCGCATCGGGGCTCAGCGGTCCGGCTTGATGGAGACGGCGCGGAGGAACTCCCTGTCCTGCGCCGTGAGCTCCGACGAGACCGTGCCGCGGCTCCCCTTGCCTGCGAAGAAGATGCCGGTGTCGGCGCCGCGACGGAGGATCTCCTGGACGGCGTCACGCGCGGCCTCCGCCGCGGCGAGCGAGGCCTCGACCGCCTCGAGGAGTTTCCGGAGGAGCGGGTCGGTGCGGCGTTCTCGCCCCATCGCGCCCCTTACGATACCATACCGACCCGATGGCCTCCGGCTGGACGCGCCTCGGCTCCGCTGCGCGCTATACGCGCGGCAAGCTCACGCTCCGCGAGGACGCCTGGCGCCTGCCCGACGGCCAGGAAGTCGTCTATCCAGTCCTTCACGCCGGTGTCGGCGTCGCCATCCTGCCGTTCATCGACGAATCCCGCGTTCTTCTCGTCGGTCAATACCGCCACCTCTTCGACACGATGTCGTGGGAGCTCCCGGGCGGGGGCGCGCTGCCCGGGGAGGATCCCGTCGCGGCTGCCCAGCGCGAACTCCGCGAGGAAGGCGGCTACCGGGCCGAGCGGTTCGAGCTCCTGACGCGCTTCTACCCCGCGAACGCGTACCTCGACGAGGAGGCGTACTGCTACGCGGCGTACGGCCTCACGGCGGACCCGCTGCCCGCCGACCACGACGAGTTCCTCGAACGCCGGATCGTGTCGTTCGCGGAGGCGCTCCGGATGGCACAGAACGGCGAGATCACCGAGTCGTATTCCAAGGTCACGTTGCTGCAGTACGCGAGCCGTCAGTACGTCGCGCGGCCGCCCGAGAGGTCGTAGACCGCGCCCGTCGAGAAGGAGCACTCGTCGGAGGCGAGCCAGGTCACGAGCGCGGCGACCTCCTCGGGCCGCCCGACGCGCCCCATGGGGACCTTCGCGAGCAGCATGTCCACGGTCTCCTGAGACATCTGGCGGACCATATCGGTGCCGATCATCGCGGGCGCGACGGCGTTCACGAGGATCCCGCGGGTGGCCACTTCTTTGGCGAGGCCCTTGGTGAATCCGATGACGCCGGCCTTGGCGGTCGAGTAGGGCACGAGCGTCGCGTTGCCTTCCTTGCCCGCGACCGACGCGATGTTGATGATCCTGCCGCTGCCCTGCCCGAGCATGACCCTCACCGCGGCGCGCGAGACGAGGAAGACGCTCGTGAGATCCACCGCGAGGACGCGCTGCCACTCCGCGTCGGTGACCTCCCACGTGAGCTTCGAGCCGCCCGTGATCCCGGCGTTGTTCACGACGACGTCGAGCCTCCCCCAGCGCGCGTGCACGGTCGTCACCGCGCGCTCGACGTCCGCCGTGGCCGTCACGTCGGCGACGAGCCCGAGCGCCCCCTCGCCGAGCCGCTTCGCGGCGCCCTCGACGCTCTCGTCGATGTCGACCAGGGCGACGCGCGCGCCCTCGGCGACGAAGCGGCTCGCGATCGCCAGCCCGATGCCGCGGGCGGCCCCCGTGACCAGCGCCGCGCGTCCGTGGAGCTTCATCGGCGTGCCCTCCCTCACGCGAGCGCCTGATCGAGGTCCTCGATCAGGTCGTCGGCGTTCTCGAGTCCGATGCTGAGGCGCAGCAGGTTCTCGGGTGTGTGCGTCCCGGGCCCCTCGATCGAGGCGCGATGCTCGACGAGGCTCTCGGTTCCGCCGAAGCTCGTCGCCCGCGTGAAGACACGCCCTTTGGCCGCCACGGCCAGCGCGCGGTCGCGGTCGCCCTTCACCTGCACCGACACCATCCCACCGAACTGCGCCATCTGGCGGCGAGCGATGTCATGCCCCGGGTGAGAAGGCAACCCGGGGTAGTGAACGGCCTCCACGCGCGCGTGCCCCGCCAGGAAGGTCGCAACACGGAGCGCGTTCTCGGAGTGGGCGCGCATCCGGGAGGGCAGCGTGCGAATGCCGCGGAGCACGAGCCAGCAGTCGAAGGGCGACGGCACCGCGCCGCCCGAGGCCTGGATCGCGCGGACCTTCTCGAAGAAGGGATCGCGCGTCTTCGTGACCACGGCCCCGCCGATGACGTCGCCGTGGCCGCCCAGGAATTTCGTCGTGGCGTGCACGATCAGGTCGGCGCCGAGGCGGAACGGCGACTGGAGCACGGGCGTCGCCGTCGTGTTGTCGCAGACGTAGCGCGCGCTCGCGGCGCGGGCGAGCGCGCCGATCGCCGCGATGTCGGTGACCTTCCACAGCGGGTTCGACGGCGTCTCCACCCAGACGAGCCGTGTGCTCGGCGTGATCGCCCGGCGCACGGCGGCGACGTCGGTCATGTCGACGAAGGTCGCCTCGAGCCCCCACCGGCTGAAGGTCTCGCGGAGGAGGCGGGAGGTGCCGTGGTAGGCATCGGTCGGCGCGACCACGTGGTCGCCGGGCTGGAGTGCGAGGAACACCGCCGACGTCGCGGCAGAGGCCGACGCGAACGCGGCGGCCGCCTCGCCTCCCTCGAGCGCGGCGAGACATTCCTCGAGCGCGTTTCGGTTCGGGTTCGCGTTGCGCGCGTAGAGGAAGCCCCGCGGGTAGGAGCCGTCGGGCTCGCGCTCGAACGTAGTCGACGGATGAATGGCGGGAGTCACGGCGCCCGTGGTCGGATCCACACGGCGCCCGGCATGAACGGCGAGTGTCTCGAGTCTCATCGGACCGTCACCTCGCGGATGTCGTAGTACGTCGCGTACACGCGGATCGCGTCGGCCGCGGCGCGCGGCGGCTCACGGCCGTCGGGGCCGAAGCGGCGGACGTCCATCCGGCGAAGATCCATGGGCGGACGGCCGTCGAGGATCCACGCCGCCATCACCTTCCCCACCCCGCCGGCACCGGCGATCCCGTGGGCGCAGAACCCGGCGGCAACGAAGAAGCCGCCGACCTTCGGCGCCTCGCCCAGGATGAACTCACCGTCGGGAGTGTACGCCTCGGGGCCGTTGACGAGCCGGATCGCGGTGGCGCCCGCGAGCGCCGGGACCCGCGCGATCGCACCCTCCATGAGCGGCGCGAAGCGCTCCCAGTCGGGCGGGAGCAGGCGGTGCGTGAAGTCACCCGGGATCCCGTCGAGCCCCCACGCCTCGGGTCGGCGCTCGAAGCCGCCGACGACGAGGCCGCCCACCTCCTCGCGGAAATAGACGAGCCGGTCGGGATCGCGCATCACCGGGAAGTCGCGCCGGACGCCGTCGATCGGTGCGGTGACGAGGTACTGGTGCGCCATCGGGACCACCGGGATGCCGAGCCCCACCATGCGGCCCACCTCCGCGGCCCAGATGCCCGCGGCGTTCACGACCACCTCGCACGCGATCGGCCCACTCTCCGCGACGACCCCGGCGACCCGGCCGCCCTTGACCGTGATCGCCACGACGCGCGCGCCCGTCAGAAACTTCACGCCGCGCCCCTTCGCGCCGTCGGCCAGGGCGTTCGCGAGCCCGGCCGGATCGACGTGGCCGTCGCTCGGGAGCCAGAGCGCGCCCTCGAGCGACGCGTCGGTCATGAGCGGAAACCTCTCCCGCGCCTCGCGGGCGCCGACGAGCTCCAGATGGAGCCCGAAGCGGCGTGCCCAACGCTCGCGGTCCGCCATCTCGGCGAGCCGCGCGGGCGAGGACGCCACGCGCAGGCTGCCCACGCCCTTCCAGCCGGGATCGCGCCCCGTCTCCTCGAGGAGCCGTCGGTACAGCTCGACGCTCGCCATGTTGATCCGCGTGAGCTCGACCGAGGAGCGGAGCTGGCCGACGAGACCGGCCGCGTGGAACGTGGAGCCGCCCGTGAGCTCGCCGCGCTCGAGGACGACCACGTCGCGGCAGCCTGCCTGCGCCAGGTGGTAGGCGATGGAGACGCCGGCGACGCCACCGCCGACGATGACGACGCGGGCGGCGCTAATCGGCGGAGCTTCCCGTCGCGGCGATCACGACGCAGTCGTCGGGCGCGAAGGCCAGCGTGACCGGCTTCCGGCGCTCGAGGAGAACGCCCGTGGCGTGGGGCACGTCCACCCACAGCGGTCGGCCGTGGACTGTCACCTCGAGCCGCACGAAGGGCCCGAGGAACGTGGCGACCTCGAGCACGCCGTGAAGTCGGTTGCGCCCGTCGTCCGGCGCGCGCTCGGCGACGACGCCGAGCTTCTCGGGGCGGAGCGACAGGACGACCCGGTCGCCGTCAGCGCCGCCGTCCAGGGCGATCCGCAAGCGCTCGCCTTCCCAGTCCACGACGCCGGCCCGGGCCGAGACGATCGAACAGCTGAGGAGGTTCGAAATGCCGATGAAGTCGGCGACGAAGTCGGTGCGGGGCCGCGCGTAGACCTCGACCGGGCGCCCGACCTGCTCGATCCGGCCGTTCCGCATCACCGCGATGCGGTCGGCGATCGAGAGCGCCTCCTCCTGGTCGTGGGTGACGTAGACCGTCGTGATCCCGAGGTCCTGCTGGATCTTGCGGATCTCGCCGCGAAGTCGAAGGCGGATCTTCGCGTCGAGCGCCGACAGCGGCTCATCGAGCAGGAGGATTTCCGGCCGGCGGGCGAGCGCCCGCGCGAGCGCGACGCGCTGCTGCTGGCCGCCCGAGAGCTCGTTCGCGTACCGGCCCTCGAGGCCGCCGAGGCGCGTCAGCGCGACCATCTCGGCGACGCGCTCGTAGGTTCTGGCGGCCGGCCATCGGGCCACCCGCAGGCCGAAGGCGATGTTCTCGGCGACGGTCATGGTCGGGAAGAGCGCGTACGACTGGAAGACGATGCCGACGCCGCGCTTGCGTGGCGGCACGTCGTTGACGACGCGGCCGTCGAAGCGGATCTCGCCCGCGTCGGGTCGCTCGAAGCCGGCGATCACGCGGAGCGTCGTCGTCTTGCCGCAGCCCGAGCCGCCGACGAGGGAGACGAGCTCCCCCTGGCCGATCTCCAGGGAGAGCCCGTCCACGGCGGTCGACGCGCCGAAGCGCTTCGTCAGGCGGTCGAGGCTGATGCGCACGTCAGCGGGAGAACTTCTCGAGCCAGCGCTTCACGAGCCGGTCCTTGTAGGCCGGATCGCCCGCCTTCACGAAGTCGATGGCGATCAGGTTCATCTCGGAGATCTTCGGCCCGCTCACGGAGACGTCCGTCCGGGTGAGCGCCGCGCCGCGCCACGCGGCGTACGAGGTCATCGCCGCCTTGGACACCGCCCAGTCGAGGAAGCGCTTGGCGTTCTGCGGATTCTTGGCACCCTTCACCAGCGCGTTGCCCTCGAACGTCCACGCGATGCCGTCGGCCGGATAGATCACGTCGATCGGCGCCCCCTGCCTCTTGGCCACCTCGACCTCGTAGGCGAGCGCGACGCCGATCGGCGTCTCGCCCGACGCCGCCATGCGCCCCGGCGCGCCGCCGGACTTCGTGACCTGGGACAGGTTCCTGTCGAGCGCCTCGTAGTACTGCCACATCTTGTCCTCGCCGAGCCGCGCCGCGTGGCTCGCGAGCAGGAGGTACGCCGTGCCCGACGTGGACGGGTTGGACATGACGATGTGGCCCTTGTACTTCGGGTCGAGGAGGTCCGCCCACGACTGGGGTGGCGTCAGCCGGAGCTCGGTCATTTTCTTCTGGTTCACGGCGAACGCGACCGTCAGGAGTGTCACGCCCTGCCACATGTTCTCCGGGTGCTTGAAGCGCGCCGGGATCGCCTGCGACTCCTGCGCCGCATAGGGCTCGAGCAGCCCCTTCGTGGCCGCGCCCGTCAGGTAGTCGTTGAAGACCCCCCAGATCACGTCCGCCTGCGGGTTCGCCTTCTCGGCCTCGACGCGCGCCATGGTGGGCCCCGTGGAGCCGCGGATGTACGACGCCTTCCCGGCGAGGTCCGGCAGGTCCTTCTTGAACTGCTCCCAGAAGGTCTTCAGCTCGTTCTCCTCGTAGGCCGTGTAGACGACGAGCTTGTCCTCGGCCGCCGGCGCCGGCCAGGGCGTCGCGGGCACGAGCAGGACGAGGGCCAGCACCACCGGAAGCAAAGGGCGCATGGACGGGTCTCCTTTCGGCTAGAGCTTCAAGACGGCGACGCGGTCTCCTCCGACCAGGGCGCGGAGGAGCAACACGGAGCCGATGACGATCGCGAGGATGAGCGTGCCGAGCGCGCACGCCACCCCCGGGTACCCGTTCTCGACCTGGTTGAGGATCGCCACGGACCCGAGGTTGAACCCCGGGTAGATGAGGAAGATCACGGCGCTGACGGTGACCATCCCGTTGACGAAGAAGTAGACGAAGATCGAGAACGCGCTCCCGGTCAGGAGCGGCATCACGACGCGTGCGAAGGTCCGGACGCTCCCGGCGCCCAGGCTCACCGCCGCCTCCTCGATGGCGGGGTCGATCTGCTTGAGCGCGTTGATGCCGGCGAGCACGGCGACCGGGAACTTCCAGAACACGACGCTCGTCACGAGGATCCAGACCGTCCCGGTCAGGAGGAGCGGCGGGACGTTGAACGCGAGGATGTAGCCGACGCCGATGACCGTGCCGGGAAGCGCGGCGGGCAAGAGGCTCAGCGCTTCGATCGCGCGCCGGCCCGGCGGGCGCTTGCGCTCCACGACATATGCGGCAGCGAGCGCCACGACCGTGCCGATGACGCCGGAGAGGGCCGCGAGCTTCACGCTGTTCCAGATCGGCGACGCGCCCTCCGCGCTCGACGCGAAGGCGTAGTGGCGGAGCGAGAGGGACCAGTCGCTGCCCCAGAGCCGCACGACGGAGCCGAGGGGGATCAGCGCGTAGATGAGCGCGATGAAGAGCGCGGCCCCGCCCGCCAGGACGAACAGCGGCCGGCGCAGGGCCGGGGGCGTCGGCCGGACCGCCGTCCGCGCCCCCGCGGAGACGGTGACGTACGACTTGGTCCCCACCCAGTAGGCGTTGACCAGATAGGCGACGAGGCACGGGACGATCAGCACGATCGACATCGTGGTACCCGCGGCGAAGTTCGACATCCCGATCACCTGCGCGTAGATCTCGGTCGCGAGCACGTTGTATCGGCCGCCGATGAGGATCGGGTTTCCGAAGTCCGTCATGCACAGGATGAAGACGATCAGCGCGGCCGACGCGAGCCCCGGCCGCGCGAGCGACAGCGTCACGCGCCGGAGCGTCGTGAGCGGCCCGGCGCCCAGGTTCTCGGCCGCCTCCTCGAGCGACACGTCGATGTTGCCGAGCACGTTGGCCAGGAGGATATAGGCCTGCGGCAGGAACGTGAACACCTGCGAGACCACGATGCCCGTGAAGCCGTAGATCGACCAGTCGAGGTGGAGCGCCTGGGTGATCACACCGTTTCGGCCGAACAGGAGGATGAACGCGAGCGACACGAGGAACGGCGGCGAGATCAGCGGCAGGAGGCTCATGAGCGAGACGAAGCGCTTGCCCGGGATGTCGGTGCGGGTCACGGAATACGCCAGGACCAGCGCGACGGCGACCGTGATGACCGTCGAGACCGTGGACACCACGAGGCTGTTGACGAGGATCCGGAGGAGCCGCCACGAGCTGAAGAACTCCGCGTAGTTGGCGAGGGTGAGCCCCGCCGGCCCCGCGAGGCTCGTCGCCAGCACCCGGAGGACCGGCCAGAGGACGAAGGCGAGGAGCAGGAGCAGGATCGCGGCGACGGTCGCCGCCACCACGACCTCGGTTTTTTGTCGCGCCTGGAGTCGGGGCTGGTGTCGGGAGGGTCGCGTGGCCGGGAGCGCGGTCGGTGGCCCGGGAGCGGAGCGCACGGCGTCGGACGGTGTGGGCATTCCGGTGGTTTCGTCAGCCGGCCGTGAAGCCGCCGTCGACGATCAGCTCGGCGCCTGTCATGAACGAGGAGTCGTCGCTCGCCAGGAAGAGCGCCACCGACGCGATCTCGCGCGGGCGGGCGATCCGACCGAGCGGGATCCCGGTCTCGAACTCCTTGCGGAGCGCCTCGGTGAGGTACGGGGCCTGGAGCGGCGTGTCCACGATCCCCGGGTGAATGATGTTGCAGCGGATCCGGTCCTTCGCGAACTGGATCGCCAGCGACTTGGTCAGCGAGATGAGCGCGCCCTTCGCGGCGGTGTACGCGTCCTGGGCGCGCGAGAAGCCGACGAGCGCCGAGACCGAGCCCATCAGGATCACGGAGCCACCGCCGGCACGCTGGAGCTCGGGGATCCCGTACTTCGTCACCCAGAAGGCGGACTTGAGGTTGATGGCGATCACGCGGTCCCACCACTTCTCGTCCGTCTCCAGCACCGAGCGGTCGCGGTCCTTCCAGAGCACGCCCGCGTTGTTGTAGAGGACGTCGAGCCGGCCGAAGTGGCGGGCGCCGTCCTCGACCATGCGGCGGACGTCCGTCTCGATCGCGACGTCACCGGTCGTGGCGAGGGCGCGCCCGCCCCGCCGCTCGACGAGCGCGACCGTCTCCTTCGCGGCCTTCGCGTCGATGTCGGCGACGACGACGCCCGCGCCCTCCTCCGCGAAGAGCACCGCGGCTTCCCGCCCGATCCCCATACCGCTTCCGGTGATGAACGCAACCCGGCCCGCGAGCCGTCCGGCCATTTATCGCTCCACGACGGCGACGAGAACGAGGACGCCGGCGGGCACGCGCCAGGGATCGCGGGACCACGCGGCACGCGTCCGCTGCCCCGTTGCGGCTGGGCTCCACCTGGCCGCGCGGGGTCCGTCGCCGGTTGGCGGGAACGGGTCCCGTCGACCCCTGGCGCGTACCCACCGGCGTCCCCATCTCATCGCCGTCGTCAGATCCGCTCGAAGTTGCGCATGAGCTCCCAGTCGGTGACCGCCTGGTCGAAGGCTTGCTGCTCGAGCCGCGCGGTGTGCAGGTAGTGCTCGACGACGCGCTCGCCGAAGGCCGCGCGCGCGATCTTCGAGCGCTCGAGCTCGGTGATCGCCTCGCGCAGCGTCTTGGGCACCTGGGGGAGCGTCGCGTCCTCGTACGCGTTGCCCTCGTAGAGCTTGGGCGCCTTGAGCCGGCTCGCGAGGCCGTGGAGGCCCGCGGCGATCGTCGCGGCGAACGCGAGGTAGGGGTTCGCATCCGCGCCGGGGATCCGATTCTCGACGCGGAGGGCCTGGCCCGCGCCGCAGAGCCGGAAGCCGCACGTGCGGTTGTCCCACCCCGCGACGATGCGCGTCGGTGCGAAGGAGCCGGACTGGTAGCGCTTGTAGGAGTTCACGCTCGGCGCGTAGAAGTACGCGAGCTCGCGCGCCAGCGCGAGCTGGCCCGCGAGCCAGTGGCCGAAGAGCGGCGAGCCCCCCCGTGGCGGGGCGCCGGAACCGGTGGCGGCGAAGAGGGCCCTCCGGCCGGTCTTGTCCCAGAGCGACGAGTGGAGATGGAACGAGGAGCCCGCCGCACCCATGTCGTACTTCGCCATGAAGGTGACCGCCGAGCCCATCAGGTGCGCGATCTCCTTCGCACCGTGCTTGTAGAGAGCCGCGCGGTCGGCCATCTCGAGCGCCTCGGCGTAGCGGAGGTTGATCTCCTCCTGGCCGCGCCCCCACTCTCCCTTCGACGTCTCGACCGGAACGTCGGCGCCTTCCATCCCGTTCCGGATCGCGCGGATCAGCGGCTCCTCCTTCGTCGTCTGCAAGATGTGATAGTCCTCGAGGTAGCTCGCGACGGGCGTCAGGTTGTGATAGCGCTTCGCGCGCGCGCCCTCGAAGGACTCCGTGAAACAGTAGAGCTCGAGCTCGGCGGCAGTCTTGACGACGAACCCCTGCGCCGCGGCGCGCTCGACTTGCCGCTTGAGCACCCACCGCGGCGCCTCCTCGATCGGCTCGCCCTCCTCCGTGTACACGTCGCAGAAGACGAG
>QHTD01000031.1 GCA_003220675.1 Candidatus Rokuibacteriota bacterium | reverse complement strand
TTCATCGTGAACCCGCTCGGCAGGAACGTGCTGATGCGGCTCTTCTCGACGCACCCGCCCATCGAGGAGCGGATCGCCCGGCTGCGCGCGATGCGGGCGTAGGCGCCTCTGGCGACCGCGTCCTCACCGCACGACGATCGGCTCGACCGCGACCTGATCCGGAAGTGGCTGGCGTGGGGCTTCGTCTGGCTCCTCGTCTTCCCCACGCTCGGTGCGCTAATCTCGGCCAAGTTCAACGACCCGGACTTCCTCGCGGACGTCGCCTGGCTGTCCTTCGGCCGCCTCCGTCCGCTCCACGTCAACGGCGTGATCTGGGGCGCGTTCTCGACGCTCTTCATCGGCCTCTGCCACTACATCGTCCCGCGGCTCTGCGGGGTGCGGCTCGCGGGCGCCATGTGGAGCCGCGCGCTCCTCCTGATCTGGAACGCGAATCTCCTCCTGGCCGTCGTCCTCATGGCGCTCGGGTGGAACCGGGGCTGGGAGGCGGGGGAGCTGCCGCTCGTCAACGTGCTGGTGCTCTTTCTGGTCCTCATCGCCTTCACGGCGCAGTGCCTGGTGACGATCGGCCGCCGTCGCGAGGCGCCGCTCTACGTCTCGCTCTGGTACCTGATCGCGGCGCTGGTCTGGACCGACGCGAACCTGGTCCTCCTGATTCTCGGCCCCGACCACGTGCCCGGGATCAACAATGCGGCCTGGCACGGCCTCTTTCTCCACTACGTCGTGGGGCTCTGGATCACGCCGGCCGGCTACGTGCTCATCTACTATTTCCTGCCCGCGAGCCTGCGGAATCCGATCTACAGCCACAAGCTCTCGCTGATCGGCTTCTGGTCGCTCGCGTTCTTCTACCCGTTCGTGGGCCTCCATCACTACCTCTACTCGCCGATCGCCGACTGGGCCGAGACGATCGCGATCGTCTCCTCGATGATGCTCATCGTCCCGGTGTGGACGGTGCTCCAGAACTTCTTCGGCACGATGGTCGGGCGCTGGCACGAGGTCGGCCCGAACCTGCCGGCGAAATTCCTGATCACGGGCGCGATCCTCTACCTGGTGGGCTGCACCCAGGGCTCGCTCGAGGCGCTCCGGTCGCTCCAGGAGCCCACGCACTTCACCGACTTCGTCATTGCGCACTCGCACATCACGGTCTTCGGCACGTTCATCCTCTGGGCGCTGGCGGGCGCGCTCTACGTCTGGCCGCGCGTGAGCGGCGCGCCGCTCTGGAGCTTCAGGCTCGGCAACTGGGGGTTCTGGCTCGTCACGCTCGGCATCGCGTCCATGTCGCTGGTCCTGGCCGCGCAGGGCCTCCAGCAGGGGTTCATGCTCATGGCGGGCGTCGCGTGGATCGACTCGATCAACGCGATGCGGCCGTACTGGTGGCTCCGCACGCTCACCGGCCTCGCGATGGACGTCGGCGTTTCCCTGCTCGTGCTGACGATGGTGAAGGGACGGTGAGATCCGTCGCGTCGATCGCCGTCGGCGCCGGCTTCCTCTTCGTCACGCTTGCGATGTTCGTCCAGGGCGTCCTGCCGTCAGTCATCCCCGAATCGCGCACGCGGCAGGTGACGCGTGCCGTCCGCACCGACCTCGGCGACCTGAAGTGGGTCCGGTACGACGCGAGCGACTACACCGCGACGGAGCGGCGCGGCCGGGCCGTCTACATCCGCGAAGGCTGCTGGTACTGCCACAGCCAGTACGTGAGACCCGTCGCCGGCGAGGACTTTCGCTGGGGGCCGGTCTCGGAGGCGGGCGAGTATGCCTACGACCTCCCGCATCTCCTCGGGACCCGCCGCATCGGTCCCGACCTCACGCGCGTCGGCGGAAAGTACAGCGACGACTGGCACTACGCGCACTTCTGGGATCCGCGCCTGGCGCTGCCGGAATCGATCATGCCCAGGTTCCCCTGGCTCTTCGATCGTCTGGCGGTCCCGCTCAGCGTCGAGGGAGGATCGCCGCGGCTCGTGCCGACGCCGGAGCTCCGGCGCTACTTCACGTTCGCCCCGAACCGCCCGATCCTTCTCTTCCCGAACGACGCCGGCCTCACCTTCGTGCGCCCGCCGCCCGACGACGGCTTCCCGCTGGACGGCACGCCGGTGCTCGACCTGCGGGGTGCGGGCGCGCGCGGGCCCAGGCTCGCGGCCGCGAGTGCAACCCCCGCCGCCGCGCTCGTGCTCGTGGTGCCGACGAAGGAGGCGGTGGCCCTCGTGCGCTATCTTCAAAAACTCGGGATGAATCGCGGCGCGTGGCGCGAGGGGTTCGAGCCTCAGAGCGTGACGGTCTCCGCGATGACGATTCCCCGGACCCAGGATCTGGTCGAGCGCGGCAAGGACGCGTACGCGGACCACTGCCAGGGCTGCCACGGCGCCCGCGGTGACGGCAACGGGCCCGCCGCGACGTTCCTCTTCCCCCGCCCGCGCGACTTCACCGCGGCGGTGTTCAAGTTCCGCTCGACGCCGTCGGGGTCGCTGCCGACCGACGGTGACCTCTTCCGCACCGTCACACGCGGCGTGCGCTGGACGGCGATGCCCACGTGGCACGAGATACCCGAGAAGGAGCGTCTCGGCGTGATCGTGTACATCAAGAGCTTCTCCAAGCGCTGGGAGGAGGAGCCGGCGGAGACGATCGTCGCGCTGCCGAGCCCGCCGAAGGCGACGCCCGAGCTCGTGGCCCGCGGCAAGGAGCTCTACACCCGAGCCAAGTGCTGGGAGTGTCACGGCGAGTCCGGCAAGGGCGACGGCCCGTCCGCCGCCCGGCTCAGCGACGACAACGAGCTGCCGAGCCGACCCACGGATTTCACCCGCGGTCAGTTCAAAGGTGGCTCGAGCATCGCCGACGTCTTCCGCGCCATCACGACCGGGCTCGACGGCACTCCGATGCCGTCGTATGCGGACTCGCTCTCCATCGACGCACGGTGGGCGATCGCGTACTACGTTCTCGCCTTCTCCGCGTGGGCGGACCCGCTGACGGGCGACAAGCTCCACCTGCCGGCCGCGGCGAAGGCGGCGCTGAACGAGCGGCCGGCGGGTCACCCTCGCGCCGCGCTCGATCCCGCGCGACTCGAGGCGAGCGTGGCCGGCGCCGCCCGCCGGCGCGTCTATCCGGGGATCTCGGAGTGAGGCGATGCTCGAGTACCTGACGCTCGGCCAGTTCGTCGTCGCGGTGCTGATGGGGCTCGCCGCGCTCTGCGCCTTCGTCTGGGGCGCCGCGAGCGGGGCGCTGCGCGACGCCGAGAAGGTCAAGCACCGCGTGGTGACGATCGAGGAGGACTTCGATGAGCGCGACCAGGGCTGACCGTCCCGAGGACGAGATCCGCGAGTACGGGGACGACAAGCTCGGCGTGCGCCGTGGCCACGTGAACGCGTGGCTCCTCGTCGTCTACGTGGCGCTCACCGTCTGGGCGATCTACTACCTCGTCAAGTACTGGGGAGGGCTCGGCCCAGGGCTCCAGCTCGGCCCGTAGGAGCGGACGCTGACGCTCGAGCGCATCCTCACCGGCTTCGTCGTCCTGAACCTGCTCGTGCTCGGCGCCGAGCTCGTCTATCACGTGCTCGCGGCTCTCCTGGCGCTCCTCTAGCGACGGGTGTCGTGGGCTTCCACCTCAGGGTCGAGGTCCTGCTTCCGCTCCTCACCCTCGCCGCCCTCTACGGCGCTGGTTGGCTGCGGCTGGCTCATCGGTCGCCGAGGATCGAGTGGTCGGCGATCGCGCGCCTCGGGCTCGCGTGCGGCGGTCTCGTCACGATCGCGCTGGCGCTCCTCTCGCCGCTCGACGCGCTCGCCCACCGGCGGTTCTCGGCCCACATGGCGCAGCACATGCTGCTCACGATGGTCGCCGCGCCGGCCCTCCTCCTCGCCGACCCGTTTCCGATGGTGTTGTGGGGCCTGCCCGCGCGGGCGCGCGCGAGTGCCGCCACCCTCTTCGCCACCGACGCGCGCGTCCGGAGGGTCTGGCGCTTCCTGACCCGGATGCCGATCGCGTGGCTCGTCTACGCGCTCACGATGTGGCTCTGGCACCTCCCGCCCGCGTACGACGCCGCGTTCGCCGACCCGCTCCTGCACGATGTCCAGCACGTCACCTTCCTCCTGAGCGCCGTCCTCTTCTGGTGGCCCGTGATCGATCCGGCTCCGCGCGGGAGCGATGCGCTCCATCCAGGCTGGCGGATCGCGTACCTGGTGCTCGCGGCCTTCCAGGGGAGCGCGCTCGGCCTCCTGCTCGCGCTGAGCCCCTCCGTTCTCTATGCATCCTACGCGTTCGGGCCGGCGGCGCCGGGGACGACGGCGCTCGAGGACCAGGCGTGGGGCGGCGTCGTCATGTGGGCCGCGGGCGGCGCGGTGGAGATGGCGGCCGTGCTGATCCTCGTGTTCAGGTTCCTCGTGCAGGAAGAGCGGGCGGAGTTCCGGCCGTTTCCTTGACCATCCCTGCCCCCTAAGCGAGAATTAGGCGTTTCAGCATGACCGCCGACCCGCTCGTCCGCGTGACCGGTCTCCGCAAAGCCTTCGGTGCTCACCGAGTGCTCGACGGTCTCGCGCTCGAGGTCCGCGCGGGCGAGGCCGTCGCGCTCCTCGGCGCGAACGGCGCCGGCAAAACGACGCTCCTCAAGATCCTCGCGACGCTCATGCGCCCGACGCGCGGGACGGTCCTGGTCGCCGGCCACGATTGCGCGCGGGAGCCGGAGCGCGTGCGACCGCACGTGGGGCTGATCGGCCACGGCTCGCACGTCTACGAGGACCTCACCGCGCTCGAGAATCTGAAATTCTGGACGGCGCTCGCGGGCCTGCGCGCGGCCCCAGCGGAGCTCGCCGGCGCGCTCGCGGCCGTCGAGCTCGACCGGCTCGCGGGCGAGCGCGTGCGCACCTTCTCGGCGGGGATGAAGCGGCGGCTCTCGCTCGCGCGCTTCGTCCTCGCGCGCCCCCGCGTCCTCCTCCTCGACGAGCCGTTCGCCGGGCTCGATCAGCGCGCGAAAAAGTGGCTCGAGGAGCATCTCGAGGCGTTCAAGGCCCGCGGCGGCGCCATGGTCATGGCCACGCACAGCTTCGGCCGAGAACTTGCCGTCGCCGACCGAATCGCCATCCTGTCCGGCGGCGCGATCGTGCTGGACACCCCGCGCGCGTCCCTCGGGCCGGACGCGATCGCGCGGCTCTACCGGTTGCACACGGAGGAGGGCGCGTGATCTTCGCGCGACGCGCATGGTCGGTCGTCTGGAAGGACCTGCTCGTGGAGCGGCGGTCCAAGGAGACACTGAACGCGCTCGCGTTCTTCTCGCTCCTGCTCCTCTTCGTCTTCCAGTTCGCGCTGGGCCCCGACCGCGAGCGCCTGGCCGCGGCGCTGCCGGGCCTCCTCTGGCTCGGCTTCGTGCTCGCCGGGCTCCTGGGTCTCGGGCGCACGTTCGTCCTCGAGCGCGAGAACGATTGCTGGGAGGGCCTCATCCTCGCCCCGGGGGACAAATCGGCGATCTACGTCGGCAAGCTCGCCGCCAACGTCACCCTGATGCTGGTCGTCGAGGGACTGATCCTTCTGCTCTTCGCCGTCTTCTTCAACGTGGACCTGGCACCCGCCCTCACGGGGCTCGCCCTCGTGATGATCCTGGGGACGGTGGGACTCGCGGCGGTCGGCACGCTCTTCGCCGCGATGACCGCTCAGGTGCGCGCGCGGGAGCTGCTCTTTCCCGTGCTCCTGCTCCCTGTCCAGGTGCCGGTGCTGCTCGGCACGGTCAAGGCGACGGAGGCGGTGCTACTCGGCGAGCCGCTCGGCGCCGTCGGCCACTGGCTCGGGCTCCTCGCGGCCGCCGACGTCATCTACATCGTCACGGGCCTGCTCACCTTCGATTTCCTGCTCGAGTCATGACCAGGGTGCTCGGGTGGCTTGCGGCGCTGGCGCTCCTCGCGGGCCTCGGCATGGCCTTCGCCGTGGCCCCCCGCGAGGCGACGCAGGGGACCGTCCAGCGCATCATGTACGTGCACGTCCCCAGCGTGTGGGTCGCCTACTGCGCCTTCGTGGTCGTCTTCGTCGCCTCGATCGCCTACCTCGCGACGCGGGCGGAGGCGGCGGACCGTCTCGCGCACGCCTCGGCGGAGGTCGGCGTGCTCTTCACCGGCCTCACGATCGCGACCGGGTCCATCTGGGGGAAGCCCACGTGGGGCACGTGGTGGACGTGGGACGCACGCCTCACGAGCGTCGCGGTCCTCTTCGTCATGTACGTCGGGTATCTCCTGCTCCGCGGGATGATCGACGAGGGCGAGCGCGCCGCGCGGTACGCGGCCGTGCTCGGCGTCGTCGCCGCGCTCAACATCCCGCTCGTGCACTTCTCGGTCCTCTGGTGGCGCACGCTCCACCAACCGCCGTCGCTCATGAAGCCGGGACCGAGCAGCATGCCACCGGTCATCGTCCGGGCGCTCCTCGTCAACTTCGCGGCGTTCGCGCTCCTATATCTCTATTTCGTCGCCAAGCGGGTCCGCCTGCTCCGGCTCGAGGGGGAGGCCGGCGCCTGATGGGGGACAACTGGGGCTTCGTGCTCGCCGCCTACGCGCTCGCCGCGATCGTCCTCACGGGTTACTGGCGGCACCTGGTCCGCCGCGAGCGAGAGCTGAACGCGCCTGTGGCCGGCCACCCACCGGGCGCGCCCCCGCGACAACAATGAGAAAGACGAAGTTCATCACCGGCGGCGCCGTCATCGCCGCGGCGCTCGCCTACATGATCTATGCGGGCGTCACGCAGTCCGCCGTCTACTTCGTCACCCCCGCGGAGCTCCGCGCCTCCGCCGTCGCGGGGAAGGCGTACCGGCTCGGTGGAATGGTCCTGCCCGGCTCGGTGACGTGGGAGCCGCGCACGCTCGCCCTCCACTTCACCCTCGGTGACGGCACCGCGACGGTGCCGGTCCGCCACAAGGGGACGCCGCCCGACCTCTTCGGCGAGGGCCGCGGCGCCGTCGTCGAGGGCACCTGGAGCGCCGACGGCTACTTCAGGGCCAGCCTCATCCTGGCCAAGCACTCCGAGGAATACAAGGCGCCGCACGACGCGAGCCAAGCCGGCTACAAGGAGCTGATCCGGACGCTCCAGGGGGACGGCCGGTGATCCCCGAGCTCGGGTACGGAGCGGCCATCGTCGCGCTCGTCCTCGCCCTGTGGGGAGCCGTGACCGCCGCGCTCGGCGCGCGCACCGGGCGGCCGGCGCTCCTCCTGTCGGCCCAGCACGCAGCGCTCGCCGTCTTCGTCCTCGTCACGGCGTGCTTCGCGCTCCTCACCTACGCCTTCCTCACGTTCGACTTCTCCGTGCGCTACGTCGCGACCAACACGAACCTCGGCACGCCGTTCTACTATCGGATCACCGGAGTCTGGGGAGCCCTCGAAGGCTCGATCATCCTCTGGACCTGGATGCTCGGGCTCTACACGCTGATCGTCATCCTCCGGCACCGCGAGGGCGCGCGCGAGCTCTACCCGTGGGTCCTCACGGTGATGCTGGGCGTGCTCGCCTTCTTCCTCCTGGTGATCACGGTGGCGGCGCCGCCGTTCGCGCGGCAGGCACCCGTGCCGGCGGACGGCCGCGGGCTCAACCCGTTGCTCGAGGACACGGGGATGATCACGCACCCCGTCGCGCTCTACCTGGGCTTCACGGGCCTCACCGTCCCCTTTGCCTTCGCGATGGCGGCTCTGATCACCGGGCGCGTCGGCGACGCGTGGATCACGCTGACGCGCCGCTGGACGATCATCGCCTGGTACTTCCTCTCGCTCGGGCTCCTGATCGGCGGCTGGTGGAGCTACCACGTCCTCGGCTGGGGCGGCTACTGGGCGTGGGACCCGGTGGAGAACGCGGCGTTCATGCCGTGGCTCACCGCCACGGCGTTCCTCCACTCGGTGATGATCCAGGAGCGGCGGCGAATGCTCAAGCTCTGGAACATCTCGCTCGTGATCCTCACCTTCAGCCTGACCCTCTTCGGCACGTTCCTGACGCGCTCGGGGGTCATCGCCTCCGTGCACGCCTTCACGCAGGGCACGATCGGCGCGTTCTTCCTGAGCTTCCTCGCGCTCGTGCTGCTCACGGCCCTCGGCCTCCTCGCGGTGCGCTGGGACGCGCTCCACGCGCAGGGCGAGCTCGACTCGATCGTGTCGCGCGAGTCCGCCTTCCTCCTCAACAACGTGCTGTTCGTGGCGGCGACTTTCACCGTCTTCTTCGGCACGGTCTTCCCCCTCCTTTCCGAGGCGGCGCGCGGCGTGAAGGTCTCGGTCGGCGCGCCCTTCTTCAACCAGGTCAATGTGCCCCTCTTTCTCGCGCTCATCTTCCTCATGGGCGTGGGGCCGCTCATCGCCTGGCGGCGGGCCTCGTTCGACAATCTCCGGCGGAACTTCCTCTGGCCCGTGCTGGTGGGCGTCGCGGCGGCGGCGTTCTTCTTCTCGCTCGGCGTGCGGTCGGCCATTGCGGTGCTGGTGCTCGCGCTCACGGTCTTCGTCGCCTCCACGATCACGGTGGACTTCGCGCGCGCCTCGCGAGCGCGCGTGCGCCTGGGCGAACCGCTCCTGCCGGCGATGGGCGGGCTCCTGCGCCGCCACAACCGGCGCTACGGCGGCTTCGGCGTCCACCTCGGCATCCTGATCATCGCGGTCGGGGTCACCGGCTCGCAGGCCTGGTCGGTGCAGACGGAGACGACGCTCCGGCGCGGCGAGTACGCGGAGCTCGCCGGCTACCGCGTCCGCTTCGAAGACCTCACGGCCTCCGAAGAGTCAAACCACTTCAAGGTCGCGGGCGCGTTCACGGTCTCGAACGGCCGCGGGCTCGGCGTGCTGCGCCCCGCGAAGAAGTTCTATCCCCAAGAGACCTCGCCGATCGCCTACGTGGATTACCGGCTCGGGCTCCGCGAAGACATCTACCTGGTCCTGGGCGACTTCGCGCGCGACGGCTCGCAGGCGACGGTCAAGTTCCAGGTGAACCGCCTCGTGAGCTGGATCTGGATCGGCGGGCTCGTCCTGACCGCGGGGGCCGTGCTCGCGATCCTGCCGGAGAAGAAGAAGGCCGCGTGAGCCGCCGGGCGTGGCGCTGGCTCATTCCCCTCTCCGCGCTGCCGGTGCTGGCGCTGCTCGCCTACGGCTTCCGCGTGAATCCTCGCGAGATCCCCTCGCCGCTCGTCGGCCGGCCCGCGCCCGGCTTCGCGCTCACGACCTTCGACGGCGCCCCGCTCACCCTGGAGGCCCAGCGCGGCAAGGTCGTCGTCGTCAATTTCTGGGCCTCCTGGTGCTACCCCGCGTGCTACGAGGAGGCGCCGGTCCTCGAGCGGAGCTGGCGGGCGTACCGCGACCGCGGCGTCGTCGTGGTGGGCGTGGACATCCAGGACAAGGCCGAAGCGGCGCAGAAGTTCATCCGGGACTTCGCCCTGAGCTTCCCGAACGCGCCCGACCCGACCGGCAAGGTCTCCGTGGATTTCGGCACCTACGGCGTGCCGGAGACCTTCTTCATCGACCGGCGCGGGCGGATCCGCGCCAAGCACGTCGGCGCGCTCACGGACGAGGTCCTCCGGACCCGCGTCGAGCCGCTGCTCGGGGAGCCGGCGGGATGAGGGTTCGGCTCGCCCCCGTCGCCACGCTGTTCCTCGCGGTGCTCCTCATTGGCGCCGCGCGCGGCGCCCCGGCGCCGGCGCGCACCGTGTCCGAGGCCGAGGTCCACGAGATCGCCGGAGGGCTCCGGTGCGTCGTCTGCCAGAACCTTTCCGTGGCCGACTCACCCTCGGAGATGGCGCGCCAGATGCGCGCGATCGTACGCGAGCGGCTCGAGGCGGGCGAGAGCCCGACCGAGGTCGTCCAGTACTTCGTGGACCGCTACGGCGAGTGGATCCTCCTCTCGCCGAGACGCAGCGGATTCACCCTCCTCGTCTGGCTGGCGCCGCTCGTCGCCGTCGCGCTCGGCCTCGCGATCGTGGGCGTGCTCGTCTGGAAGTGGACGCGACGACCCGCGTCGACGGAAGCGGCGCGGCGCGTGGACCCCGCGATGCGCGAGCGCATTCGGCGCGAGACGGAGGCGGAGCCGTGACGGGGATCCTCGTCGCGGCCCTGGTCCTCGGCCTCCCGGCCCTCGCGTTCACGCTGTGGCCGCTCCTCGGCGCGCGGGGCCGGTCGCAGGCATTGTTAAGATTCCCACCGGACCGACGCGGCGAGCTCGAGGAGCGAAAGGAAGCGACGCTGCGGGCGCTCCGCGAGCTCCGCTTCGAGCACGAGGCCGGCCACATCGGGGACGACGACTATGCCGAGCTGTGCGCCCGCTACGAGAGCGAGGCCGCGGCCGCGCTCACGGAACTCGATCGCCTCGGCCCCGCGGCGCCCGCGCCGCCGCCCTCACCGGCGCGCGTGGTGGAATCGCGCTCCGCCTGGCGCCACCCGGCCGCGCTCGCGGCCGGCGCCACCCTGCTCCTCGCGTTCGGGATCGCGATCGGCGCCGGCGTGGTGCGCTACGCCGAGCCCGACCGGTCGGCAGGCGCGCCGATGCCGGGGTCGCGGCCGCTCGCGCCCCCACCCGGTGCCAGGGCCGACGGAAGCGGCACACCCGGCGCCCCGCGAGTCGTCACGCCCGCCGTCCTCCAGGGCATGCTGCAGGCCGCGCGCGCGAGCCTCTCCGACGGACGCTACGGTGAGGCGATCGCCGCGTACCAGGCGGTCCTCAAGCGCGACCCGAAGAACGTGGACGCGCTGACCCATCTGGGCCTCATCGTCGCGCTCGGCGGCCACGCGGACACGGCGCTCGAGACGTTCGAGCGCGCACTGGCCATCGACCCCAAGTACCCGCCCGCCCTGCTCTACCGCGGCCAGGTGCTCTACGAGTCGAAGAAGGACACGGCGGGAGCAATCCGCTCCTGGGAGAAGTTCGTCGCCGTGGTACCGCCCGGCGAAGACCGCGCCCGCGTCGAGAAAATGATCGCGGAAGCCCGAGCCAAGCGCTAGCCGGGATTATTCATGAGCGACGATCGCTCATTGATAGCGGGCGGCGGCCATCTCGAAGGATTTGTCGTAGGAGAGTGGCATCGACAGGACCGCTTCGCCCTTGTAGAAGAACATCGGGTACGACCAGCGGATCTGGACTCGCAGCGTCCGGTTCTCCTCGGCGACCGACACGTCGCGCTCGTGGAGGGGGACACCGCTCTGCGACGCCTTCCTGAGGATGTCCTGTTGGACGCGGTTGGCGCGTTCGTAGCGGTCCACCTTCGCGCGCTCGACGAGCGTCTCCTCGACGATCGCCTTCACCTGGAAGTAGGAGTAGGCCGCGACGCCCCCCGTGTAGAGCACGTAGACGGCGCCGATCGCAACCAACAGCCAGAAGGTGACTTTCACGGCTTCGGCAGGTAGACCCAGATCTTCGCAGCCGCCGGTAGCCCCAGCGTGATCGTCTGACCGTCTCTCGCCGCGGTGATCGTCCCTGCCCACGGCGCCACCTCGGTGATCTTCAGCCGGCGGCCCGGGCGCACGTCGTTCTTCCAGAGGTGCTCGAGCAGCTTCTTGTCCGCCTCCGCCTCCTCGGTGATGCGCTCGACGACGACCGTCGCCCCTTCTCGGGCCTGGGCGAGCGGGAACGGCTCGACGCGGGTCGGCTTCGCCATGCCAGGGATCGGGTTGCCGTGCGGGCACGTGCTCGGCATGCCGAGGAGCTCCGCCAGCCGGTCCTCGACCCGGGGCGACAGCGCGTGCTCGAGCCGGTGCGCCTCCTCGTGCGCGTCCGTCCAGTTGAGACCGAGCGTGTCGGTGAGCCAGCGCTCGAGGAGCCGATGGCGGCGCGCCATCACCTCGGCGATCTGGCGGCCCCGCGGTGTCAGCGTGAGCTCCTTCCCGCGGCCGACGCGGACGTAGCCGGCCCGGGAGAGCCGCTGGATCGCCTCGGTCACGGCCGGCGCCGAGATCGCCATGTGCTTGGCGAGCCGCGCGCCGATGACGGGTTTCCCGCTCGACTGGAGATCGTAGATCGCGGCCAGGTAGTCCTGGACGGAGGCGGTCGCGTCCTTCGGAGCCGAGCGTGTCTTGGGAGTGGACGACCTCACCGCATTCGGGGGGGAGAACCTCGCCATCGGCTCGCCGTGTCGAGTATAGCTGCACCCGCCCGGGAGCGGCAAGGAACGAGCCGAAGCGGCTTCTGCTATCCTCTCCTTCATGACCCGGGCCGATGCGGCGAAGCGGATCGCCGCGCTGCGCGAGCAGATCCACCACCACGACTCCCTGTACTACGTCGAGGCGCGCCCCGAGATCGCCGACGCCGAGTACGACCGGCTCACGCGGGAGTTGCGCGAGCTCGAGGCGCGCTTCCCCGACCTGATCACCGGCGACAGTCCGACCCAGCGCGTCTCGGGTGTGCCCACCGACGTCTTCAAGCCGGTCGAGCACCAGATTGCGATGCTCTCCCTCGACAACGCGACCACCGCGGACGACCTGCGGGAGTTCGAGGCGCGGATCAGCCGGGCGCTGGCCGGGACCCGCTTCACGTACGTGTGCGAGCCGAAGATCGACGGCCTCGGCGTCGCCCTGCTCTACCGGCGTGGCCGCCTCGCGCGCGGCGCCACCCGCGGCGACGGGCGCGTCGGGGAGGACATCACGCCGAATCTCAAGACCATCCGATCCATTCCGATGGTGCTGAGCGGCCCGCTCGCCGCGGTCGACGAGCTCGAGGTGCGCGGCGAGGTGTTCATGCCGCGCGCGGCGTTCGCCAAGCTGAACCGAACCCTCGAGGAGGCGGGCGAGACGACCTTCGCCAACCCGCGGAACGCCGCGGCGGGGGCCGTCCGCCAGAAAGACCCGGCCGTCACGGGACGGCGCCCGCTCGATATTTTCATCTACCATCTGAGCCGCGCCGACGCGCTCGCCTTCGCCACCCACTGGGAGACGCTCGAGGCGCTCCGCGCGGCCGGCTTCAAGACGAACCCGAAGGTCGAGCGCTGCGAGACGCTCGACGCCGTGATCGCCTATTGCGAGCGGCTCGAGCACCTTCGCGACGACCTCGGCTACGACACCGACGGCGTCGTCGTCAAGGTCGACGCGCTCGAGCACCAGCGGCGCCTCGGCTCCACCACCCACCACCCGCGCTGGGCGATCGCGTTCAAGTTCGCCGCGCGTCAGGCGACCACGGTGATCGAGGCGATCGAGGTCGGCGTCGGCAAGACCGGCATCCTCACGCCCGTCGCGAAGCTCCAGCCCGTGGAGCTGGCCGGCGTCGTGATCCGCAACGTGAGCCTGCACAACGAGGACGAGATCCGCCGGAAGGACATCCGCGTCGGCGACACGGTCCTCATCGAGCGCGCCGGCGACGTGATCCCCTACGTCGTCCAGGTCGTCACCGCCAAGCGCCCCGCCGGCGCCGAGGTCTTCAGATTTCCCACGCGCTGCCCGGCGTGTGGCGGCGTCGCCTTCCGTCCCGAGGGCGAAGCGTACTGGCGGTGCATGAACAGCGGCTGCCCGGCCCAGCTCAAGGAGCGGCTGCGTCATTTCGGCTCGCGCCGCGCGATGGACATCGAGCACCTCGGCGAGAAGGTCATCGAGCAGCTCGTCGACCGGGGGCTGGTGAAAGACTTCTCCGACCTTTACACTCTCACCGTCGACCGACTCGCCGACCTCGAGCGCCTCGGCGACAAGTCCGCCGAGAACCTGGTGCGGGCCATCGACGGGTCGCGGACGCGGGGGCTGGCGCGCTTGCTGAACGCCCTCGGTATCCGGCTCGTGGGCGAGCGCGTGGCGCAGCTCCTCGCCGCCCGCTTCGGCAGTCTCGAGCGGCTCGCGCAGGCGCCGGAAGCCGAGCTGGCCGAGGTGCACGGCGTCGGCGAGGCGATCGCGCGGTCGGTCCGGGCCTTCTTCGACGATCCGACCAACAGCGCCCTGATCAAAAGGCTCAAGGAGGTGGGCGTCGTCACCGCCGAGCCGGAGGCGGCCGCCGGGCCGAAGCCCCTGGCCGGCAAGACCTTCGTCCTCACGGGCACGCTCAGGACGCTCACGCGCGACGCCGCGCGCGAGCGGATCGAGCGACTCGGCGGGCGCGTGGCCGGCGCCGTTTCGAAAAAGACCGACTACGTCGTGGTGGGCGAGGCGGGGGGCAAGAAGGCCGACCACGCACGACGCCTGGGGGTAACGATGCTCGACGAGAGCGAATTCCTCGCGCTGGTGAAACAAGAATGACGAACCCCGTAATCGTGATTAGACGTACGCAGCCAAACCGCACCTTTCTCGGGCCACCTACGCTTCTCACCATGCTCGCGGCGCTCGCTACAATGGGTTGCGTCGGTCGGACCACCGACACGTCGGCGCCGCTCGACATCAGGAGCCCCGGGACGTGGACCGCGCTGGCGCCGATGCCGACGGCGCGCCAGGAAGTCGCCGCGGCGGCGCTCGGCGGCCGAGTCTTCGTCATCGGGGGCTTCGGCGCCAACGGCGAGGCTGTCGGGACGGTCGAGGTGTACGACCCCGCGACCGACCGGTGGGAGACGCGAGCCCCGCTTCCCGCGCCGACGCACCACCCCGGGGCGGCCGTCGTGAACGGCCGCCTCTTCGTCGCCGGCGGCTATTCGGGCCGTGCCATTCTCCGCTGGACGCCGCTCGCGACGGTGTACGAGTACGACGAGGCGAGGAACTCCTGGGCGACGCGCGCGCCGCTCGGGAGTCCGCGCGGCGCTCTCGCCGTCGTGGCGCTCGGCGGCCGTCTCCACGCCATCGGCGGCAGCAACGGGCAGGTCACGGGTGCCCACGAGGTCTACGATCCGGAGACCGACCGCTGGACGGAGGCGCCGGCGATGCCGACGGCGCGCGATCATCTCGCCGCGGTCGCCTTCCAGGGGCGCCTCTGGGCGCTCGGCGGGCGCGAGTCCTTCCTGGGGAAGCAGTACGCGACGGTGGAGGTCTACGATCCCGCCACGAACGGCTGGTCCACCGGGACGCCGCTCCCCACCGCCCGCGGCGGTCTCGCCGCCGTGGCCCTCGCCGACCGCGTCTTCGCCTTGGGGGGCGAGGCGCCATTGCGGATCTTCAGCGCGAACGAGATGTACGAGATCGCCGGTAACCGCTGGATCGGCAAGGAGCCGATGCGGACCCCGCGCCACGGCGCGGGCGCCGCCGCGGTCGGCGACCGGATCTACGTCGTGGGCGGCGGGACCGAGCCGGGTCTCGCCCGCACGGACGCGAACGAGGCCTACACGCCGTGACGCTCGCACGCGCGCTCGTGCTGGTCCTCCTGCTCGTGGCCCCGGCCGCGCCCTGGGCGCGCGCCGCTGAGCCCACGCGTGAGGAAGCGCTCCAGGCGCTCGCGGGCGCCGCCGACGCCGAGGCCCGGCAGCGGGCGGTCCGCTGGCTCGCGGAGAAGGGCGTGATGGAGGACATTCCCGCGTTGGTCCAGGCGCTCCGCGACGTCGATTCGCGCGTCCGCGCGTTCGCCGAGAACGCGATGTGGCAGGTGTGGAGCCGCTCGGGCGACGCGGAGGCCGACCGCCTCTTTGCCGTCGGCGTCGAGCAGATGCAAGCGCGCCAAGCCGAGGCCGCGGTCGAGACGTTCACGGGGGTGATCGCGCGGCGGCCGGAGTTCGCCGAGGGGTGGAACAAGCGCGCCACCGTCTATTACCTCTTGGGCGAGTACACGAAGTCGCTCGCCGACTGCGACGAGGTGCTCAAGCGCAACCCGTACCACTTCGGCGCGCTCTCCGGCTACGGGATGATCTACCTCCAGCTCGACCAGCCCACGCGCGCGCTCGAGTACTTCGAGCGCGCGCTCGCCGTGAACCCGAACCTGTCCTCCGTGCAGGAGGCCGCGGACAAGCTGAAGGCCCTGCTGATCCGGCGGCGAAAGGACACGATCTGATGGACCTGATCTACGCCCTCAAGAAGATCTCGAGCCCGAGCGTCGCGAACGGGATCGAAACGTTCAACGTCCGCCCGCGGAACCAGGGGTTCGTGTCCTCCGAGATCCGCGCGCTCTTCCCCGAGCTCGGGCCGCTCGTCGGCTACGCGGTCACCGCGCTCATCCGCGCGGAGCCGGCGCCCGTCCCGGGGCACCGCGCGTCCACGTTCGCGTGGTGGGATTACGTCCTGTCGATCCCCGCGCCGCGCGTCGTCGTCGTCCACGACCTCGACGAGCCGCGCGGCCAGGGCGCCCAGTGGGGCGAGGTCCAGGCCAACATCCACAAGGCGCTGGGCTGCGCCGGCGTCCTCACGGACGGCTCGGTACGCGACCTCGACGAAGTCCGCGCGTTGGGCTTCCAATTTGCGGCGGCCCACGTCTCGGTGTCGCACGCCTACGTGCACATGGTGGACTTCGGCCTGCCCGTCAAGGTCGGCGGGCTCTGGGTGAAGCCCGGCGACCTGATCCACGCCGACCACCACGGCGCGCTCGCGATCCCGTCGGAGATCGCCGACCGCCTCCCCGAGGCGGTCGCCTCGATCGAGGCCGACGAGCGGAAGATCATCTCCTGCTGTCAGTCGCCAACGTTCTCTGCCGAGGGGCTGAAGGAGCTCTTCAAGCAAGTGCGGCCCGGGACGTACTGATGAAGGTCAGCGTCAACGGCATCCAGCTCGCCACTCACGAGTGGCCGGGCCGCGGCCCCGCCATCGTGGCGGTCCACGGGCTCACGTCGAACCACACGGTCTGGTACCCGATCGCCGACGCGCTCGCCGGGAGCCACCCCCTCCTTGCGTACGACCTCCGCGGCCGCGGCGACAGCGACAAGCCGCCCACCGGCTACAGCCTCGCCCACCACGCCACGGACCTCCTCGCGCTGCTCGACCACCTCCGCCTCGACCGCGCCATCATCATGGGGCACTCGCTCGGCGCCCACATCGGGGTGCGCTTCGCCACGCTCCACCCCGAGCGCGTCGCGAGGCTCGTCCTCTTCGACGGCGGGCTCGACGTGCGCGCCGAGATCCTGGACTCGCTGGCGCCCGCCATCAGCCGCCTCGGTGTCGAGTTTCCGTCGCTCGAGAAGTTCCTCGAGATGCTCAAGAGCCTGCCGATGTTCGAGGGGCGGTGGAACGACTACCTGGCGCGCCACTTCACGTACGACGTCGAGCCGGGGCCGGGCGGGGGCGTCCGGTCCAAGGTCGCCAAGCACGCGATCGAGGAGGAGGTGGCGAACCTCCAGCGCGCCCGCCTCTGGGCCTGGCACCACCAGATCAAGGCGCCGACCCTCCTCTTCCGGGCGCCCGACGGGCTCTTGAGATCCGACGACTGCCTGATGACCCAGGAGGAGGCGGAGGCGATGGCCCACGCGATCCCGAACTGCCGGCTGGTCGTCGTTCCGAACACCAACCACTACACGGTCGTGCTCGGCGAGAACCCCGTGGTGAAGCGCGCGCTCGGGGCGTTCCTGTCGGCGTGAGGGTTCGGCACGCGGAGCCGGCTGACCTGGCGCCCGTCATGGCGCTGGCGACGGAGGTCATCGGCGCCGAGCGCGCGGGCGCGTTCGTCCGCTCTCACGCCGAGCGCCACCACCTGCTCGTCGTCGAGGAGGCGGGCGAGGTCGCCGGCGTCCTCGCGTACCGGACCGACTGGTTTCAGTGCACCCTCGTCTCCCTGGTCTGCGTCCGCGAGGATCTTCGCCGGCGCGGGGCGGCGCGCGCGCTGTTCCGGATGGTCGAGGAGATGTCGCCCGGCCCGCGGCTCTTCTCGTCGACCGAGGAGACCAACGCCGTCTCGATCCAGATGCACAGCGCGCTCGGCTTCGCCCCCTCCGGGTACATCGACAACCTCCCACAAGGGTACCGCGAGCTCCTGTTCTACAAGCGCCTGCACCCGTAGGCGCACGGCGGAGGAGACCCTGTGAACACCACACCGATGACGAAGACGGACCTCCTGAGCGCTGCCGAGGACCAGTACAAGGCGTTGCGCGCGGCGCTCGAGGGCCTCGACGAGCGGCAGCTTACTCAGGTCTGGCTCGGCGTCTGGTCGATCAAGGAGATCGTGGCGCACATCTCCGGGTGGCACCGGGAGCTCGGGCCCGCGCTCGAGCGCATGGCGCGCGGCGAGCGGCCGATACCCGAGGGCGTGAGCTACGACGACGCGGACGCCTGGAACGCAAAGTTCGCTGCGGCGCGGAAGGCGACCCCGGTCCGCCAGGTGCTCGACGACCTCGAGCGCTCGCACGCGGACTTCATGCGCGCCGCGGCGGCCGTCCCGGCAGAGCGGTTCCAGCCGGGGAAGACCGCGTGGAAGATCGTGGACCTGAACTCGGCCCACCACTACAAGGAGCACGGTGACCAGATACGGGCGTGGCGCGCCGCGAAGGGGCGCTGAGGGTTCCGTCGCTTCGGGGCGGGGTGACGAAGGACGCGGGTTAGCCCAACTTCCGCAGTTGCGGAAGTTGGGTTAGTGTCCCGAAGCGAGCCGGAGCCGCCGCACGAGCTCGTACAGGGCGCTCTTACCGCCGGAATAGCCCGTCAGACGGACGCGTCGAAGAATCTCGGCGCCCGACAGGGCCGGCTCGTCTCTGAGCCACTGCCCGATCTGGGGCCCATACTGGGCGACGGTCGACGGCCGGCCCACCCCGCGCACCGGGAGGCGCGCTTCGCCGTTGCCCTGCGCCACTCCACCGAAGGTTGCCATTTCTCCGATCCCCATTGCTGAATCCTCCTGGGGAAAAGAGAATGGCAAATTCGATACCGAAGTTCCTTTGTGTTAGATTCCAGTGATTTCCGCGTCGAAGGGCTCGAAACTGCCTGATCAGTTTCTGGACGGCCAGATAATTTCCGGACCAGCGAGAGACGGACGAGTGAGGCCCCGGCGCCGATCTCAGGCCGGGGATGATCTCTCCATCGCCGCCTGCACACCCCGGGTGAGGTCGCTCGGCGTAAACGGCTTGAGCACCATCCCGTGGATGCCCGCCTGGGAGGCTTCGCCGAGGAGCTCACGGGTCCCGTGGGCGGTGATCATGACGACGCGCAGCGTGGGCCTGAGCGACCACGCTTCCTGGATGAACTCGAAGCCGTTCAGCTCCGGCATCAGGTAGTCCACGACGAGCAGGTCGGCGGCCGCGGCGCCGTCGGCGAGATGCGCGAGCGCCTCGCGCGTCGTCGTGAAGCCGTGGACCGTGTGGCCCTGCGCGCCGAGGACTTTCTCGCACATCTTGACGACCGCGAGCTCGTCGTCGACGACCACGATGGTCATGCGCGCGCCCGCTCGTCGCGGCGCAGCTTGTACTCGATCGAGTCCACGAGCGCCTGCCAGGACGCCTCGATGATGTTGTCCGCGACCCCCACCGTGCCCCACGTCTCCTCGCCGTCGCCCGAGGTGATCAGCACGCGGGTCTTTGCCGCGGTGCCCTTGGACTCGTCGAGGATGCGCACCTTGTAGTCGAGCAGCCGCATCGCCTGGAGGCTCGGGTAGAACTCCTCGAGCGCCTTGCGGAGCGCGTGGTCGAGCGCGTTGACGGGCCCGTTGCCGGACGCCGCCGTGTGCTCGAGGATGCCCTTGACGCGTACGCGCACCGTCGCCTCGGCGACCGGCTCCGCGTCGCGGTTCTGCTCCTCGACGATCACGCGGTACGCGTCGAGCTCGAAGTACGGCTTGTGCCGGCCGAGCGCACGCTCCATCAAGAGCTCGAACGACGCCTCCGCACCCTCGAACTGGAACCCCTGGTCCTCGAGCGCCTTGAGCTCGGCGAGAATCCGACGCGAGTCCGGCGTGTCGCGGTCGAGGTCGATCCCGTACTCGCGCGCCTTCCAGAGAATGTTCGCCTTGCCCGCCAGCTCGGAGACGAGCACGCGCCGGTGATTCCCCACCGCCTCGGGGTCGATGTGCTCGTACGTCTCCGGGTGCTTGAGCACGGCGGAGACGTGCATGCCGCCCTTGTGGGCGAACGCGGAGTCGCCGACGTAGGGCTGCGCGCCCCACGGCGTGCGGTTGGCCAGCTCGGAGACGAAGCGCGAGACGTCCCGCAGCTCGCGCAGGTTCGGCTCCGGGATGCAGTCGAGCCCCATCTTGAGGACGAGGTTCGGGATGATCGAGACGAGGTTGGCGTTGCCGCACCGCTCGCCGTAGCCGTTCATCGTGCCCTGCACCTGCCCCACGCCCTCGGCGACGGCGGCCAGCGAGTTGGCGACGGCGCACTCGGCGTCGTTGTGGACGTGGATGCCGAGCGGCGTCTTCACGTGCTTCGTCACGACCTGGAGGACCGCGACAAGGTCGGGCGGGAGCGTGCCGCCGTTCGTGTCGCACAGCACGAGCCAGTGGGCACCAGCAGCTTCTGCCGACCGGAGAGTCGCGAGCGCGTACTCGCGGTTCCGGCGAAAGCCGTCGAAGAAGTGCTCGGCGTCGAACATCACCTCCTCCATCCGCGGTCGGAGGAAGGCGATCGTGTCGGCGATCATCTTCAAATTTTCGTCGAGCGTGGTGGAGAGCGCGTGGGTCACGTGGAAGTCCCACGACTTGCCCACGATCGTCGCCACGGGCGCGCCCGCGTCGAGCAGCGCCTGCATGTTGGCGTCCGACTCGGCGGTGGCGTCCGCGCGGCGGGTCATGCTGAATGCGGCGAGCTTCGCGTGCTTGAGCGTCATGTCCCGCATCCGGCGGAAGAAGCGCAAGTCCTTGGGATTGGAACCCGGCCAGCCGCCCTCGATGTAGTGGACGCCGAGCGCGTCGAGGCGGGTCGTCAGGCGGACCTTGTCCTCCATCGAGAAGGACACTCCCTCGCCCTGCGTCCCGTCCCGGAGAGTCGTGTCGTAGATCTTGATCAGCCGCCGCATGGGGTAACCGTCATGATGCGCTCCGTGGCGGGGGAGTGTCAAGAATCGGCCGGGATCCGGACGGGCGCTCGCGCTCGGGTCCGCTCGTCAGATGACGCCAAGCTCGCGCAGGCGCGCGAGCTCCGATTTCCGGAGGCCCGCGAGCGCCCGGAGCACCGCGTCGGTGTGCTGGCCGAGGACGGGCGGCGCCAGCCGCACCCCGCCCGGCGTCGCGTGGAGGCGGATCGGCACGCCGAGGACCCTCACGCGGCCTGCGCGGGGATGCGGGAGCGTCACGATCATGGAGCGCGTCTTGAGGTGCTCACTCTCGCACACCTCGGCGACGCTCTTGATCCGCCCGGCGGGAACGCCCGTGCTCTCGAAGCGCTTGAGCCACTCCTCCACGGTGTGGGCGCCGAGGATCCCGTTGAGCAGTGGGACGAGCGAGTCGCGGTTCTGGACGCGCTTGGCCTCGGTATCGTAGCGCGGATCCTTCGCGAGCTCGGGGCGGTCGAGAGCGGCGCAACACTTCGTCCACAGCGCGTTGTTGGCCACGCCGAGCGTCAGGTACGCGTCGGCCGCCTTGAAGACCTCGTAGGGCACGATCGAGGGATGGGCGTTCCCGCGGCGCGCCGGGCGCTGGCCCGTGCCGAAGTAGATCCCGGCCTGGTAGGTGAGGAGCGCCGCCATGGCGTCGAGCATCGAGATCTCGACCCTCTGGCCGCGGCGCGTCCGGGCCCGCGCGAGCAGCGCGAGCGTCACGCCGTGGGCCGCCGACATGCCCGCGACCAGGTCGGCGATCGAGGTGCCGACCTTGACGGGCGGCCCGTCGGGGAACCCGGTGATGTCCATGATCCCCGACTCGGCCTGCACGACGAGGTCGTAGCCAGCGCGGTGCGCCTCCGGCCCCGACGCACCGAAGCCCGAGATCGAGCAGTAGACGAGCCGCGGGTTGAGTCGGGCGAGCGTCCGGTAGCCGAATCCGAGCTTCTCCATCGTTCCGGGCCGAAAGTTTTCGAGAAGGACGTCGCTCTGCCCGACGAGCGTCCGGAGGATCGCCTGGCCCTCCGGGGCCTTGAGGTTCAGGGTGACGCTCTTCTTGTTGCGGTTGACGGACATGAAGTACGTCGACTCGCCGCCCGCGAAGGGCGGCCAGCTCCGCGTGTCGTCGCCCTTCCCCGGCTCTTCGATCTTGATGACCTCAGCGCCCATGTCGCCCAGCATCATCGAGCAGAACGGCCCGGCGAGGACGCGGGTGAGATCCAGGACGCGGACACCGGCGAGTGGCTGGTCAGCTCGAGACACGTTCTTTTCCTTTCCAGACTCGTTTGGCGAGGCTCCGGCTGATCGCGTGCATGCG
Organism: Candidatus Rokuibacteriota bacterium; assembly: GCA_003220675.1. Taxonomy (GTDB): domain Bacteria; phylum Methylomirabilota; class Methylomirabilia; order Rokubacteriales; family CSP1-6; genus 20CM-2-70-11. The sequence goes on along the minus strand of QHTD01000031.1, from coordinate 1,353 downwards.
GTCGCCGGCGCGGCCGGCGCGCCGCCAGAACAAGCGGGCGCGGTCCAGTGCGCCGAGGTGGGAGAAGTAGTAGACGTCGTCCACCGCTTCGATCGCGACGCGCGAGCCGATCCGAAGCCCGCGCGTCTCCGCGCCGTGGCAGATGAACCGGGCGCCGCCGTCCAGCGCGACCAGCGCGATGTGAAGGGACGAGCGGAACCCCGCGGGCGGCGAGTGCAGCGTGGTGAACGAGACGATCTCGCCCGCGCCCTCGAGCTCGACCGGCGTCATCTCGACCGGATCGCGCGGGCAGAAGGGGGTGGGCGGCGCCACGGTGAGCCCACACGCCGGGCAGCGCGAGCCCTGGATCGGCTCGATCACGCCGCCTCCAGCAGGGTCACCCAGTTGTTCGTCGCGAGCCCGCCGATCGACTGCGCGAGCGCGATGCGCGCCCCCACCTGCCACCCCTCGGCGCGCCCCGTGAGCTGCCACACGCACTCGACGATCTGCGCGAGCCCCGTCGCCGCCAGCGGGTGGCCGCGCGCCTTGAGACCGCCCGACGGGTTCACCGGCAGCCGGCCGTCGAGCGCGGTCTCGCCGTCGAGCGTCGCGCGGCCCGCCTTCCCCGCCGGCACCAGGCCGAGGTCCTCCAGCGAGATCAGCTCGAACGGCGTGAAGGCGTCGTGCAGCTCGGCCACATCCACGCGCTCGGGGCCGAAGCCCGCCATCGCGAATGCCGCGAGCGCTGCCGCCCGCGTCGCCCGGAAGCTCGTGAGCACGTCGCGGTGGCGGATCGCGAGCGTGTCCGTCCCCTGCCCGATGCCGGCGACCCGCACGGCCGCGCGCGCGGCCGTCAGGACGACGGCAGCGGCCCCGTCGGAGATCGGGCAGCAGTGCAGCAGCCGGAGCGGATCGGCCACCATCCGGGAGTCCAGCACCTCCTCGATCGTGACCGCGCGCCGGAAGTGGGCGTACGGATTCCGGAGTGCGTTGGCGTGGTTCTTCACAGCGACCTGGGCCAGCTCGCGCGGCGCGACGCCGCGGCGCGCCATCAGCGCGCGGGCGACGAGCCCCGCGAGCGCCGGCATCGTCGCGCCGTATGAGCGCTCGTAGGGATCGATCGAGCGGCCGATCAGCTCCGAGACGCGCGGCGTTTCGAGATGCGTCATCTTCTCGCCGCCGACGACGAGCACCGCGCGGCGCAGACCCGCCGCGATCTGGGCGAAGCCCGCGTAGAACGCCGCGGCGCCCGAGGACGTGGCGGTCTCGATCCGGATCGCCGGCGTCTCCGCGAAGCCCATGTGCGTGGCGACGTAGGAGGCGAAGTTGCCGTCGCCGACGAACTCCTCGGGGTTCATCGCCGCGACGACGATC
>QHTD01000030.1 GCA_003220675.1 Candidatus Rokuibacteriota bacterium | reverse complement strand
GTGGGCGAGCGTGACGTAGATCTTCGACGTGCCTTTGACGACGCCCCGCCGCAAACACTCCGCGTTGAAGATGCCGAGGTGCGCGCCGTTCGCCGTCAGCGTCGCGCGGTAGTCGACGACCGGCCGGTCCGTGAAGACGACGTCGAAGACCGTGGTCTCCCCGATCACCTGCGCCGCCAGCCCGGACTTCCGGACGATGTCGCTCAGGCCGTTGCGCAGCGTGCGTCCGGTCCGATGGAGCCGCTGGTAGACGCCGGGCGCTCGGAGCTCGGCGAGCGTGGCGAGGCCGGCGACGGCGGCGATGGGGTTGCCGTTCAGCGTGCCGAT
>QHTD01000029.1 GCA_003220675.1 Candidatus Rokuibacteriota bacterium | reverse complement strand
GCGTGCCTTCCAGCCGCGGATCGAACGCGCGCATGATCTCCCGGCGCCCACAGACCGCGGCGAGCGGGAAGCCGCCGCCGATGATCTTGCCGTACGCGGCGAGATCGGGAACGACGCCGTAGTATTCCTGGGCGCCGCCGTAGGCGAAGCGGAAGCCCGTGACGACCTCGTCGAAGATCAGCGGGATCCCGTGGCGCTGCGTGAGCGTGCGCAGCCCCGGGAGGAAGCCGAGCTGGGGCGAGATGAGCCGCTGGAACGGCTCGACGATGACCGCCGCCAGCTCGTCGGCGTACACCGCGAGGAGCGCCTCCACGGTGGCGAGATCGTTGTAGGGGGCGATCAGCACCTCGCCCTCGAGGACGTGCGGGATGCCGGCCGAGTCCGCCGTGGCCGCGGGGAACGCTTTCGGCGACTTCGGTGACGCGCTCATCAACGCATAGTCGTGGCTCCCGTGGTAGCCGCCCTCGAACTTCATGACTTTGTCGCGCTTCCGGTAGGCGCGCGCCGCTCGGAGCGCGAAGAAGGTCGCCTCGGTTCCGGTCGACGTGAAGCGCACCTGCTCGGCGCACGGCACCGCCCGACAGAGCTCGTCGGCGAGGGCGACGATGGGCTCGTTCACGAGGAAGTAAGTGGTACCGTGCTCGAGCTGCGCCCGCACCGCAGCCACGACCGCCGGGTGAGCATGACCCAAGATCAGCGGGCCGGAGCCCATGAGGTAGTCGATGTATTCGCGCCCGCTCACGTCATAGAGCTTGGAGCCCGAACCACGCTTGACGATGAACGCGAGATCGTCCGGAAGCCGTGTTGACCCGAGCGCGCCACCGGGCAGGCAGTGCGCCGCGGTCTCGAGAATACGCTTCTCTTCGTCCGAAAGTGGACGGTCCATGTCGTCTCTACCTCCCAGGGCAATTGGCGCCTGCGCCCTTGTAGCACCGCGGCGCCAGCCTGACAAGCCTTGTGGCTCGCGTTCTTGACCTCCGGATCGGGCCACCTACAATGCCCCGGCAACCCGAAGAGTTGCCGTCAGGAGGGGACTGCAAGATGAGGGAGCTCGTCTTCGCACTGGAATTCAGAGGAAGTGCCGGACCCGTTCCCGGCGCCGAGGGCAGGCGCCGAGCCAGGACTTCGGCAACGAGCCAGGTCCTTCGCACCGTGTTCCGGTCAGGTGACGTCCGGGCGACGGTGGAGTCTGCGGGTGACGGCGTTGCAATCTTAGAGTCGGAGGTTCAGGCGACCGGGGAAGGCACGTTCGTCGAGTCGGGCACCATAAGTTACGGTGACGCCGGACGGGTCGCGTTCAGAACGGTCGGGCAGGGCGTGACCCGGCCGAGCGCGATCGCGGGCCTCCGACACGGAGCCGTGATCTGGGAAGTGACACGAGGTGAAGGCCGACTGGCCGGGGCTCAGGGGTTCATCACCTCGAATTTCACGGTCGGGCCCGACGGTCAGGTCACTGACGACCATTTCGTTCGTCTCTTCCTGCCTTGACCGTCTAGGGGGTTGACAGCAGGTTCCCTCAAGGGCTAAATCCATTCGCCTGCAGGAGACGAACCAAGTGCACCCCGATCAGGGTAAGGAGGGCCAGCCATGAGGAGACAGTCCAGCTATTCGCGTCGGCAGTTCTTTCGCGTGGGCGCCGCCGGCGTGGCCACCACAATGGTCGTCGCGTCGGGCCGGGGCCGCGGTGTCGCGCGAGCGGCCGTCCAGAGCCCGCCGCCGATGAACACGGCGCCGCGAGTCTTGCGGAAGCCGCCGCTCGACGAGCTCGGGCGCATCGCGAAGTCGTATGGCCTGGACGCGAGTGCCGAGGACCTCGCGTCGTTCCGCAACCTGATGGACGGCGTCCTGGCGTCGTACCGACGCCTGGACCAGTTCGCCGAGCCTACGCTGCCCGTGAAGTACCCGCGCGATGCGGGCTACCGCCCGCCGGCGTCCGAGAACCGGCTCAACGCGTGGTACTGGAAGTGCTCTATCAAAGGCGCCACCTCGGGACCGCTCGCTGGCAAGAAGATCGCGATCAAGGACAACGTGTGCGTGGCCGGGATCCCGATGATGAACGGCTCCGCCGTTCTCGAAGGCTACGTGCCCGATGTCGACGCGACGCTCGTCACCCGGATTCTCGACGCCGGAGGCGAGATCGTCGGCAAGGCCGTCTGCGAGCACCTCTGCTTCTCCGGGGGCAGCCACACCTCCGACACCGGACCGGTGCTGAACCCGCACGACCCGAAGCGCTCTGCCGGTGGTTCCTCGAGCGGGAGCGCGGCGCTCGTCGTCGCCCGGGAGTGCGATATGGCCATCGGCGGCGACCAGGGCGGATCGATCCGGATCCCCAGCTCCTATTCGGGCGCCGTCGGCCTCAAGCCGACCTACGGACTCGTGCCGTACACGGGGGTCTTCCCGATCGAGCTGACGCTCGATCACACCGGCCCTATCGCGCGCACCGCGGCCGACTGCGCGCTGCTGCTCGAAGCGATCGCGGGTGCCGACGGTCTCGACCCTCGGCAGTCAGGCGCCGTCCGCACGGAGGCCTACACGAAGAAGCTGCCTGGCGACGTCCGCGGCCTTCGTATCGGCTTCGTACCAGAGGGCTTCGGCTGGCCGAACTCCGAGCCGGACGTGGACAAGATGGTGCTGGACGCCGCTCAGCGCCTGACCCGCGCCGGCGCCACCGTGACCGAGGTCTCGGTGCCGCTCCATCGCGACGGGATTCACATCTGGAACGCGATCGCGGTCGAAGGCGCCACGATGCTGATGGTCAGCGGTAACAGCATGGGGACCAACTGGAAGGGACACTACACAACCTCTCTGCTGGACTTCTACGGCCGGAGCCGCCGCGCGCGGGCGAATGATCTTTCCGAGACGGTCAAACTGGTGATCCTGCTCGGCCAGTACATGCAGGACAACTATCACGGCCGGTACTACGCCAAGGCCCAGAACCTCGCTCGAGTGCTGCGGGCGGCCTATGACGACGCGCTGGGGAACGTCGATCTCCTGCTGATGCCGACGCTGCCCCTGAAAGCGACGTTGCTTCCAGCCCCCAACGCGAGCCGCGAGGAATACGTCGGGCGTGCGCTCGAGATGATCGCGAACACCGGTCCCTTCGATGTGACGGGACACCCGGCGATCACCGTCCCTGCTGGTATGTCCGGGGGGTTGCCGGTCGGGATGATGCTGATCGGCCGGCACTGGGAGGACGCGACGGTGCTGCGCGCCGCCGACGCCTTCCAGAAGCTCAGCTAGCTCTTCGAAGAACCGTTACTGGGGCGGGACGAGGGGCAGCAGGATGTGCGACTGCTGCCCCGGCCCGCAGTGAAGCGTGACCTTTTTGCCGAAGATCGCCGGGGGCCGGTCGCGCGGGTCGTTGTGCAGGAACGGCCCGCAGCCGGTGAAGACCGCGCCAAGCGTCCCCAGCCCCGGCCCGGGACCGCCTGGGTACTCGTAATCGCGCCCGCGCACGGTCAGCGCGATCCGATAATCGGGCGGCACCACGATGCAGGTCGGCCAGATCTCGATATCCAGCTCGTACACGCGTCCCGGGGTCAGGGGCTGGATCTCGTCGTGCGTGTGGTAGGGGCGGTACGGCAGCGTCAGCTTCGGATCGAGCTGGCGGTGGGAGGCCCGAAGCCACCCTTGGGCGATCGGGGTGTGCGGGTCGAGGGCCCCCTGGAACACGACCTCTTTCATGTTCGGCGTGAGCACGCGAACGACCAGGAACAGGTCCGCGTCCGTGGTCTCGGACGAGACGTAGAGCCTGGCCGCGATGGGGCCGGTAATCTCGGTCTCCGCGTCGAGCGGCTTCGTCAAGAACGTGACCCCGTCGCCGAGGCTGCTATAGGTCACGCTGCCGTCCCGGACGAGCGGCTCGCCGCCGAGGCTCCCGTCGGCCGGGTTGAGGTAGAGCTTCGTCCACCGCGTCCGGGCCAGCGGCCATTCGCTTTCATGACGCTCGACGAATCTCTCGCCTGGATGACGCACCTGGAGCACGACCGTCGGCTGATTCTTCCACCCGGTGTCTTCGCCCTTGAGGAAGTGGCCGAAGAACCTTTTCTGGAGGCTCACGCCGTAGTTCGTGTAGAAGTGCGTCCAGTGCTCGATTCCGTGCACCTCGAGCCATTTCTGCTCCGAGGCTGCGCGAACGAACCCTTCGAAGTTGCCGCGTGGGTGCAGGCCCTGGCCTCCCCAGTTCGCTGCGGAGAGTAGCGGCGTCCTGACCTTCGACCAGTCGGGCATGCGCGAGCGCCAGTACTCGTCGCTCGCCAGCGGGTTCTTCGCGCAGTCCTCGTAGAACTCGCGCCGGTTGGCGCCGAGCTCTTCCTCGGTGAGCGTCAACGGCCCGGACACCCAGTCGCCGGTCATCCGGCTGCGCCAGCCTCTGGCTCCCCGGCCGTGCTGCACCCTGACGACTTGCGAGGGGAACCAGGTCCTGCCGAAGGTGCACAGAATGCCGCCGTGATGGCTGAGGTCGCGGTAATAATCGGCGGCCCCCTCCCAGATGCAGATGGCGGCCAGATGCGGCGGCTGGAGCGCCGCGACCTGCCACTGGTTCATCGCGTAGTAGGAGATGCCGTTCAAGCCGATCTTGCCGGTGCTCCACGGCTGCGCGGCCGCCCACTCGACGCAGTGGTAGAGGTCCTTCGTCTCGCGGGCCGACCAGATGTCGAGGTAGCCTGGCGAGCGGCCGGCGCCGCGTGAATCCACCCGAACGCAGACGTAGCCGTCCGGCACCCATTTCTCGGGATCCACAACTTCCCAGTTCTGGTACTTGTTGGTGGAGCCTGCCGGGACGTCCGGGTGTTGCTCTATCATGCGGCGCCACTGATCGGTATAGAGATCCTCGAAGTGCAGCCACTTGCCGTAGGGGCCGTACGACATGATGACGGGGTGCGTGTCCCCCCTGATCGGCCGATAGACGTCGGCGCGGAGGGCGAGGCCGTCGTCCATGACGATAGGAACGTCCCAGTCGATGCGCATCCCGTCGCGGACCTCGCTCACTCCCGGTAATCCAGCCCGGCCTCGGCGAACCTCGACTTGAAGTCCGGCCGCGCCATGAAGGCGATGAGGGCCCGGGCCGCCTCGGGGACGGCGCTGCGGGCGGCCAGGCCAGCCGAGTACGTGGTGATCTTCTGCAAATCTTTCGGCAGCGGGCCGACCAGGGTCACGCCCTTGACGGGCAAGATCTCGCTGATCTGATGCGCGACCAGCTCGGCCTCGCCCTTGGCCACCAGCTCGGCCGGGTAGCCGCCGGGCACGAGCTTGGTCTTTGCCTTCACCGCCTCGGCGATGCCCAGTCGCTGCAGCACGCTGGCGAAGTGGATTCCACTGGTGGCGCCCTGGGCGGGGTCCACGTAGACGATGGACTTCGCCGCCAGCAAGGTCTGCTTGAAAGCCTCCGGGGTCGAGATGTCGGGCTTCGGCGCGCCCTCGCGCACGCCCACGCCCATCCCCGTGCGGGCGATGTCCGTCCGGGTGCCGGGGGTCACGGCGCCCTGTCGCGCCATCTCGTCGATGGCGATATCGGTCATGATCACCACGTCCGCCGCGTCACCCGCGGTGAGCTTCTGGCGCATGACGCCGACCGTCCCGAACGTCAACGTCGCCGTGTGCCCTGTCTCCTGCCGGAACGCGGCGGCGAGGTCGGTCACGATCGCCCGCACCGCGCCCGCGCTCAGCACCTTGATCTCGGCCGCCTGCGCGCGGTCCATGCCCGGCCACAGGGCTATCGTCATCAGGAGAGAGCCCAGGCACCCCGCGACCCTCGTCGCCATGCTCATCGTTCGCCTCCTCGCCCACCGAGCGGGCCGCGTCAGATGTCCTCTCCCAGAACGCCACCGGTGTCAAGTCGTGAGGCCGAGCGTCGGGACCATCCTGCCTTGCTTACATCCTGAGAAAGCGCTTGACGGCGCGCGCCGTCCGGTCTAATGACAGCGAGTCATGCAATTTGTGGCTGGAGCGTGGACGGGCCATGCGCTTTCGTGACAAGGTCGCGCTGATCACGGCGGCCGGCAGCGGGATCGGGTGGGCGACGGCCGAGATCATCGGCGCCGAGGGAGGCGCGGTGGTCGGCGTGGATACGGACAAGGCCCGTCTCGACGCCCTCGTGGATACGATTCGTCGTGGCGGCGGACAGGCCGAGGCGCGCCGGGCCGATGGGCTCGATCCGGCTCAGGTGACCGAGGCGGTCGACGGCGTGGCTCGCACCCACGGCCGTATCGACATCCTCGTCAACGCCGTCGGTGGCAGCACCATCATCGCCCGCCCCGCGGCCACCGTCGACGAGCTAACGCTGGCCGAGTGGCAGCGCCTGATCGCTTTCAACCTGGACGCGACCTTCCTCTTCTGTCACGCCGTAGCCCCGGTCATGAAGCGACAGCGGTCCGGCAAGGTCGTCAACATCTCGTCCATCGCGGGACGCGGCATCAGCCCCACCAGCAGCAGCGCCTATGCCGCGGCCAAGGGCGGCATCATTGCCTTCACGCGAAAGCTCGCGCACGAGCTGGGCCCGTTCGGGGTCACGGTCAACGCTATCGCCCCGAGCCTCACGCTCACCGAGCGGATCCGCCCCCACTGGGACCGGCGCACACCGGAGCAGCAGGCCGCCGAGATCGCCCGCACGCCGCTCCGGCGGGTGGCCGAGGCGGTGGATCAAGCGCGGGTGATCTGCTTCCTGGCTTCCCGCGACGCGGACTTCGTCACCGGCGTGACCATCGACGTGACCGGAGGCGTCTGATAGGCTCTGCCCGCAACTCACATCGCCGAAAGGAGCCGAACATGATCTACGAGATCCGGACCTACCGCATCGCGCCTGGCAGCCTGGCTGAGGTCGAGAAGCGCTACGGTGAGGCCTACGAGTACCGGAAGAAGTACTCCGAGCTGACCGCCTTCTGGCACACGGAGATCGGCCCGCTCAACGAGATCGTCCATGTGTGGGGCTACCGGGACCTCGCGGAGCGCGCACGCATCCGGAGCGACGCGGCGAAGGATCCGAACTGGCCGCCCAAGATCCGGGAGTTCGTCCGCGAGATGCGGTCGGAGATCGTCGTGCCGTTCTCATTCGTGCCCGAGGTTCGTCCCGGGAAGGTCGGGCCGATCTTCGAGCTGCGCTACTACACGCTGAAGCCCGGGACGCTGCCCGACGTGGCGCAGGGCTGGGAGGCGAAGCTCCCCGAGCGCATGAAGCTCTCGCCCGTCGTGCTCGCCGGTGGCGTCGAGTTCGGCCGAGCCAACGGCTTCGTCCACGTCTGGGCTTACTCGAGCCTCGACCAGCGCGCGCGAGTGCGGGACGAGGCACGGCAGCAGGGCGTCTGGCCCCCACCGGGAGGACCTGACCGGCTGCTGACGCAGGAGAACAAGGTCCTCTTGCCCTCCGCCTTCTCGCCGCTGCAGTAGCCCGTCGCGTTTCCCACGGGGCGCCGGTGATCCCGCCGGCGCCCCGGCCGAGCGATCCTCGACCTCAGGCGATCCTGATGATGCTCGGCTCGATGGGCTTGAAGCGGTCGGCGACCAGGGGATCATGGCCGGCGACGATCAGCTTCTCGGCGCCCGCGAGCGCGTCGATCGTCTCGAAGGCCGCGAGCATCTCGGGGAGGCTCGTGATGATCTGGACCGGCTGGCGCGTCTCGACGTTGCGGTAGAAGTGCGAGGCGTCGGAGGTGAGGACGACCGTGCCGCGTTGGGTCTGGACGGTGACGATCTGGAGCCCCGCGGTGTGGCCGCCGACGCGGTGGACGCGGATTCCCGAGAGCACGTCGCGGTCGCCGTCGATGATCCGCACCCGGTTCGCGTAGGTCAGCGTCACGAGTCGCGCGAGCGCCCCGACGTTCGCCGACTGCCCGAAGGCCGGATAGCGACCGAAGGGCCCCGTCCAGAACGCCACCTCGTCCCGCTGGATCCAGTACTCCGCGTTCGGGAAGAGGCTGTGCCCGGCCCAGTGGTCGTAGTGGAGGTGGGTGATGAGCGCGATGGGCACGTCGCCCGGCTTCACGCCCGCGCGCTCGACCATCGCCGCCGGGCTCACATAGTTCCGGATCCCGCGCTCCCGCGCGTCGTCGTCGAGGAACCCGGTGTCCACGAGGATCGGGTGGGGACCTCCGAGGATCAGCCAGACGTAGTAGTGGAGCGTGATCGGCGCGTGCGACGCCTCGCGGTAGAAGAACTGGCAGGCCGTCGTGTCCCGCTCGCCGTACTTGAGCGCGTAGACTTCGTACATGGGTCACCTCGCTGGCGCCGAAGTATACTCCAGCAGAGTCGGCCTGATCCGGCGAATGCGGAAGCTATAATCGCGCCATCATGCGTGGGGAAGAGGCGACCAGCCAATCGATCCTCTGGCGGAGACTGGATCAGCCGGGCCATGAGTCTTGTCGACTGCTTGTCCAGCATTCCCACTGGCATCTGAGCGGCGCGGCGGTCTTTGCCCACGACCAGCAACCGTGCCGGCTGGACTACGCGGTCGTCTGCGATTCGGGGTGGCACACCGTGTCTGCACGGGTTGCGGGCTGGGTCGGCAACGACGCAGTCGAGATCGAGCTCGCGGCCGATTCTGCGCGGCGCTGGCGGCTCAATGGAGCAGAGTGTCCCGCCGTGGCGGGCTCTATCGACGTCGACCTCAACTTCAGCCCGTCCACCAACCTGCTTCCGATTCGCCGGCTGGGCTTGGCGATCGGACAGGAGGCCAAAGTGCAGGCGGCCTGGCTTCGCTTCCCGAGCTTCGCCCTCGAGCCGCTCGAACAGCGTTACCGCCGCATCGATGACGCGACCTATCGGTACGAGAGCGCGGGCGGCAAGTTCATCGCCGAGCTCCGGGTGAACGCGGCGGGGTTCGTCACCCGCTATCCGCACGTCTGGCAAGTCGAGGCAGCAACTGACGAAAGGAGCGGCCCTTGAGCACACCTCGATCCGTATCCGGGCCATGAAGATCGGGTTCATCGGGCTGGGCACCATGGGGCGCCACATGGCGTCCAACTTGATCAAGGCGGGCCACGAGCTGGTGGTTCACGACGTGCGACCAGAGGCGTCGGCGCCTCACCGGAAGGCGGGTGCCGGCTGGGCCGAGACGCCGCGCGAAGTGGCCGAGGCGACACACGTGGTGTTCACGTCGCTGCCGGGTCCGCCGGAAGTGGAGGCCGTTGCGCTCGGCGAGCAGGGCCTCCTCGCGGGGCTCGCGGCGGGCAAGGTGTACTTCGACCTCACGACCAATTCGCCCGCGCTCGTGCGCCGGATCCACGCGGTGTTCGCGGCACGCGGAATCCAGATGCTGGACGCTCCGGTGAGCGGCGGCCCGCGCGGGGCCGAGACGCGGAGGCTCGCCCTCTGGGTCGGGGGCGACGAGACAGTCTTCAAGCGCTACAAGCCGGTGCTCGATGCCATCGGCGATCAGCCTTACTATGTCGGTCCGATCGGTGCGGGCTCGATCGCGAAGCTGGTCCACAACTGCGCTGGCTACGTCATCCAGACAGCGCTGGCCGAGGTCTTCACGCTCGGTGTCAAGGCGGGCGTCGATCCGCTCGCGCTATGGAAGGCGGTGCGCCAGGGCGCGGTCGGGCGGCGTCGCACGTTCGAGGGCCTCGTCGATCAGTTCCTGCCGGGGCGGTTCGAGCCGGCGGCGTTCGCGTTACGACTGGCGCACAAGGACGTCACGCTGGCGACGAGCCTCGGCCGCGAGCACAAGGTGCCCATGCGGCTTGCGAACATCACGCTCGAAGAGATGACCGAGGCGCTCAACCGGGGCTGGGGCGAGCGTGACTCGCGGGTCGCGATGCTCCTGCAGGAGGAGCGCGCGGGCGTCGAGATCCGTGTGCCCGACGCCGCGATCCGCCAGGTGCTCGATCTCGACAAGGGGTGACCTACCAGAACTCGCGCGAAGCCAGCCGCGCGCCTTCGGCCATGCTCGCCAGCTTGGCCCAGACGACGTCGGGATCCACGGCGGCTTGGCCGACCCAGGTCCCGAACCCGCAGTCCGTCCCGGCGATGACGTTCTCGCGGCCGACCAGCCGCGCGTAGCGGGCGATCCTCTCGGCGATGAGCTCCGGGTGCTCGATGAAGTTGGTGGTCGAGTCGAGCACTCCGGGAATGATCACCTTGCCCGCCGGCAGCTTGACGCGCTCGAACAGCTTCCACTCGTGGGCGTGGCGCGGGTTCGCGGCTTCGAAAGAGACGCCGTGGGGCCGGGCCGCAAAGACAATCTCGATGATGTCCGCCAGGGGCACGTCGTAGTGGTGCGGCCCCTCGTAGTTGCCCCAGCAGAGGTGCATGCGCAGCTGGTCGGGCGGGATGTTCGACAGGGCATGGTTGAGGGCCTCGACGTGGAGGCGCGCCATCTTGCGGAACTCGTCGACGGTCAAGCCGGCGAACTGAATGTGCCGGCCCATGGCCAGGTCGGGGCAGTCGACCTGGAGGACGAGGCCCGCTTTCGCCACGGCCTCGTACTCGTGCTTCATCGCGTCGGCGATGGCGTGCAGGTACGCCTCGTGGCTCCCGTAGTGGTCGTTGCGGAAGAAGAGGGAGATGACGCCCGGTGAAGCCGCGGTCAGGAACGCGTCCTCGGCCTTGACCTGTCCGAGGGCCGCTTTCAGGTTGTCCGTGTCGACCTGCGCCGCCCGCGCGTCGCGCACCGTGATCGGGCCCGTGCAGGCGGGAGTCTTGCGCCGCGAGCGGCCTGGATCGCCGAACACGCGCCTGGCCATCCCGGGGAAGTCGACCAGGTCCTGATACTGGAGCGGCTGACTCGTGCCGCCGAATCCGTTCAGGCGGTCCTTGATGTAGGTGGCGTAGCTCGGCTTGCTGAACTCGCCGTCGTTGATGACGTCGATTCCAGCCTCGGCCTGCTTGCGGACGACTTCCGCCACCGCGGACCGGATGCGCGCGGCGAGGGCCGCCGGGTCGACCGGCACGCCCTCCTCCCTGGCGAACATCATCCGGATCAGATCGTCGGGCCGAGGCAGGCTACCGGTGTGCGTGGTCAGGAAGCGCTCGGTGCTGCGTCGCATGGTCGTTGCCGCTTTTCAGAGCGTCGGGCTCGAGAATTCGCCGCCGAGGACGACCAGCCCCCACGGAGCGCCCTGCGCATCCCAGCTGAAGCCGATGTGGCCCGCGAGCGCGTGCTGGTCCCGGAAGAGCCGTTGGATGGGGTACCGGTCGTAGATGCCGTTCGCGCCCGCCAGGGCGTGGAGCGCGTCGACCGTCTCGGTGCAGAGCTCCATCGCGTATGCCACGTTCCGCTTGAAGCGCAGTTTCTCCTCAACCGTCGGCGCGCGGTTCTCCCCGGCGATTCGCTGGGCCGCGAGACAGTCCGTCCTGATGACGAGCCGCGCCGCGTCGACCTTCGCCCCCGCGCCGGCGACGCGGAGCTGCACCGCCTGGAAATCGCGCATGCGCATGGCCGTGTAGCTCGTGCTCCGCTCCTGGATCGCCTCGAGCGTCAGCTCGAGCGCGGCCTGCGCGTTGCCGACGCCGGCGGCCGCGAGGCAATGCGAGCCGAGGGCCGAGAGGGGCACGCGGTACAACGGATTCGGGTTGACCCGTGCGCCTGGGAACTCGCTGCCGCCGCGGGCCAAGTACATGCAGAGAGCCCGGTGCTCGGGGACGAAAATGTCTACGGCGCGCACCGACTTGGACCCGGTGCTCCGCATGCCGAGCACGTGCCAGTCGTCGACGATCTCGTAGTCGCTCCTCGGTACGAGGCACATGCGGTGATCGACGACGCGATCGCCGTCGCGGACCGTCACCGCCAGCATGTTCCAGTCGGCCGCGTCAACACCACTCGAGAAGTTCCAGAAGCCGCTGATGACGAAGCCGCCGTCGACGCGGCGCCCACGGCCCTGCGGGTAGGCGATGCCCGAGGCGATCAGGGCATCGGGGTTCTTACCCCACAACTCTTCCTGGGCGCGCTCGTCGTAGAGCGAGAGCATCCAGTGGTGCACGCCGAGGTTCGCGACGTTCCAGGCCGTCGAGGCGCAGCCGCGGCCGATCTCGGCGGGGATGTCGAACAGGGACACGAACTCGAGCTCCATGCCGCCCCAGCGCCGGGGCTGATGGAACCGGAGGAGTCCGGTGCGATGCAGATCGTCCACCGTCTCCTTCTGCATCTCGCGCAGGGCCTCCGCCCGGTCGGCCCGCTCGCGCAGGACCGGCACGAGGGCGCGCGCCCGGCGCATCGCCTCGTCGTAGCCGATGTCAGCGAAGCTGCGCGCGCCGTCGCTCATGCCCGCGTCCGTCCTCCTCCGCGTCCGTGTCCTCGAGCCTCGCCCGATCGTGGGCGAGCCCGCGAGTCGTGGCTGATGGTACGCGAAACCGCTCGGGGTCCGCAAAGCCCGGTCCCTGGATCGTTCCAGTGGCGCTTTTCTGGACCACGGCCGGTGTGGCGCCGTATGCTCTCAGCCTGGCGGGCGCCGGTGGACGTCGCCGCCGAGCCACATTTCACAGGAGGGACCCATGGAGTACCGCGAGCTGGGCAAGACAGGGCTGCGGGTGTCGGCGCTCGGGTTCGGCTGCGGAAACGTCGGCGGGCTCATGATCCGCGGCACTGCGGCCGAGCGGGAACGCGCGATTGCGCGGGCGGTGGAGCTGGGGATCAACTACTTCGACACCGCGCCCTCGTACGGCGACGGACAGTCGGAGCAAAACCTCGGCGCCGCACTGCGCTCGCGGCGAGCGACGGTCTACGTCGGCACGAAGTTCCGTCTGGACGCTGCGGACCTGCGTGACGTGCGTCGCGCCATCGGCTACTCGCTCGACGCCAGCCTGAAACGTCTCGGCATGGAGCGGGTCGACCTGCTCCAGCTCCACAACAACATCTTCGGTGAGCGCGGCGCGCAGCCCGTCAGCGTGGCCGATGTCGTGGGCGAGGTGACTCCCGCCCTCCAGGCGCTCACCGCGCAGGGCAAGACGCGCTTCTGGGGCATCACCGCTCTCGGCGACAGCGCGGCGCTCCACCGGGTCCTGGACGCGGCGCCGCTCGACACCGCGCAGGTCTGCTACAACCTGCTCAACCCGAGTGCCGGCGTGGAGGTACCGCCGGGGTTCCCCGCCCAGGACTTCGGGCGCCTGCTTGTCCGCGCTCAAGAGCGGAGGGTGGGCGTGATCGTCATCCGCGTGCTCGCCGCCGGCGCACTGAGCGGCGTGGCGACCCGCCATCCCGTCGCAGTGCCGATGGTGGAGCCCATCGCCACGGGGCCGGACTATGCGAGCGACGTGCAGCGGGCCCGGGCGCTGCGGCCGCTCGTCGAGGAGGGCCATGCGGGGAGCCTCGTCGAGGCGTCGCTCAGGTTTGCCCTGAGCAGCAGGGCCGTCTCCACGGTGCTTCTCGGCTACTCGAGCCTCGAGCATCTCGAGTACGCCGCGGGCGCCGTGGCCAAGGGCCCGCTTCCCGCTGCGGCTCTCGAGCGGCTGTCTACCCTGTTGGTTTTCGGCTGACTCCCGCTAGCCGTTCGGCTTGGGGCCGCGGCTCCTTCGCTCCGGTTCCGCGGTTAACCCAGTACCGGCAGGTCTGGGCGTGGGCGACCACGGTCGGCGTCAAATCGTTCCCGCAAAGCGGACACGGGTACAGGCCACGATCCACACGTGGGATCCAGCTGAGTCGGTAAGTGTTTTGACATTTCTGACAAGGGACGACATGGTGGCTGCAACAGAGAAACAGGATTGCCTGGGTATCGGGGTCGAGAAAGTCGATTTGCTCCGAGGCGCGGGGAACGACGATCCATCGACCGGCCCGCAGTTCTGCGTCCATGTCGGACCGGAGCCTGCGGTCCCTGCTGCGTTGTTCGGGTTCGCGTCTGTCGACTCGGACTCGTCGGTCGATGAACCGGCGATCGAGAATCACCTGTACCTTCGCGTCGTCGCCAAACGAGGTGCTGAGCGACTCGCACAGGTCCAGTTTGGCTCTCGGTACGACGATGACAAGGGACTGCGCGACTTGCTCTTCGGCGATGGCGGGACTCGCGTCACCTGGCATACCCAGTTCCTCCCTGGTGGGGATAAAGCTTACTCGCGCCCGGGGAATATCAACGAATTTTTCTTTGCGTCTAATTGGCCACGCGAGCCGGTCCGAAATAGGCACTAATTTACCACCTCCTGAACCTGGCTATGACCGCTGGTGATCAGCTTCGCTACAGTGTGCCGCGTGCCAGCTGCTGCGCATTCACTCGAACGACTGGGCGGCCCCGATGCTCGATGACGCGCCACCGGGGAGGGTTTCCTCCGCACCTCCCAGCTCCGTGCTCCCCTCAGCGGAGGAACTGTGCGCGGCGATCGGGCCGATCTGGCACTATTTCGGGCGTTCGACGCCGACCGACGGCGCCGGTGCCTTCCCGTCGGAGCTGACCGTGCCATTCCCGTGACGCCCGTCCGCCTCCGGGTCGTCGAGCCCTTCCGCTCGCTCTTCTACGCGCCCCAGTTCGTCGCGATTCACGGCGGCCATCTCGCGGCGGAAGGCCTCGAGATCGCGCTCACGACGGCAGCTAAGGGAGGCGGCACGGTGGACGCGTTGCTGAACGGCAAGGCAGACCTCGCCCTCGGGGGCCTCATGCGGAGCTTCGAGCTCCTCGAGCGTGGGGGCCCGCGCCTCGTCCACTTCGCCGCGGTGAACGATCGCAACGGGTTCTTTCTCCTGAGCCGGGAGCCACGCCCCCGCTTCGCGTGGTCGGCTCTCGTCGGGCGGACGGTGATCTCGTTCGGCGGCGCACCGACGCCGTGGCTCTGCATGCAGGCGGTCCTGCGCCGCCACGGTGTCGATCCGGCGCGGGTGACGTTCATCCGTGAACTCTCGACGCCCGACGCGGTCGCTACCTTCCGCGCCGGCAAGGCGGACTTCCTGGAGCACGGACCACCCGTGGTGGACCAGCTGATCGCCGACGGCGCAGGGCATCTCGTCGCGTCGATGGGTGAGGCCACGGGGCCGGTGCCGTTCAGTTCCTTCATGGCGACGCCGCAGATGCTCAGGCGGGAGCGGGACGTCTTCGTCCGCTTCGTGCGCGGGCTCTGCCGGGCTCAACGCTGGATGTCGGCCGCGACGGCGGCCGAGATCGCGGCCGTCATCGCGCCCGCGTTCGCCGAGATCGGCGCCGAGATCCGCGTGCGGGCGGTCGAGCGCTACCTCCGGCAGTCCACCTGGGTCGGCGACCCGATGGTGACGCGGGCGGGGTTCGAGGCGCTCCAGGAGATCCTCCTCGGCGGCGGGTTCATCACGCGTCGCCACCGCTTCGAGGACCTCGTGGACACGGCGCTGGCAACACACGTGGTCAGCACGATGGCAGGATAGCCAGGCCTCCTCCCTGTCGTCACGGTCGTCCTTCCTTCAGGGACCGGATCAGATCGAGGACGCGGAGGATCTCGCGGCCGCTCCGGACCATGTGACGATCGCCGGCCTGGCCCCAGCGCAGCAGCCCGTCGCGATCGACGATGAACGTCGAGCGATAGGCCACGTTCCGCTCCTCGTCCCACACGTCGTAGGCGCGTATGGCCGTCCGATGGACGTCGCTGAGGAGCGCAAAGGGGAGCCGGTGCCGTCGATGGAATTCCGCGTGTGAGAAGGAGCTGTCTCCGCTGATCGCGAGGATGACGGCCTCGCGCTGCTCGACGTCAGCGGCGACCCCGCCGAGGTCGCCCAGCTCCGGCGTTCAGATCCCGCCCCAATCGTAGCAGTAGAAGAGGACGACCACGTCGGCTTGGCCCTTGAAGTCCGAGAGCGAGATGTCGCGGCCGCTCGTCGACGGCAGGGAAAAGGCGGGCGCCGGGTGGCCGTAGCGGAGCATCACGCTCTCATATAGCGCCGATGATGCGCGTGCGTCGTTACTTGAGCTTGTCCAGCTCCGCCAGCAGCTCGTCGTTCGAGACGAGCTCCCGCGGGTTGTCGAGGATCTTCTTGTAGCGGAGGACCCCCGTCTTATCGATGATCAGATAGGCGCGCTTGGCGTAGCGGTAGAGAAGGCTGTTGGGGTCGGTGTCCAGAATCCCGTAGGCCTCGAGCGTCTTCCGCGGGAAATCGCTGACGAGCGGGAACGTCAGCCCCAGTTTCTCACTCCACGCCGTGTTCGTCATGGGGAAGTCCGAGCTGATACCCACGACCTGGGCATTGCGACTTTCGAACTGGGGAAGGTCCAGCTGGAAAGCCGCCACCTCTCGCGTTCAAGTCGGCGTGAAGGCGCCGATGAAACCGAAGAGGACCACGTGCTTCTTGCCCTGGAACTGGTTCAGGGAGAACTTCTCCGCGGTCGTCGCGGGCAGGGTGAACTCGGGGGCCCGCTCCCCGACCTGGAGCGCGGCGACCGATGCGGCCGAACCGATCACGAGCACGACGATGACCGCCGCGAGCATCAAGAGGACACCGCTACGTTTCATAGGCGAGTCTCCATTGACAGCTGGGGTCTTACCGCTTCATTAGTGACTTCACGAGTTCGAGCGCTTCCTTGCCGTCCCACTCTCGGGGCCCGATCGCCCGCCCGACCACCATGCCCTGCCGATCGACGACGAGCGTCACGGGAATCCAGCGGATGCCGTGTTCCCGGGCGACGGCCATCCTGGGGTCGATGAGCGTCGGGAGGCTGTGGCCGTTCTTCTCCATGAATGGCTTGACGTCCTTCTCGCCGCGGCCGTCGATCGCGACGAAGTAGACAAGGAGGTCCTTCGGGAAGCGCGCCTGGAGGTTCTCGAGGCTCTTCAGCTCGGTCGTGCAGGTGGTGCACCAGGTGGCGCCGAAGCTCAGGATCACGATCTTCCCGCCGAACGCCTCCGAGCTCACCGGCCGCCCCGACAGATCGGGAAGCGAGAACGCGGGCGCCGGAGTGCGCTCGGGAAGGACGAAGACAGACGAATCCTGCGCGACGCCCAGGCCGGCACTCGAGCCGACAAGGCAGACGAGGCAGAGGAGGACGCGCCGCACCATTCAGGATCTCCCGCTCACCGCCGGGACATCGTCCCAGCGCGATGTGTCGTTGCTGTTCACTTCGAGATTTTGACCAGGGTCACGGCATTGACCAGGCTGTTGGCCAGCACGAAGTCGCCGTCCCGCGTGACCGAGGTGTTGCGCACGATGTTGCCACCACCCGGGATCGCCCAGCTCTGGAATTTTTCGGTCTTGGGATCGAAGCGCACGATCGTATTCGGGGTCGACCCGGACTCGCTGTACCAGATGATGTCGTTGATCGCCGAAATGCCGTAAGGCTCGGACTTCGGCCCGCTCGGAGACAGCCACTCGGTCACCTTGCCGGTTGCGGGATCGAGACGACCCAGATAACCGCGCGGGAAGTCGCTGTACCAGACGATGTCGTCGCTGGTGATCGCGATGCGCCTTGGGCGGGAGGCCGGATCCGGCAAGAGGTACTCACGAATTTCCAGCGTCTTCGGATCGACGCTCCCCACCTTGTGGGTACCGAACTCGACGAAGAACACCGTGCCCTTCGAATTCACCGCCATGCCATAGGGGCGCGCCTTTGGCGTCGGCGGCGTGAGCAGCTTGATCTCGCCGGTCTTCGGGTCGAGCCGCCCCACCCGGTTGGCATTCTGCGCCACGAACCACAGGATTCCGCTCCGGTCGAAGATCAGCGTGTGCGGATCCTTCACGTCCGGGTCCGGCATCTTGTACTCGGTGACCGCACCCGTCTTCGGGTCGAGCTTGCCGATCAGCGCCCCGGTGTTTCCCGTGTACCAGATGTTGCCGTCCTTATCCTCGTCCAGCCCATGCGGCCCGGAGTGGGGCGTCTTGAGGGGATATTCCGTGATACGACCGGTCTTTGGATCGAGCCGGCCGAGCACATTGTTCATCTGGCCCGTGTAC
Source organism: Candidatus Rokuibacteriota bacterium (assembly GCA_003220675.1). Lineage (GTDB taxonomy): Bacteria > Methylomirabilota > Methylomirabilia > Rokubacteriales > CSP1-6 > 20CM-2-70-11. The sequence continues at coordinate 1,525 of QHTD01000029.1, read as the reverse complement.
CAGAGCCGTGTATCCGCCGCCGAGGCGTGCGTAGAACGGGTGGCAGCTATTACAAAGGGCCGCGACCATTTCCTTGCCCTGTCCCTCGGGCAACTCCTGGCTCCAGGCGGGAAGCGCGGAGCATAGCAGCGCGGCTGCCATCAACGGCAGAAGTGATTCTTTCGACATAATTCCTCCGTCGAGACCCCCCCTATGTAATCCTCATCCGCCCCCATTGCAAGACCCACGCGGTAACGAGGTGGCGGAGGTCGTGAAGGTCGTGCTGGAGAGGTGATATGGTGCTCGACGGTCGGAAGCCGGGTGACAAGGTCGTCACCGACGGCAGCTTTCACCCGATGTGGTGGATGTGGGGTGCTGGGGGCATCGTGATGATGCTCTTCATGCTGTTGTTCTGGGGGATGGTGATCGCGGGGCTCGTGGTCGGCATTCGCTGGCTCGTGATGCAGGGCCGAGCGTCGGGAAACGACTCCGCGATGCAGATCCTCCGCGAGCGCTACGCGCGTGGCGACATCAGGCGCGAGGAGTTCGAGGCCAAGCGGCGGGACCTCGGCCCGTCTTGACACCGTCGCGCTCTGCCTTGCGCATCTTTATGTTGAGCCGCTTTGACATCGGAGAAGAATAAAATTGTGGCGTTGCTTCGCCTGCGACAGCGCGTGTGGGAGGAGAGGGGGAGGCCGCGCGAGACCGAAGTGAGAGCCGGGAGAGTCAGTCCCGAAGAATGAACGAGGGAGGTTGCCATGAGCGCACGACGTGAGGCGAGAAAGAGCAGGAATTGGCCCGGACCTTATCCCGGCCATGCGCTCCTGGCGTTGCTGTCGGCTTTGCTCTTGGTTCTAAGCTTCGCGCACTCTGTGGACGCGGGCCCGGGCGATCTCGACCCCAGCTTTGGCGCCGGCGGCCAGGTGCTCACGGACTTCGGTGGCGGTGACGGGGCCCGGGCCCTCGCCCTCCAGGCCGACGGCAGGATCGTGGTGGCGGGGCGTTCGTGCCCCAGCACTTGCGACTTCGCCCTGGCGCGGTACAACCCGGACGGTAGCCTGGATCCCTCTTTTGGCAGTGGGGGCGGGGTGCTCACCGACTTCGGTGTCGATGACGAGGCCCGGGCCGTGGCCCTCCAATCCGACGGCAAGATCGTGTTGGCCGGTGGCTTCGGCGGCGCGTTTTTCGCCCTGGCGCGCTACAACCCGGACGGCACTCTGGACCCGGCTTTTGGCAGCGAGGGCCGGGTGCTCACGAACTTCGGTGGCAGGGACGGGGCCCGGGCCCTGGCCCTCCAGGCCAACGGCAAGATCGTCGTTGCGGGATTCACCTCCTCCGATTTCGGCACCCTCCGGCGCTTCGCCCTGGCGCGGTACAACGCGGACGGCACCCTGGATCCCTCTTTTGGCGGCGGGGGCCGGGTGCTCACGAACTTCGCTGGCAGGGACGAGGCCTCCGCCCTCGCCCTCCAATCGGACGGTAAGATTGTCGTGGCGGGATTCTCCGGTGCCGGTGGCCGCCAGGACTTCGCCGTTGCGCGCTACAA
>QHTD01000267.1 GCA_003220675.1 Candidatus Rokuibacteriota bacterium | reverse complement strand
TGGACGCAGCCGAGCAGGGGACCTACGTGGTGAACTGGCGTGTCGTGTCCGGAGACGCCCAGCCCGAGCGGGGGCGGTTCACCTTCACCGTGGGCCGGCCAACGGCAACCGTCGCGGCACTCCCGGACGACATGCGAACGGCTTCGCGCTCCGGATTCGTGCTCGCGGTCGTGGGACGTGCGCTGCACTTCCTCGGCTACGCCCTCGGCTTCGGCAGTCTCGCGTTCCGCTGGCTCGTGCTTCGCCCGCTCGCCGTCCCGCGCGTCGCCGCGTTCGATCGCGTGCTGTGGCGGCTCACCCGATTTGGGGTGGTGGCGCTCGTGCTCGCGGAGCCGCTCGTCGTGCTCGGCCACGCGTTGCGCCTGGGCATTTCGGGCGATGGCGACGTGCTGGCGGATGTACTGGAGTCGCGCGTAGGGCTGGTGACCGGTCAGCGCCTCGGTGTCGCGCTCGCGCTCTGGGCGGTGCTGGCCGCGCTCGAGACCGGCTCGAGCACTTCGCTGAAGCTCGGCCTCGCGCTCGGGATTGCGCTCGCGGTGATCGATGGCCAAGCCGTGCACGCTGTGAGCGTTCGCCCCCTCGCCGCTGGCCTCGTCACGAACGCCCTCCACGTAGCCGCGATGGGGACGTGGGTGGGCACGGTGATCGCGCTACTCGTGGCGTGGCAGGCCGCGGGTGTCACCCAGTTGCGCGCGGCCATCGCGCGACGGGCGGGGCGCGTCGCGAGCCTTGCGCTCCTGGTCGCGACGGGAAGCGGCGCGCTGCTGTCATTCCAGCACCTCACGGGAACGGGCGATCTCGCGAGCACCTTCTACGGGCGCGTCATCGTGGCAAAGGTCGCCGCGCTGATCGTGATACTTGCCTTTGCTTCGGCCGGCCGCCGCAAGGGCGTCGGCGCGCCCGAGCGCTGGTGGCAGGGAGAGCTCGCCGCGCTCATCGCGGTACTACTGCTCGCCGCCGTGCTGGTGTCGTTGCCACCGCCGGCCTGAGAGCGCCCCTCGGGACGACAAAGCGGATCTGATTACAGCGAGCTCACAGTCGGATCGGGGACGGCGACGCCCTCGTAGCCGGGTCTAGATGCCGAGCGCATTGCATTGCCAGACGTCCACGGCGGCCTTTGAGCCCGGCGCGCACGACGCGCAGGCCTCGAGGCGGACGGCAAGAAGATCGAGATCAAAGGCTGCGACGTCGTTATATTCAAGAACGGGAAGGTCGCCGTGCCGTGCCAAGGCTGCGCGTTATATATGTAGCTGCATGAACCTCCGCGACGGTTCCCCCCGTCTCAACGGGCAGGAGGCGTCGCCCCAGCGGCGGCGGCAGTCACATGCAGACGGTGGACATGCACATTGACGACGGACGAACGGGGCTCGGCCAGCTCCACCATTTCGTCACTCGAGCGGCATGTACGCTGTGGGGGCCTGCATGCCGTGGTGCGGGTCGAGGCGGCCAATGGACGGCGCTCGCGGTCGGAATGGCTGTCGCGCTGGCCGCGAGTCCGGGGCAGGCCGTGCCCGCGATGCCGGCTGGCGGCTTCGGTATGCCGACGCCAGTGTCCCCCGTGAATGAGGCGATCGTCGCCGGCGACCTCGACGCGGCCGAGCGCCTGACCGATCTCGGCGACCGCTACGTCGGCCAGCACGCGCTCGCCGACGCAGAGGCCGCGTTTCGGGGCGCGCTGGCGATTTTCGAGGCCGCGCTCGGCCCCGCGGATCCCCGGGTCGCCGACAGCATGACCGCGCTCGCCGACGTCCGCGCCGAACGGCGCGACTTCACGGGAGCTGAGTGTCAGCGGCCACCCTATATTGAGCCACCGGGGTCGGGGAAGCTGAGCCACCCGGGGTCGCCCATCGTGAGCCAGGCAGGGTCACCCATACTGAGCCACCCAGGGTCGGCCATAGGGAGCCACCACCCGGTGGATCGTGACCGGATTCCTTCCTCGTTCTCACCGCCACCCGAAATCTTCTGGAGAGCACACCAACTCCAGGAGGTGACGAGTGGCGGGACGGAGGAGTCCGGTGACCGACATCCGTGAGATTCTCCGCCGGCTGCACCTGGGCGAGCCTGATCGCCGGATCGCCCGGGACCTCGGCATCAGCCGTAACACCGTCGCGCATTACCGTGTGTGGGCCGCTCGGCATGGCGTCCTCGATGGGGGCGCGCTGCCGGACGTCGCGACCCTGGCCGAGCTGTTGGCGCCGGCGCCGAGCGAGCGCCCGGCGCATGAGCAATCGCTCGTCGAGCCGCTGCGCGAGCGCGTGCTCGCGCTGCACGAGCGCGGGGTCGAAGGCCAAGCCATCTGGCAGCTCCTCGTCGAGGAGCACGGCTTCACCGGCAGCTACTCCTCGGTGAAACGCTTCCTGCGCCGGCTCGCGCCGTCACGCAGCCGCGCCACGCTGCGACTCGAAGTCGGGCCTGGAGAAGAAGCGCAAGTGGACTTCGGCTACGCCGGCCAGTTCCTCGATCCCGAGCACGGCCGCGTGCGCCGCGCCTGGGTCTTCGTGATGACGCTCTCATGTAGTCGGCATCAGTACGCCGAGCTCGTCTTCGAGCAGACGATCGAGACGTGGGTGCGGCTGCACCGCGCCGCCTTCGAGTACTTCGGGGGCGTCCCGCGCCGCGTCGTACTCGATAATCTCCGCGCCGCCATCGTGCACGCGGCCCTCTACGATCCTGAAGTCCAGCGCAGCTATCGCGAGTGCGCCGAGCACTACGGCTTCCTCATCGCGCCCTGTCGGCCGCGGACGCCGGAGCACAAAGGCAAGGTCGAGCAAGGCGGCGTCCACTACGTCAAACGCAACGCGCTGGCGGGCCGCGCCTTCCGCGATGTCCACGACGGCAATCGCCATCTGCTGCGCTGGTGCCTCGAGGTCGCTGGCCGGCGCACCCACGGCACGACCAAGCAGATCCCGCTCGCCGTCTTCGATGAGATCGAGCGGGCCGCCTTGCGCCCGCTGCCCGTCTCGCCTTGGGAGCTCGCCGAGTGGAAGCAGGCCAAGCTCCATAGCGATTGCCACATCGTCTTCGACGGCGCCTACTACTCGGCGCCGCATCGCTTGCTCGGCGAGCGGCTCTGGGTGCGCGCGGCCGGAAGCAAGATCGAGCTCTTCCACGAGTACGCCCTCGTCGCCACGCATCGCCGTGGCCGCCCCGGCCAGCGCCGGACGCTCGTCGCCCACCTGCCGCCCGAGAAAGTCCACTTCCTCCTGCAGACGCCCGCATGGTGTCGCGCGCGCGCCGCCGAGATCGGCCCCGCCTGCGCGCTGTTCATCGACGCCCTGCTCGGCGATCGTCCCCTCGATCGGCTGCGCAGCGCCCAGGGCGTCCTCCGCTTCGTCGACCGCTATGGCGCCGAGCGCGTCGACGCCGCCTGTGCCCGCGCGCATGCCGTCGGCGAATATCGCTACCACACCATCAAAGCCATCCTCGTCCACGCCCTCGATCGTCAGCCGCTGCCCGGGCTCACGCCGGTCGCCTCGAACGCAGCGGTCAGTCCTCCGCGTCACGCCCGTCCCTGGACCACCTTCTTCCCCGACCCCGAATCGGAAGACAGGAGGTCACTCGCATGGACCTGACCCATCAGCTCGCCCCGATGCTCCGCACCCTCCGGCTGTCCGGCATCCTCGAGACGCTCGACGTCCGCAATCGCCAGGCCGTCGAGCAGCAGTCCTCCTTCGTTGAGTTCCTCACCATGCTGCTGCACGACGAAGTCGAGCGCCGCGCCCAGAGCAATCTCCGTCTGCGCCTGCGGCGCGCCGCGTTCGATCCCACCAAGACGCTCGAGGGCTTCGACTTCAGCTTCAATCCCAAGCTCAACAAGGCCCAGGTCTTCGATCTCGCCACCGGCCAGTTCATCGAACGCCACGAGAGCGTCTTGGTGTACGGCCCGACCGGGGTGGGCAAAAGTCACCTCGCGCAAGCCCTCGCCCACGAAGCCTGTCGCCGCGGCTACGAAGTCCTCTTCGTCGCCACCGACAAGATGCTCACTCACCTCGCGGGCGGCCGTGCTGACGGCACCCGCGAAGCCCGCCTCGCTCGCTACACGCGCCCCGATCTCCTCGTCCTCGACGACTTCGGGCTCAAGCCGTTCCGCGCGCCGGGCCCCGAGGATCTCTACGACGTCATCAACGAGCGCTATGAGCGCGGCTCGATTCTCTTGACCTCGAATCGCGACCGCGCGGAGTGGCCGGAGCTCTTCGGGGAGCCGTTGCTCGCCTCCGCCGCGCTCGATCGCCTGACGCACGGCGCGCA
>QHTD01000215.1 GCA_003220675.1 Candidatus Rokuibacteriota bacterium | reverse complement strand
CCTCAAGAAGACGTTCCCATGCCCATCGAGACGCTTCCGAGCGATTGGAGATCCGTGACTCTGGAGATAGGGCGGGTCTTTGATTTGCGTCTCTATGGCGTCGATCTTCTTGTGACCGAGCAAGGGCAAGGGCCTCTCGTCGTCGACGTGAATTCATTCCCTGGCTATCGAGGTGTGGCTGGTGCCGCCTCCGCGTTGATCGCCCTGGTAGAGCGCCTGCTTGAGGAGAGGCAGGTGACTGTCCGACCCCTGATGGCATGATCCAGAACGAAGCTGTCGCGGCCCTCTCCATTCAGGAGCTTCCGTCCGTCGTCGTCCAGCTCTTCGAGCGCGCGCGTCAGCCGTTACTCCCGGGCACTCAAGGGCAGCACGGCCTCTTTGTACGCTATCTGCGTCGTAAACCGGGACGGGGACTGGCGGTCGTCTATAACGCGAGCCCGCTGAATTCCTCGCGTGGAACTCGCAGCCGCACTCCGGAACGCTGGGTCAGTCTGACGCTCGGTGAGGCAGCGCTCGAAGGGACGCAGATCCGCTTCGCCGCGTGGCAGGCTCAGGAGGCAGCGCTCGAGGCACAGCCGCCAGGCGTTTTACGGATTCCTGACCTGGACCTCGTGGTGCAGGCCTTTCCCGCCGATGATGGCCTCCCGGGCCTCGCCGCGAGCTGCACGCCCGCGCGAGACGGTCCTCTCTTCTCAGGACTGGAAGCGGCGGCGCGCGTCCAGCTTTGTGACCCTGCCTGGCATCTCGTCTCGGCGAAAGCCGAGCCCGTACGCTACAAGCCCTCCAGTCGCTGCGTCATACGCTACACGCTCCTGCTCGCGAGAACCACGACGGAAGGAACCCTTCAGCGGCGCCTGGCGCTCTTCGGTAAAGTGTACGGCGATCGTGAACAGGCACGCGCGATCCAGGCAGCGATGCAGCAACTCTACACGGAGCAGGCGGCGGCAAGTCAGCCCATCCTTCCGCGGCCGCTCGGCGCCGTGGAGAGGCTGGGCCTTACGCTCAACGAGGCTGTAGAGTCGCCGGAGGGGACCGAACCAGAGCCGCTGCGCACGGGATTACGCGCCCTGCAGGCTCGCGTCGTCCGGGGCGGCGCGGGCGAGATCCTCGACGTGGTCATCCCTGGCACAGAGCTACGCCTCGCGGCGCATGCCCTGGCACGTCTGCACACCAGCGCGGCGCGACCTGCCGGGGCGCTGCGCACGGGAGCCAAAGAGGCGAAGCGCGCGCGCGAGCGGGCCGCGCTGATCGCCGCCCACGACCCGGCCCAGGCGGACGCGGCACAGCGGCTCGCGGAGCAACTGGCGACACGCCTGGAGGCGCTCGAGCCCGACGCGTATCGCCCGGCACACGGTGGGTTCAAGGCGAGCCAGTTGCTCTTCCACGGTCAGCGGGCCTTTGTCGTGGATTTTGACGGTTTCTGCCGCGCCGATCCCGCGCTCGACGTCGGCTACTTCCTGGCCTACCTGCGCCCCAGCGGTCTGTGGTATCGCCGTCCGGGTATGCGCCCGTGGTTCGAGAGTTCAGCGGCATGCTTCGTCAGCGCCTATCGCCAAGCGCTGCGCGAACGCGGCATCGACGAGGTAACGACGGACGGCATTCTGGAACGTACGCACCTCTACGAAGGCGCCTTCTTGCTCAAAATCGCGACCCGGCGGGTCAACCGCATGAACAGTCCGCGCACCGGAGAACTTTCGACCATGCTCGCCGAAATCGCGACGTGTCTGTCTGGCGAGGCAAGGCGTCTCGAAGCGATCATTTCCTCCCGATGAGAAGCCTCGGCTCGCCGACGGTTGCAATATCTTCCCATCGGTAAACCAGAAAATTTCGGCTGGCGCTGTTCATGGCCACCAGCAGACCGTTTGGAAAGCGAGCGCCGAGGCTCGCCGACGTCACCTCGACGCCGTCGGTCGAATCCGCCCCGCCCCGAAAGCCCTTTACTAGTTGCGAGTGATCGTGCGGATTGCCTGGTGTCCCTTGGCGCGGGTAGATATAGTAGGCGCTCTGGCCCGCGAGTTGATCTGTGCAAATGATGTAGCCGGTCCCATCCTCCCGCGCATAAATCCCGATGCCTTCGCGATCGCCCGAGAACCCTGCCGTGCCAAAGTGAGCCAGCTCGCGGCCCGCTTCGGGATGGTCGGGGTCGGCATACCACTTGTGGATGCCGTCGCCTTCGTCGGCGTAGTACACGTAGCCGAGGGCGTCGTCCACCGCGATGGCCTCGATTTCGCCCGCGCCGCTGAACACGCCGAACTCGCGCACTTTCGTTGCCTTGACCCGGCCGCGACCGTCGTCCTCCAGCCGGTATTGCCAGAGATACCCCACGCGCGGCCCCGCTTTTCGGCTCACAATGGCGAAGACTGTTCCATCCTGAACGCGGCGATACAGGGCGAACCCCATCGGCTCCCCAGCTTCTCCGGCCTCGCCTTCGAATACCGGGAGGCCACCCGGGGAAGAGACGTCGGTGAGCGCACTCCCGTCGCTCGCGATTCGAAACACTCGCAATCGTCGCCGCAGGCGCTCCGTCAGGACCGCGATGTCCGTGGCCTGGCCTTGCAGCATCAGCCCGTACTCGACGTCCACATTGTTGGGCCGATCGATGCCAGCCAGTGTTTGCCGGACCTTGCCGTCCAATCCAAAAACCACCAGCGCGCCGTTGGGCGCCGGCGCTTTGTTCGTGCCGAGGATCAGGCTCCGCTCTGGAACAGACGCGTGGATCCAAACGGCGGGATCGTCAGGATCGTCGGATACGGATGCCGTGGCGAGGGCGGGGCAAACCTCCACCGGCACATGGGCCGGAGAGCAGGCGGCCCAAAGTATCGCCACCGCAACCGAGCCGAGTCGGGTCAGTGTGCGCACGGGTTCATTTTGCGCGCGGCGCCGGGGCCGACGGACACGCGCGGCAGGGATCGCGGGACCACGCGGCACGCGTGCGCTGCCCCGTCGTGGCTGGGCTCCATCTGGGGACGCGGGGTCCGTTGCCGGCGGGCGGGAACGGGTCCCATCGACCCCTGCCG
>QHTD01000028.1 GCA_003220675.1 Candidatus Rokuibacteriota bacterium | reverse complement strand
GATCGACTCGAACTCCTCGACCCCCCCGCGGAGCGATGCGAGGCCGAACACGTCGGGGACAAAGTGGATCGTGACAGGGTCGTCGCCGATCTCGTTGAGGACAGCGGTCAGACGCGGATACTCGCTGTGCGGTAGCGCGATGAACACGATGTCGACCTGCTGCCGGTCGAGGACGGCGCGGATCTCCTCGAGGCCGCCGAGCCGCGGGGCGTCGATGGCGGGCGCCTCCGCCTTGTCCGAGAGGAGCCCCAGCACCCGGATGCCGACGTCCACTCGGCGCCTGAGCACCCTGAGCACCTCCGCCGCCGGCTCACCCCCGCCCACGACAATCGCGTAACGCTGGTTGTAGCCGCGGCGGCGCGCGAATCGGAGCACCTCGCGGAAGGCCGCGCGCGCGAGGCTCACCACGACGATCGACTGCACCAGGAAGAACGTGATCACCAGCCGCGAGTAGTCGTAGCCACGGAAGGCGAAGGTCATGATCGCGACGAGGACCAGCACGCCGAGCGTGGAGGCGATGGCCACGCGAAACCACTCGGAGAGATGCGAGCCCAGGCGGCTCGGCCGGTACAGGTCGAACGCGTGGAACGCAAAGCCCCACACGACCAGGATGGGCAGGAGCTGGAGCGCGTAGTCCTGGAACGGCGGCACGTCGGTTACCCGCAGCAGGTGGAACCGGATCGCGTAGGCGGATACCCAGCAGACCGCGATCAGGCAGAGGTCGCCGGCGAGTGCCAAGTGCTCGAGGAGACGCGAGTGGGCCTTCAGCATGCCTGCCGCCCGCCGAACTCCCGCCAGCGCGCGTGGACGTACTCGAAAAGCCGGCGCTTGAAGATCGGTCGGTCGAACTCGGCAGCGCGCGCCCGCAGGGCCTTGGGGTCGAACCGGTCCTCAGCGGTCTCGAAGGCGTGGATCGCGTCGGCGAGTGCCTCGACGGTCGGCTCGCCGAAGAAGACCGCGGTCGGCGCCGCGTGGTCTGCGCCGAGGCCGATCATCGTCTCGAGCACGCCGCCGCACCCGAGCGCGATCGTCGGGCGCCCCGCGGCGGCGGCTTCGAGCGGCACGATCCCAAAATCCTCGACCGCCGGAAAGAGCACGGCGCGGCAGCGCGCGTAGAGCTCGGCGACCTCGCGGTCGTCCCGCCACCCGAGGAACTCGACACCCGGCCCGGCGAGCGCCTTGAGCCGCCGCTCCTCCGGACCGGTGCCGACGATGCGGAGCCGACGGCCGAGCCGCCGGGCGGCTCCGATCGCCAGGTCGATGCGCTTGTAGGGGACGAGCGCCGATACCACGAGATAGTAGTCGTCCACACGGTCGGCGATCCGGAAGCGCTCGACGTCCACCGGCGGGTGGATCACGTCGGCCTCGCGGCCCCAGGCGCGCCGGATCCGCTCGGCGATGTGGCGGGAGATCGCGACGAAGCCGTGGACGGACTCGGTTCGCCGGTCCCACCGGCGGAGCGCGGCGGCGACGGGTGGCGCGAGGAGCCGGGTGGCAAGCCCGGCGCGCGCGCCGACATAGTCGTCGGCAAGGTCCCACACGTAGCGCATGGGCGTGAAGCAGTAGCAGAGGTGGAGCGCGCCGGGCGGCGTGCGGACCCCCTTGGCGACGCAGTGGCTGAGGGAGAGCACGAGGTCGTAGCCGGAGAGGTCGAAGCGGCGTACCGCCGCCGGGAACAGCGGGAGATAGCGGCGGTACTGCGAGACCGCGGCGGGCAGCCGTTGGACGAACGAGGTCACGACGCGGCGCCGCTCGATCACAGGAGAGACGCTCCCGGGGACGTGGAGCAGCGTGAAGACCGGCGCGTCCGGGAAGAGCTCGCAGAAGACCTCGAGACACCGCTCGCCGCCGCGCATGCCCGTCAGCCAGTCGTGGACGAGCGCCACGCGCGGGGTGGACCGCGCGGCGGCCGCGCGGGGCGCGGCTAGCTGGCCCGAGACCGGATGCGGCGTCGCCAGTACTCCAGGAGGTCGCTCAGCGTCGTCTCGAGCGGGATCGTGGTGCGCCAGCCGAGCGCCGTCTCGATCTTCTCCCTCGAGCCGCGCAGGATCGGCACGTCGGAGGGCCGGAGCCGCGCGGGGTCCTGGCGGACCTCGATCCGCGGTGCCGTCGACTTGCCGATGTAGAAGTTCAGCACGCGCTCGATCGACCAGTCTACCCCCGAGCACAGGTTGTAGACCTCGCCCGGCGTGCCGCGCTCGAGCAGCGTCCAGTAACCCCGCACGATGTCGCGCACGTCCGAGAAGTCGCGCCCGGGCTTCAGGTCGCCCACAAGTACGACCGGCTCGCGGAGGCCCGCCTCGATCTCGGCGACCTGCTTTGCGAAGTTCGACGTCGCGAAGGTCTCTCCTCGACGAGGGCCGCTGTGGTTAAACGTCGGGGTAGACGAGGCCGTACTCCTCGCTCGAGCCGATCACGATGAAGCGCGCCTTCGAGCCGAGCTGGCGCATCCCCTCGAACAGGTTGAGCTGGCAGATCGCGTTGGTCCAGAGCGTCTCGGACGGGGTCGTCCACGACGCCACCACGAAGCTCTGCGCCGCGAGGTGGACGATGTAGTCGGGCCGCGCCTGCTCCAGGAGCGCGCGCACCGAGAGGAGATCGCGCAGGTCGGACTCGACAAGGGTGATCCGCTCGCGCAGGTGCTCGATGTGCTCCGTCGTGCTTCGCCAGCGGAGCGAGCCGATCACCTCAGTGCCCTGCGCGAGCGCGTACTCGGCGAGGTGGCTGCCGACGAAGCCGGTGATGCCAGTGATCAGAACGCGCACGTAGCCCATACTACTACAATCAACGCGGCGCTCCCGCCTACCGCGATACCCGCCGCAGCGCGCGACGCCAGGCGCCGGGAAGCGCCAGCGCGAGCGCCGGGCGCGCGGCGAAGAGCGCGCACCACCAGGGGTACGCGCCGCTCCGCACCGCCCGCCAGCGCACGCGCGTTTCCGCGCGGAGCCGCTCGGCGTCGCGCACCGCCGTGACGCGCCCGGGCAGCAGGCGGCGCACCACAAGGGGCTCGGGCAGGTTCGCCAGGCCCGCGAGCCGGCTCATACGCATCCAGAGGTCGTAGTCCTGCGCGACCGGCAGCCTCTCGTCGTAGCCTCCCGCCCGCTCGACGACGGCCCGGCGCATCACGACCGAGGAATGCACGAAAGGATTGCGGCGGATGAGCATGCGGCGGAGCGCGCCGTCGTCGGCGGGTGGACGGATGACCGCGACCTCGCGGCCGCCCTCGTCGACCTCGCGCGCGCCCGTGCCGAGCAGCCCGACCTCCACGTGGGCCGCGAGGAAGGCCAGCTGGCGCTCGAGACGCTCCGGCAGGGCCAGGTCGTCGGCATCGAGTCGTGCCACGAGCGGCGCGCGCGCCAGGGCGAGCGCGTGGTTGAGCGCGCGCGTGAGCCCCGCGCGCGGCTGGTGCTCGACGCGCACGCGCGGATCGCGCGCCCGCGCGAGGATCTCGCGCGTGGTGTCGGTCGAGCCGTCGTCGATCACGATCAGCTCGAGGTCGCCCGCGGTCTGCGCGAGCACGCTCGCCACCGCGTCGCCCACCCACGGCGCGCCGTTGTGGACGGACATGAGGACCGAGACGGCGGGAACGCTCACGCGACCGGCGTCGCGGCCGGGAGCTTATGGAAGAGGAGGTTGAGGTACGGCAGGCAGAGCGACGGCGGCAGGCCTGCGCCGCTCAGGAGCGCGACGCCAACAGCAAAGAAGGGCAGGAGCGCCTTCCGCGTGCGCGAGCGCGCGGTGTCGCGGAAGAAGCGCCAGCCGTAGCCCGCCGCCTCCGTGACGTCCTCGAGACCACGCCAACCCCATGAGGGCAGGCAGTCGGCGAAGGTCGCGTTCCGCCAGCCGGTGCCGTCGGCGACGAACTCCGCGTAGGGGACGTCACGGAACACCCGACGGCGGAGGGTGCGCGCGTAGCGGTAGGCGATCGGCGCCGGGAGCCACTGGACGAGCGGCAGCCCCACCGAATGAGTCTCGAGCGGGAACCACCGGTTCGGCGTGTCGAGGACCGCGATGTGTCCGTCCGGCGCGAGGACGCGGTAGTACTCGTCCACCTGAGCGCGCCGGTAGTGCGCCGGCAGGTGCTCGACGACGCCCACCGCGAGCACGACGTCGAACACACCGTCCGCCCACGGCAGCCGCCGCGTCTCCTCGTTGGAGAGCCGCGCGACGCTCCGCACGGTCTTGAGCCCCAGCTCCTCGACCTTCGCGCGGGTGATCGCGACGAATGCAGGGTCGGTGTCGAACGCGTGGATGGTCGCGATTTCGGGTTGCTCGGCCAGGTACTCGGTCACATGCCCGAAGGAGCAGCCGACCTCGAGGACCGCGAGATCCTGCGCACGGCGCGCGCGGAGGTAGCGAAAGAGCGGCCCGAGGAAGTGCCGGCCGCGGGTCTCCTTGAAGTCGAAGTAGAGCGGCGCGCGGTGCACGCCTTTGCGGTCGATGAGCATGCGAACCACGCGCTCGCTGTACCGGGTCGAGTACTCGCGCCCTTCGACCGTGAGCACACGCCGGTCGCCGACGTCGACGAGTCGGTAAGACGACTCGCTCATCGGAAGCAGTATAGCGTCAGGCCTTCCGCGCCACGACCAGTAGCATGTGGCCGAGCAGCCTGAGCGCGGGCTCCGTGTAGAGCAGCGCCCGCGCGACGCGCACCAGCGGGCGGTCGCGCCGGTCGAATGCGGGCAGCGTCGGCGTGGGCTCGGGAGCGAGTGTCGTTCCGAGCGAAAGAGCCCGCCCCGGCCTTGCCCGCTTCGATCGTCCGGGCAGTATCCGTCGGAGCGCCTGGCGGAGCAGACGCGCGGGGTCGTACGGGTCCACGGACCGCGCGACGAACCCGTGGCGGGCGAGCGTCGCCGTGAGCTCCGCGCGGGAGAACGCGTACTGATAGAACTCGCCGCCGCTCCGTGCGAGCGCCCGGCTCCGTCGTCGGATCCAGAGGGCCCCGAGCCGGCGCGCGCCGTTCACGTACGGGACCGAGACCACGAGCACGCCGCCGGGCGCCAGCACCCGGCGCGCCTCGGCAAGGATCGCGTCGGGGCCGTCGGCGTCGTGCTCCACGACGCCGAGCGAGACGTAGGCGGCCAGCGACGCATCGCGGATCGCGAGCGACCGCAGCTCCATCGCCGCGAGCGGCGCCGGCGCCACTCGGCGGCACGCGGCGAGAGCCTCGACGCTCCAGTCGACGCCGGCCACGCGCCAGCCCTGCTCGCGCAGGAGCAGGACATACTGGCCCAGGCCGCACCCCGCTTCGAGGATCACGCCGTCGGCGGGCAGCGCCCGCGTGATCAGCCCGGTCAGCGGGGAGCGCCGGGCGACCGCCAGCAGCTCCTCTACGGAGTGGCCGCCCCAGTGCTCGGTCCAGAACTCCTGCCGCGCCGCCACCGAGTAGTAGGCGAGCACGGTCAGGCCTTGCGGGCGAGCGCCACGAAGCCGGTCGCGAAGCTCGAGAGGAACGGCGAGCGCCGTACGGGACCGAGCCCGTCGAGCGCGATCAGGAGCGCCGCCAGGGGCACCAGGCCCGCGCCCACGAGCCACCGGATGGGACGCGATCCGACGTGCGCCGCCGCCTGGCGCAGCTGATTGGCGAGCGTCGCGAAGAAGCGCCCCTGGGCCACGAGCGCGAGCGTCCGCAGGCCTGCGCCCTCGACCAGCTCGCGCGCGCGGAGCTCGGTGAACCGGTGACGATCGGTCGGCCCGTCGGCGCGGTGGAAGAACGGTACCGCGAGCACCGCGGCACCGCCGGGCGCCAGGACGCGCGCGATCTCCCGCATCGCGGCTTCGGGGGAGACGACATACTGGAGCACCTCGACGCACACGACCCAGTCCGCGCTCGCGTCACGGAGGGGCAGTCCCTGGGCGTCGCCGATGACGTCAGGGCGCTCGCCCGCCTCGAGATTGAGACGTACCCAGCGCCGGGCGCGGTCGAGCGGCGGCCGCCAGCGACCGCGCGCCACCCGCTTGGCGCCGATCTCCAGGACCACGCCGCCGAGCTCCGACGTGAGCCGCTCGAGCTCGGCGTCGAGGAGCATGCGGCGGTAGCTGAGCCCCAGTGACGGCACTCTCAGCCTGACCGCGCCAGGCGCTTGAGCAGCTCGATCTCCTCGGCGACGAGCCGCACCAGATCGTAGCGCTCGACGACCCGCGCCCGCGCCCGCTCCGCGCGCGCCCGGGCGCTATCAGGGTCGCCGAGCACACGCGCCAGCGCATCCGCAAGCGCGCCCTCATCGCCGACGTCGAACAGGAGGCCGGTTACACCCTGCTCGATGATCGCCCGGTTGCCGCCGACGCTCGAAGCGACGCAGGGGACCCCGGCACTCATCGCCTCGAGCAGGGCCTTCGGATGCCCCTCGATGGAAGACGGCAACACGAACGCGTCCGCGTCGGCCAGGTACGCGGGCACGCGCCGGTGCTCGACGACGGGCACGAACTCGGAGGCGACCCCGCGGCGGCGCGCCTCCGCCCCGAGACTCTGACGAGCCGGGCCGTCACCGACGAACGTGAGCATGAGATCGAACCGGCCGGCGAGCCTGGCCGCGGCCTCGACGACCGCGCCGAGGTTCTTCTCCTCCGAGAGCCGTCCCACGTAGAGGACGTTCTTCGCTCGCCGCGCGGTCCGCGGCGCGGGAGCGAAGCGCGTGGTGTCGACACCGTTCGGGATCAGGTGGACCTTCGCGGCGCCGACGCGCGCGGCCACGTGGGCGCCGAGCTCCGGCGTCGTCACGATCACGGCGTCCGCCGCGTGGAGCCCGAGCGCCTCGACCACGCGGCGCAGCGCGCCCGTTGCGCGGGAGCGCGCGAGGCGGCCGTACCAGAAGCCGTAGGTCGTGACGAAGGGGATGCCGAACCGCCGCTTCGCGATCGCCGCCGGCAGCGCGCCCGTGATCTGAAAGACGCGGAGGATCGAGCACCGCCGGAACTCGCGCGCGTAGCGGAGGGGCATCACGAAGCTGTACGCCCACGGGTGCCAGCCGCCGCCGGGATAGAGGCTCACCCGTGCCAAGACCTCCGGATCTGTCGTGTACGCGTCGAGCGACTCGGTAAGGTAACTGAAGTAGCGGACGGCCTCGAAGCCGCGCGCGTACGGCTTGAGGTAGCCGTCGATCAGGCGCGCGTGCTGGCCGGTCTTCGCGAGCTCACCGAGGCCGCCCCGGATCGCGGGGAGGAGCCCGAGGACCATCAGCCGCGCGCGCTCGAGTAGGCGGCGAGGAGCCGTTCCACGCTGTCGTCGGCGCCCAGGCGCTCCGTCACGTGGCGACGGGCGCCGGCGCCGAGGGACGCGCGCAGGCCGTCGTCCGCGAGCAGCGCCGCGATCGCGCGCGCCAGCTCGGCCGGCGCGCGCCGCTCGACGAGGATCCCGGTCTTGCCGTCGATCACGAGCTCGGGCGACCCGCCGACGCGCGTGGCGACGACGGGCCGCCCCGCCGCCATCGCCTCGAGGATCACGCGGCTCAGCGCGTCCGGGATCACCGACGGCACGACGACGACCTCGGCCAGCGGGTAAAGCGCCAGGACATCGCGGTTGGGCAGCGGGCCGAGCCGCCGCACCCACGGGTCCGCCGTGTCGAGATCCCCCTCCCCCACAAACAGGAAGAGCACGTCGGGGAACGCACGAGCGACCTCGCGCGCGGCCGCCACGAGATCGGCGGTCCCCTTCCCGGGCGAGAACTTGCCGACGTAGAGAACGATCCGCTGGCTCCGAAGCCCCAGACGCTCGCGCAGCGCCTCCACCTCGTCAGGCGGCGGCGGCGCGGCGGCAGGCGGGACGTTGTAGATCGCCTGGACGCGCCGCACGCCCTCGAGGAGCCCGGAGCGCCCGTAGATGTCGAGGATCCCCTGGCTCACGCCGATGACCCCGTCGACCTTCCGGAGGAAGCGCTGCTTGAGCCGGCTGTCGAGCCAGAAGTAGAGGAACGCGAGCTTGGAGAAGAGCTTCCGCCGCGGGTCCTTCACGTACAGGGCGAAGTAGTCCTCGGAGCACTCTCGCCAGAGCTTCCGCACGCCACAGTCGGGCGGCATCCGGTCGTGGTGGTGCAGGCACACCGGCGCGGCGTTGATGATCGAGCCGTCGCGAATCGTGAGAAAGACGGGGACGCCCAGCAGCCGCCCCGCCAGCGTCGCGGGAATGAGCGAGTGCTTGTTCTGAGCATGGATCACGTCCGCGCGTTCCCGCCGGGCGACGCGGAGGACGGCGAGCGCCGCCCAGCCGTAGAAGAAGGGGTTCGCGAGCCACTTCGCGGGCGCCAGCCGCCGCCCCGGCTCGAGCCGCTTGGGAAACGCAAACCGGACGATGTGGACGCCGTCGTACTCCTGGCGAGGCGCGGCGCCCCAGTTCGGCGTCACGATCGTCACGCGGTGGCCGCGCCCGGCCAGCGCATGGGCGAGCGCATCGAGGCTCCACTCCGCACCGCCTGGCGCAAAGGGCGGGAAGTACTCGTTGACGAAGCAAACGTTCACGGCCGGACCCGCGCGACGACGCGGAAGCCGGTGGACTCCTGGGGCCGCGCGAGCGCGACGGCGCGCTTCCAGCGGCTGAGCCGCGCGTAGAGGCGGAGCGAGACCCCGCCGAGCGCGTCGATCACGCCCGCCCATGGCGTGTCGTACACGACGGGCATCACCGGGCCGGCGGGCTCAAACCCACCCGCGCGCAGCTCGGCGATGAATTCGGCCTCCGTGTACTCGACCTTGTGATCGGGATCGGAGAACGCGAAGAGCCCGGCCGTGCGCAGCCTCCGCCGCCACGCGGTGTCGCGGTTCGGGCCGGAGACCAGAAGACGCCCGGATGACTTGAGCACGCGCCGGATCTCGCCGAGCACTTCCAGTCGTGGGTGAAGGTGCTCGATCACGTCGAGGAACAGCGCTGCGTCGAAGCTCCGGTCGGCGAATGGAAATGGTCGTGCGAGATCCCACGCGAAGAGGTGCACGTTCTTGATGCCAAGCGCGCGCGCCTCGGTCGCGGCGACGCGGAGCTGCGCCACGTCGTAGTCCATGCCGACGACCCGCCGCACACGCCGGGCCGCCTTGAGCGAGTGCGCGCCGTTGGCGCAGCCCACGTCGAGGACGACGTCCGCGGGGTCGAGGTACTCGACGTACCAGTCGTGCCACGGTGCGTTCACCAGGTGCTTGGGATGGATCAAGTGGCGGCTCTTGCCGGTGTACCTGACGAGCCGCACGCCGACGGCCTTGCCGCGGCGATTTACCACGTCGACGACCGCGACGAGCGGCCGGGGCCAGCGGGCGCTCACGGGCGCGGTCCACGCATGCCGCCCCCGCGGCGCCACCCCTCGAGGACCTCCTCATAGACCCGGGTGGTGGCCGCGGCACAGTGGTCCCAGCGGTAGAGCCGGTCCACGCGCTCGCCGTTCGCGGCGCCCAGCTTCTTGCGGAGCATGGGGTCGGCGCAGAGGAGGAGCGTCTTCCGGACGAACGCGTCGTGGTCGGACGGGTCGACGAGGAAGCCACCCTCGCCGTCCACGACGAGCTCGGGCAGCGAACCCCGGTCGGAGACGACGACCGGCAGCTCGCACGACATCGCCTCGGCCACGGTGAGCCCGAACCCCTCCATCGCGGAGGGAAAGAGGAGGAGGTCGGCAAGGTTGTAGTACTCGACCTTCGCGCTCTCCTGGACGTACCCCGCGAAGACGACGCGCCCGTCCAGGCGAAGCTTCGTCGCATACCGCTCGAGCGGTACCTGCAGCGGGCCCGAGCCCGCCACGACGAGCCTCGCATCCTCCCGTGCGCGCGCCACCTCGCGCCAAACGTCGAGCAGGAAGAAGAGGTTCTTCCGCTCCTTGAGCCCACCGAGGAAGAGCGCCACGACCTTGCCGTCCAGGCCGTGCTGCGCGAGCAGCGCGGCGGGCTTCGGCGCGCGGCGGAAACGGCGGTCCACGCCGTAGGGAACGACCGAGAATTGCTCCCGCGCCACGCCCAGCTCGGCGGCGGCCTGCCGGATCGCAAACTCGCTACCGACGACGACGCGCTCGACTGCGCGCATCACGCGCCCCTCGATCAGAGGGTTGAGCCAGTTCCGGTCGAGGTGGTGGTGGTGGGCAACGATCGGGACGTCGAGGCGGTAGCGGCGCCTGGCGATCAGCGCCGCCGGGCCGATGAAGCGGAGCGAGTGCGCGCGGAGGAGGTCGAAGCCCGGCTGGTCGTAGAGCCGGCGGATGTAGGGCGGCAGCAGGAGCGCCGCGACGGGCCAGCGGAGCCCTCGCCCGACCGGCAAGCGGTGAACCGTCCAGTTCGGGACGCCGTCCGGGTAACGCTTGTGCCGGGCCAGCAGGAGCTCGACGGCGTGCCCCAGCGCGCCGAGGTGGCGCAGCAGCTCGCGCTCGTACGTCTCCCCACCCGAGGTCGTCTCGGGATCGATGCCGCAGTGGGGCGAGCAGATCCTCACGGCGCCTTCCCCCGCGTCGCGACCAGCTCCACGTAGGGGCGCACGCCGAACAGAAGGTAGTAGGCGCGGACGAGGGGCCAGAGCGGACCGCCGACGGGCCGGTTCATGCCGTCATCGAGGACGCGGGTCACGCGCGCGCCGGCCGCTTCGACGAGGGCGCGACACTCGGCGAGCGTCAGGGGGCGAAGCGTCCGGAGGAAGCCGGTGGGCCGCCCGCGCAGGGCGAGGTACCCGGCCGCCAGCGGGCGCGGCAGCCCCGGGAGCCAGAAGAGCTTGTAGTGCCCCTCGAAGCACGCCCAGCGGTTGGGCGTATGGATGTAGAGCGCGCCGCCGGGACGGAGGACGCGCGCCATCTCGCGAACGGCCCGGCCCGCGTCGGCGACGTGCTCGAGGGTCGAGTAGCAGTAGACGACGTCGAAGCGCGCCGCCGGGAACGGAAGCTCCTCGGCGGTGGCGCAAAGGATCCGCCGCGGCACGCGCAGGGCGGCGATCGTCACCGCTTCCGACGACGCGTCGACGCCCCACGCGTCGGCGCCCGCGCGCCGCGCCAGCTCGTTGAACCCGCCGGTGCCGCAGCCGACGTTGAGCAGCCGCGCGCCCGCGACGCTCCGCCCGAGCGCCAGCTCGAGCCGCGTGAGCCGCTCTCGCTCGTACGCCACGTCGTCGAGGCGCACCGCGACCAGCTCGCGCCATCCCGGGATCCCGAGCGTGCCGCCGTAGTAGCGGCCGTAGTACGCCTCGAGACGTGCCCTCACACGGGCTGCGTCCGCGCGCTCCTCAGCGTCGCGGCCTGACATACTGCGCGTTCACCTCGTCATGGACGTCGACCCGCAGTGGCGTGATGGCCTCGAGCGTCCTGTCGAGGAAGGCGATCGTGTCCGCGCGCTGGGCGGCGCTCTCCACCAGATTCTCGCCGCCGGGCGCCTCGATGAAGTTGACGTAGAGCGTGCCGCCGGGCTTCAGGTGCTCGACGACGTGGCGGACGACCTGGAGGGGATTCACGACGTGCTCGAGCACGTCGAGGCAGGTGATCACGTCGTACGTGCGGCGAAGCGGCAGGTCGGCGCCGAAGCCGGGCTCCTTCAGCTCGACGTTCGGGAACTTGCGGAAGCGCCAGCGGGCGAACTCGAGCATCGGCGTCGGCAGGTCCACGAGGGTGTAGCGCCACGCGGGGAACCGCGGCCGGAGCCACGCCGTGATCGGCGCGACGCCGCAGCCGTACTCGCAGAAGTCGCCCTCCCGCCCGGCGCGCCGCAGCGTCCGGGCGATCCAGTGGTAGCAGTCGTTTCGGTGGTAGTACATCTGCCGGAGCACGAAGTAGTCCGTCTCGGCGTAGAACGACCGGTAATCTGCTTCGCTGGAGCGGGGCTTGCGCTCCCAGAGGGTCGCGGCGTCCATCCGCCCGAGCGTGTACCGCACCCAGAACTCCTGGATCGTGAGGCCGCGGTAGTACTCGGAGAGCTCGCGCAGCCAGCCGCGGTTCCCGCCGAGTCGGTCCAGCAGACGGCGGCGCTGGCGGCAGAGCATGTCGCGTCGGTGCACGGCGGGGGCGCTGAGGGACCGTCGAAGCCTACGCACCCTGAGTTCCGACGTGGCTCGGCGCCGCGCCGAATGGGCTCCTACCCTCGACGACCGCACGGACGGCATCGAGCAGCCGCAGCGAGCCATGCCCATCGCCGAACCCGAGAAACTTTGTCACGTACGCCTCGCGCGCGTCGCGATCTATTGGGAAATCCGCGAGACGCTTCTTCGGCAGCGTCTCGATGGCTTCGCCGATCGCCATCGTCTCTGCAACTCCCCGGAACTGGAACGCGCTTCCCTCGTCGCGCGAGAAGACCCACGGCTGCCACGCCAGCGAGATCCCCATGTCTGGAAGCTCCGGGCAGATCGACAGGCCGGGCACGCCACAGCCGGCGGCCTCCAGCACGGTCGCGCTGTAGAAGTGCACGCACAGATCCGCGACGCCCAGGACCCGCAGAATGGTCGCCGGATAGTGTCCGTCGTCATAAACCACGCGGTCCGCGACCCGGCGAAGGTACGCCGGCACCGGGTCCTTGGCCCGCGCCTTAACGAGGAGATAAGCGTCGTTCGCGTCGCAGAAGCGGCGCACCGCGCAGGTCATGGCCAGATCGTCCCAGCCGCAGAGGAGCTGTGACTCGAGGCGCCGCTCTCTGGCGAGCCGCAGTCGGAGCCGGCGCCAGAGCTGAGGTCCGCTGGCAAAGACCCAGCGGGACCAGGGTGTCTTGGCGTTGGACTGGAACGGGTAGGGCAGGAAGGCGACGACTGGCTTACCGGCCGGGATCTGCCAGTGGCGACGCAGCTCGGCTGGATCGAGATCACGAAACTGGTCGAGTTCGGGGAACCCGACGACCACCGACTTCCGCCGAATCTCGCGTTCGGTGTCGTCGTCGGCCATGGCCACTCCAAGCTCGCGCAGGTAGCGGAGGCCAAACTCGAGCCACCAGCCGCTGTAGAGACCGACGAGGCTGGCCGAGAAGATCCCGGGAGGCATCAGACAGTTGGAGAGCTCGGCAGCGTACTGAAGGCCGATCCAGCGGGCTGCCAGCGCCCCTCGCTCGGCCACCATGGGATCGGACGGAAGCACGATCGACACGACTGCGTCGATTCCGGCCTTGGCGAGAGCGTCGGGAAGCCTCTCGCTTCCCTCGTACGTCCTCACCACGGGGGTGCCATGACGGAAGCGCGGGGCGGCCTCGACCGCGGGGAACTCGTAACCCTTGATGCCGTGACGAGGCTGCGCGTAATCGTGCCAGCAGACGACCTCCCAGCCCTTGGCGAGCGCTGCGTCCACGACAGGCGCCAACAACCGGTAGTAGTTGTTCCGCTCGATGACGACGCCGATCCTCATCCCCACCCGCCGCCTGTCGCGTTCACGTGAGCTCCTTTCGGTGCTCCCACACCTTCCAGATCGCCGCCGCGATATCGTCCATGTCGTCCTCTGTCGCCGGGGGGCGAACAACCGCGATCAGCAGCATGGTTTCCCGGTGGAGACGCTCAGCGACCGGACAGATCCCTTCCGCGTAGCTCACGTCTCCGCGATAGGCGCGAAACGCCCACGCTCGGCGCTCCTGATAGAGCGGCGACAGGTAGAGCGGTTTGACGTAGCCGCCGCTGATGGGAATGCCCTCCGCGCCCACGGCCTCTAAGAAACGCGCGCGGGGGATCCCCCAGACGCTCGCGTCGTAGAGGAGTGGATAGACGTAGTAGACGTGTTCGCAGCCTTCGCGAAGGGGCGGCACCCGAAGCCCTGGCAGCCCGCCCAGCGCTCGCGTCAGATGAGCCGCCAGACGCTGGCGGGCGCGGTTCTGCTCAGGGAGCTGGCGAAGCTGGCAGCGCCCGAGGGCCGCCTCGAACTCGGTCATCCGGTAGTTCCACCCGAGGATCTCCGCCTTGTACGAGCGCGCCTCGCCCGGCGAGACCGCCGCCTCGCCATGATTGCGGACCAAGCGGGCGATCTCGGCGATCGAGGCGTCGTTCGTGACCAACATACCCCCTTCACCGGTCATCAGATTCTTGGTCTCCTGGAACGAGAAGACCCCGCAGTCGCCGAGAACACCGACCCGTGTCCCCTTGTAGGTCGCCGCGGGCGCCTGCGCGCAATCCTCGATCACGCGGAGCCTATGTCGTCGAGCGACCTGCTGAAGCTCGTCCATCAGAGCGGGCTGGCCGAAGAGGTGGACTGGAATCACGGCCCGGGCGCGCGGAGAGATCACCGCTTCCAGCGCCTTCGGGTCCAGGCAGAACGTCTCTTCGTCCACATCGGCGAAGACCGGGATAGCGCCGTGCATGAGGGCACAGGTCGCGGTAGAGGTGAACGTGTACGGCGGCACGATCACCTCCTCGCCCGGGGCGATGCCGCACCCGATGACCGCCGCGTGCAGCGCCGCGGTCGCCGAATTGAAGGCGACGGCGAAGCGCGCGCCGTGGAACTCGCCGAACTCCTGTTCGAACTGCCGGATCCGATGTCCTCCGAGGAACTGCGCGCCCGGGCTCGCGATGAACGTGCTGAGGCGTCCTTCGTCGAGGACTTCAAGCACCGCCCGCCGCTCCGCTTCCCCGATCACCGGATAGGGGGGAAACGGCGCGTGTCGGGTCCTCGGACCACCGAGGAGGGCGAGAGCGCTCACGAGGCCCGCCCAAATCGCTTCGTGTGCTCGGTGTGCATCACCGGGTAATACTCCTCGCGCAGGATCGACATCCGCACCGCGTCGTAATATCGGCTGTTGCGGTAGAGCTCCTGGCGGAGCCGTCCCTCGTCCCGGAATCCCGCCTTGCGATACGCGCGGACCCCGCCGACGTTCTCCTCGGTCACGCCCAGCCAGACCTTATTGAGATTGAGACGGTCGAATCCGTAGAACGTGAGGATCTCCGTGACCTCAGTGCCGTATCCCTTGTTCCAGAACTCCTTCGCGCCCACGAGGATG
>QHTD01000027.1 GCA_003220675.1 Candidatus Rokuibacteriota bacterium | reverse complement strand
CGCACCGGTCACCAGGGTGGCCATGAGCCGGAAAATATCACATGCGGAGGGGGGCCGGGTCGCGCCTCGTCTCGGGCCACCCACCGAGTGGACCGGCCGCACGGAGCCCGCTACAATGGCCGCCGTGTTCCACAGCGAGCGGTTCTTTCGCGAGGCGTGGCCCCAGATCTCGCAAGCGTTCGAGTCGCCGACGGACGCGGCGAGCGACGTCGAGTGGATCGTCAGCGTCGCGGCGCTCGACGCGGGCGCACGCGTCCTCGACGCGCCTTGCGGATTCGGCCGTCACTCGATCGAGCTCGCGCGACGCGGCTACCAGGTGACCGGCGTCGACTTCAGCGAGACCGAGCTCGACCGCGCGCGGAAGGCCGCCGCCGAGGCCGGCGTCTCGCTCAGGCTCGTCTGCCAGGACATCCGTGACATGGAGTTCCCGGGCGAGTTCGACCTCGCCGTCAACCTCTTCAGCTCGATCGGCTATTTCTCGGACGACGAGGACCGCCTGGTGACCGATCGATTCTGGCGCGCGCTCCGGCCAGGCGGCGTCTTCGTCCTCGATACCCGGAATCGAGATCAGCTAGTGAGGTCGCTGCCGCCCGAGGAGCGCAAGCGGGTCGGCGGCTGGACGCTCCGCATCGAGAACGAGTTCGATCCCGCGACGAGCCGCTGGCGCGCGCGGTGGTGGCGCCTCAAGCGCGCAGCGGCGAAGTCGAAGGAGGGCGCGGGGGAGCTGATCGGGGAGAGCGAGATCCGCCTCTACTCCGCCCACGAGCTCTCGGCGATGCTGCGGCCGGAGCGCTGGGGCCGGGTGGAGCTCTACGGCGGGCTCGAGGGCACGCCCTTCTCGCTGGACGCCCCGCGCCTGGTTCTCGTCGCCCGCAAATAGTCCAGACCTCCAGAGAAAGGAGACCCGTTCGATGGCCACCCAGTCGCGCCCCCTGGTCGTGCTCGCTGGCCCGATCAATCCCGACGGCAAGTCGCTCCTCGAGAGGGAGGCGCGCGTCGTCGTCTGCGACGATGAGACCGAGGCCGGGCTCGTGAGGGTCGCCGCCGAGGCGGCGGGGATCCTGTTCCGCCTCCGGCCGAGCTGCACCGAGAGCCTGATGGCGCGTTGCCCGAAGCTCAAGGTCGTCGGCCGACACGGAGTCGGTCTGGACACGGTGGACGTCCCCGCCGCGACCCGGCTCGGAGTCGCGGTCGTCCACGCCCCCGGCTCGAACTCCCAGGCCGTGGCCGAGCACGCGCTGATGCTCATGCTCGCCTGCGTGAAGCGCACCCTGCTGATCGACAAGACGACCCGCCGGGGTGACTGGGGAGCCAAGCGCATCGTGGGCAACAGCGAGCTCGCCGGCAAGACGCTCGGCATCGTGGGCGTCGGCAACATCGGGCGCCGCGTGGCGAAGTTCGCCGGCGCGATCGGGATGCGCGTCCTCGGCTACGACAAGTACGTTCCCGGCGACGAAGTGCGTCGCCGGGGCGCGGAGCCCGTCAAGAGTTTCGAGGAGCTCCTGCCACAGGTCGACATCCTCACGTGCCACACGCCGCTCACGCCCGAGACGAAGCAGATGATCAACGCGAAGACGCTCGCGCTCATGAAGCCGGGGGCGATCTTCGTCAACACCTCGCGCGGCCCCGTGCAGGACGAGCGCGCGCTCTTCGAGGCGCTCACGCGCGGCCACCTCGCCGCCGCGGGCCTCGACGTCTGGGAGGAGGAGCCCACGCCAGTGGACAACCCGCTTCTGAATCTCGAGCAGGTCGTCTGCTCCTCGCACGTCGCCGGCGTCACGCACGAGGCGAATAGACAGATGGCCGTGCAGGTCGCGGGCGAGATGCTGCGCGTGCTGCGTGGCGAGAAGCCCGAGGTGCTCGTGAACCCCGAGGTGTGGCCGCGCCTCGGGCGGAGGTAGAGAGCGGCGCCGATGAGCGTCGCATGCCGTCGTTGCCCTCCCTCGGGCTCCCTGTGTCGTACAACCGCGTACGCCTCAGTCGCCCTCGGGTCGGGCGCCTCGTCCTGCTCGCTCCTCGTCGCCGCTTTGAGTGAAGTCGATGGCGTCGTCGCTCTCTCTGGAACGGGAGACGCGCCGCGCCTCGGGCGGAGGTAGAATGGCGCTATGCCGATCGACACGCGCCAGCCGAGGGAGATCCGGCGGGACATCCGGAACGGCAAGCTGACGGGCATCACGGCGGGGCTGGGTCAGAACCACGTCCAGGCGAACCTCGCGGTGCTGCCGAAGGACGTGGCCTACGACTTCCTCCTCTTCTGCCAGCGCAACCCGCGGCCGTGCCCGCTCCTCGAGGTTACCGACGTGGGCTCGGCCGAGCCCGTCGGCGTCGCCCCGGGCGCCGATCTCCGCACCGACCTCCCGCGCTACCGGATCTACACGCACGGCGAGCTGGTCGACGAGGTGACGGACGCCACGCCGTACTGGCGCGACGACCTCGTCGCGTTCCTGCTCGGCTGCTCGTTCACGTTCGAGTGGGCGCTGCTCGAGGCCGGCATCCGTCTCTGGCACGTGGAGCACGGCAAGAACGTCGCGATGTGGCGGACGTCCATCCCGTGCCGGCCGGCGGGTGTCTTCCACGGGCCCATGGTCGTCTCGATGCGCCCCATCGCAGCCGCCCATCTCTCGAAGGCCGTGACCGCGAGCGCGCGCTTCCCCGGCGCCCACGGCGCGCCGATTCACATCGGCGACCCCACGGCGATCGGGATCCGCGACCTCGCGACGCCCGACTGGGGCGACCCGCAGGCGTTCGTGCCCGGCGACGTGCCCGTCTTCTGGGCGTGCGGCGTCACGCCCCAGGCGGTCGCGCTCGCCTCGAAGCCGCCGTTCATGATCACGCACAGCCCGGGGCACATGTTCATCACCGATCTGCCGAACTCCGCCCTCGCGGCGTTGTAAGTGTGAGGTTTCTCCCCGCGGGCGATCTCGCCGTCCTGGCCGAGTTCGACGAGGAGATCAGCGTCGAGGTGAACACGCGCGTCCGCGCCCTCGAGTTCCTGATCCAGCAGAAGGCTCTCACGGGCGTCGTCGAGACGGTGCCGACCTTTCGCGCGCTGCTCGTCTACTACGACCCGCGCGCCGTCGGCTACGACGCGCTGTGCGCCGCGATCACCGAGCTTCTGCCCCAGGCCACGACGGCGGTCCTGCCGCCTTCGCGCCTGGTCGAGCTGCCCTGCTGCTACGACGATCCGGAGCTGGGGTTCGACCTCGCCCCGGCGGCCGAGCGCCTCGGCCTCTCGACGGCCGAGCTGGTGCGGCTCCACAGCATGGCCGAGTACCTCGTCTACTTCATCGGGTTCACGCCGGGCCTCCCGTACATGACCGGGATGCCGGACCGGCTCCAGATCGCGCGTCTCGACACGCCGCGCGTGAGGGTCCCGGCGGGAAGCGTCGGCATCGGCGGGATCCAGTGCTGCGTCTACTCGGTCGAGAGCCCCGGCGGCTTCTGGGTGCTCGGGCGCACGCCGCTCCGGCTCTATGATCCGGACGCACCCGAGCCGATCCTCTTGCGTCCAGGGGACCGCGTGAGCTTCCGCGCGATCGACCGCCGCGAGTACGACCGCATCGCCGCGCAGGTAGACGCGCGTAGTTACCGGCCGGTGATCGCGTGATCAGACTCCTCGATCCCGGACCTCAGACGACCATTCAAGATCTCGGCCGGTTCGGCCAGCTCCGCTACGGCATCCCGCCGTCGGGTCCGGTGGACCGGCTCGCCTTCGTCCTCGCCAACCGGCTCGTCGGCAACCCCGACGGCGCCGCGGCGCTCGAGTGCACGCTCATCGGGCCGGGCTTCGAGGTGGACGGGCCCGGTGCGATCGCCGTCACCGGCGCCGACATGCCCGTGACCGTGGACGGCCGCGAGGCGCCGGGCTGGACGACGCTCGTGCTCCGTCCGGGCGACGTCGTGAAGCTCGGGCCCGCGCGCGTCGGAGTGCGGAGCTACATCGCGTTCTCGGGTGGCCTCGATGTCCCCTCCGTGATGGGCTCGCGCTCGACCTATCTCCGCGGCAGGCTGGGTGGGCTCGAGGGACGCGCACTCCGAAAGGAGGACCGGCTCCGTGTCTTTGCGGCGCCGATGCCGCGCCCGCGGCGCGTGGCCCGGCGCGCGGTGCCCGCCTACGGGAGCGAGCCCACGATCCGCGTCGTGCTCGGGCCGCAGGCCGACCGCTTCACGCGGGCGGGCGTCGGCGCCCTCCTCGGAAACGCGTACGAGATGCTGCCCCAGTCGGACCGCATGGGCGCGCGCCTCTCCGGCGAGCGGATCACGCACTCGCGCGGCCACGACATCATCTCGGACGGCATCGCGCTCGGCGCGATCCAGGTTCCGGGCGACGGCCAGCCGATCATCCTCCTGGTCGATCGGCAGTCCACCGGCGGCTACACGAAGGTCGCGACCGTCTGCTCGTTCGACATCGGGCGCGTCGGGCAGGTCAGGCCCGGGCAATCGCTCCGGTTCCGCGCGGTCACCGTGGACGAGGCACACCGCCTGCTCCGCGAAGCCGACGCAGTCCTCGAGACAGGGTTCAGAGAGGAGATCGCATGAGCATGGAGAAGGAGCTCCACGAGTACACCGCGAAGACGGTCCGCTCCCGCGCCCTGCACGAAGAGGCGCTGGCGGTCATGCCCGGCGGCAACAGCCGCACGACGACCTTCTTCGACCCGTACCCGTTCTACATCCAGCGCGGCCAGGGTGCCCACATCTGGGACGCGGACGGCAACGATCGCCTCGACTTCAACGGCAACTATACGAGCCTGATCCTCGGCCACGCACCGCCCGAGGTCGTCAAGGCGATCCAGGAGGCGGTCGTGCACGGGCTCTCGTTCCCCGGGCCGACGGAGCACGAGGTGCGGCTCGCGGAGCTGCTCACGCGGCGCGCGCCGTCGGTCGAGCGGATCCGCTTCACGAACTCGGGCACCGAGGCGACGATGAACGCCGTGCGGCTCGCGCGCGCGTTCACGGGCCGGCCGAGGATCGCGAAGTTCGAGGGCGCCTATCACGGCACCCACGACTGGGTGCTCGTGAGCGTCGCGCCCGACCCGAAGGCGGCCGGGAGCCGTAAGCGGCCGAAGCCGGTGCCCGCGTCGGCCGGCGTGCCGCCCGCCGTCCTCAAGCACACCGTGGTCCTCCCGTGGAATGACCCCGAGGCGTGCGAGCAGATCATCGAGGCGGAGGCCCCGAACCTCGCCGCCGTCCTCGTCGACCCGCTCCTCGGGATCGGCGGTGTGATCCCGCCCGCCGACGGGTTCCTCCCCCGCCTGCGCGCGCTCACGGAGCGCCACGGGATCGTTCTGATCTTCGACGAGGTCATCTCGTTCCGGATTGCGTGGGGCGGGGCGCAGGAGCGGTTCGGCGTCCGGCCCGACCTCACGACGTTCGGCAAGATCATCGGCGGCGGCCTGCCCGTCGGCGCCTTCGGTGGCCGGGCCGACATCATGAGCTCCTACGACCCGCGCAAGGGCGCGGCGCGCATCAGCCACGGCGGGACCTTCAACGCGAACCCGGCGACGATGGCCGCGGGCGTCGCCACCCTCAACGCGTTGACGCCCGAGGCGTACGCGCGCCTCGACGCGCTCGGGGAGCGGCTCCGCGGCGGCGTGACGCGACTTCTGGCCGCGACGCGGCGGAAGGGGCAGGTCTCGGGCGTCGGCTCGCTCTTCTGTCTACACTGGACGCCCGAGCCGCTCAGCGACTATCGCTCGAGCCGCCCCAAGGACCCCGAGGCCCCGCTGCGCCTCTTCATGGGGCTCCTCAACGAAGGCATCCTTCTCACTCAGCGGGGACTCGGCGCGTGTTCACTCGCGATGACGGAGGAGGACATCGACCGGTTCGTCAACGCGCTCGCGCGCGTCCTGGCGCGGAGCTAAGGAGTCGTGGCGATGGCGAAGGACATCGATCTCAACTGCGACATGGGCGAGAGCTACGGCCGCTGGACGCTCGGGGCCGACGAAGAGATCATGCCATGGATCACCTCGGCGAACGTCGCGTGCGGCTTCCACGGGGGCGACCCCCACGTGATGCGCCGGACCGTCGCGCTCGCGCTCAAGCACACCGTGGCGATCGGCTCGCACCCGAGCCTGCCGGACCTCATGGGATTCGGCCGCCGCGTCATGGACGTCACTCCGCAGGAGGTGAAGGACTACCTCTGCTACCAGACGGGCGCGCTGCGCGAGTTCGTGAGGGCCGCCGGCGGCGACCTTCAGCACCTGAAACCGCACGGCATCCTCTATAACATGATGGAGAAGGAGGAGGCGCTCGCCGTCGCCGCGGGCGAGGCGGTGCTCGAGTCCGGCGGCAAAGAGCTGATTCTGATGACGCTCGCCTCGGGCAAGTACGACGCGGCCTGCCGCAAGATGGGCGTGCGTGTCGCCTCGGAGGGTTTCGCGGACCGCGCGTACAACGTGGATGGCACGCTGGTCTCGCGCAAGATCGCGGGCTCCCTGATCACCGACCCCGAGCGCGCGGCAGCGCAGGCGGTGAAGATGGCGATGGCAGGCAAGGTCCGCACACTCGACGGCGTCGAGATCGACATCTCGGTGCAGACGATCTGCTGCCACGGCGACACGCCGGGCGCCCAGAAGATCGTGCGGATGGTCCGGGAAGCGCTCGACAAGGCCGGGTGCCGCGTTCGGCCGCTGCGCGAGTGGCTCCCGAAGGCCTGACCGTGCGGCGCGGCCGGTGAGCCTGCCCGAAGACCGGTTGGCGCCCTGGACATCGCGCGGAGCCTGACGACCCGGGACGGCGCGGTCATCGGCTACCGGCTCTGGCGGCCGGGAGCCCCTCGCCGGATGCTCGTCCTGCTCCACGGCCTCGCCAGCAACCTGACCCGCTGGTCGGAGCTCGTCGCCCACACGTCGCTCAAGGCGGGCTGGGACATCCTGCGCCCGGACCTCCGCGGCCACGGTGCGTCGCTCGATCGCAGGCGGGTCGGGATGGACGAGTGGTGCGCCGACCTCGCGGCGCTCCTCGAGGCGGAGCGAGCGCCGCGGGCCGTCGTCGTCGGCCACTGTCTCGGCGCGAACGTCGCCGTCGAGTTCGCCAGGCGGCGTCCCGACGAGGTTGCGGGGCTCGTTCTCGTCGAGCCGATGCCGCGCGAAGCCCTGCGTGGGAGCCTGAGAGCCGCCGCCCGGCTCTGGCCGCTCCTGCTGTCGGCGGCGTGGCTTGTCCGCGCCCTCAACGCGCTCGGCGTTCATCGCCGGCGTGTGGCGCGGCTCGATCTGGTCGAGCTCGATCGCCAGACGCGCGCCGCCATGTCCGAGGGGGCGTCCGAGACACTCGTGCGGCGATACGCGTCGCCCTGGATCGACCTGCGCACGACGCCCACCGGGGCCTATCTCCAGTCGCTCATGGCCGTGAGCCGCGGGCTGCCTGACCTCGCGGCGATCCGCGTCCCCGTGCTGGCGCTCCTCTCCACGGGTGGCGCGCTCAGCGACCCCTCGCGCACCGAGCGCCTGCTGCGCGCGCTCCCGAGCTGCCGGATCATGCAACTGTCCTCCGAGCACTGGATCCCGACGGAGCAGCCCGAGGCGATGCGGAGAGCGATCGAGGAGTGGTGCGCCGGTGTCGCCGCCCCCGCGCTCGGCGCGCGGCCTTGACCTTGGCGCTGCGACGATGGTCTACTGAATCGTTCGTGGACACCCCGCTCAAGCGCACTCCGCTCTACGAGGCGCACGTCAAGGCCGGCGCGCGCATGGTCCCCTTTGGCGGCTGGGAGATGCCGGTCCAGTACGCGGGGATCGTCGAGGAGCACCGCGCGGTCCGCGGCGCCGTCGGCCTCTTCGACGTGAGCCACATGGGGGAATTCGAGGTCGCGGGGCCGCACGCCCGCGTCGTGCTCCAGTCCCTCACCACCAACGACGTCGCCGCGCTCGCGGTCGGCCAGGTCCAGTACTCCGTTCTCTGCTACCCGAACGGCACGATCGTGGACGACCTCACCGTGTACCGCCTCGCGGACGACCGGTTCATGCTGACGGTCAACGCCGCGAACATCGACAAGGACTGGGCTCACGTGACTCAGCACACGGAGCACGGCAAGGACGCGCGGTGGACGAACGTCTCGGCGGACACCGGGCTCATCGCGGTGCAGGGGCCCCGGGCCGAGGCGCTCGTCGGCCGCCTCGCCGATCAGGACGTGACGAAGATCGGCTACTACCGCTTCGCGCGCGGCAGGGTGGCCGGAGTGCCGGCGCTCGTCTCGCGCACGGGCTACACGGGCGAGGACGGGTTCGAGCTCTACGCGAAGGCCGCAGACACCGCGCGGCTCTGGGCGGCGCTCCTCGGGGCCGGCCACGGCGACGGCGTGCAGCCGATCGGGCTGGGCGCGCGCGACACGCTCCGGCTCGAGATGAAGTACGCGCTCTACGGCAACGACATCGACGACACGACGAACGCGCTCGAGGCGGGACTGGGCTGGGTCGTGAAGCCGGCCAAGGGTGCCTTCATCGGCGGGGAGGCGCTCGAAAAGATCCGCGCCGAGGGCGTGCGCCGCAAGCTGGTCGGCATCGAGATGGTGGACAAGGCGGTCGCGCGCCACGGCTACCCGGTGCTGAAGGACGGGCGCCGGGTCGGCGTCGTCACGTCGGGCTCCTACGGCCCGTCCGTGGACAAGTACATCGCCATGGCGTACGTCGAGGCGCCGCTCGCCGGCGTGGGCACGGAGCTCGCGGTCGAGGTCCGCGGAGCGGCGAAGGCCGCGCGCGTCGTCAAGACGCCGTTCCATCCTTCACGAGTGAAGAAGGCATAGCCATGTCCAACATCCCCAAAGATCTCAAGTACACGCGCGAGCACGAGTGGGCGAAAGCGGAAGGCGACCGGGTGCGCGTCGGCATCACCGCGTACGCGCAAGAGCAGCTCGGCGACGTCGTCTTCGTCGAGCTGCCGAAAGTCGGGACCAAGGTCACGGCGAAGAAGCCGTTCGGCGTCGTCGAGTCGGTCAAGGCGGTGTCCGACCTGTTTGCGCCCGTGTCGGGCGAGGTCGTCGAGGTCAACGGCGAGCTGCCCAACAAGCCCGAAACCGTCAACCAGGACCCCTACGGAAAGGGCTGGATGATCGTCGTCAAGCCGTCGAGCAAGGCGGACTGGGACCAGCTCCTGACCGCTCAGCAGTACGAGGAGCTCCTGAAGCAGGGAGGCCATTGATGGCGTCGCGGTACATCGCCAACACGGCGGCCGAGCAGAAGCGGATGCTCGGCGTGATCGGTGCCGGCTCGCTCGAGGAGCTGCTCGTCAAGATCCCCGCCAAGGCGCGCCTCTCTCGCCCGCTCGGCCTCAGGCCGTCGCTCGCCGAGACCGACCTGATCCGCCACATGAAGGCGCTCGCGGCGCGGAATGCCGACGCGGACAGCCACGTCTGCTTCATGGGAGCGGGCTCCTACGACCACTACGTCCCGAGCCCGATCAATCACCTGATCTCCCGCGGCGAGTTCTTCACCGCGTACACGCCCTACCAGCCCGAGGCGAGCCAGGGGACGCTGCGGACGATCTACGAGTATCAGACGATGATCGCCGAGCTGACGGGCATGGACGTGGCGAACGCGTCCATCTACGACGGCGCGTCGTCACTGGCCGAGGCGGCGCTGATGGCGCACGCCGTCACCGATCGGCGCGAGGTCGTGCTGTCGCGCGGGGTGAACCCGCTCCACCGGCGCGTCGTCGCGACCTATTGCGAGGGGCCGGGGATCAAGCTCCGCGACGCCGGTGCGCCCGACGGCGTCACCGACCTTGAAGCGGCGAAGAAGCTCGTCGGCGCCAAGACCGCGGCGCTCGTCGTCCAGACGCCGAACTTCTACGGCTGTCTCGAGGACGTCTCCGCGGCAGCCGAGATCGCTCACGCGGCCGGCGCGCTGCTCGTCGTCGTCACCGACCCGGTGAACCTCGGCGTGCTCGAGGGGCCCGGAAAGCTCGGGGCAGACATCGTCGTCGGGGAAGGGCAGGGGCTCGGCGTGCCGATGAGCTTCGGCGGCCCAAACCTCGGCGTCTTCGCCGCGAAGAAGGAGCTCGTGCGCCGGATGCCGGGCCGCCTCGTCGGCGCCACGGTGGACAAGGACGGCGCGCGCGGCTTCGTGCTGACGCTGCAGACGCGCGAGCAGCACATCCGCCGCGCGAAGGCGACCTCCAACATCTGCACCAACGTCGCCCTCTGCGCGCTCATGGCGACGATCTACCTCGCGACGCTCGGGCGGCACGGCCTCGTCAAGGTCGGCGAGCTCTCGGCGGCGAAGGCCCACTACGCGGCCGAGCGCCTGGCGAAGGTCTCCGGCGTGTCGCTCCGCTTCGGCGCGCCCTTCTTCAAAGAGTTCACGCTGAAGCTCCCGAAGCCGCCGGAGCGCGTCGTCACGAAGCTCGCGAAGCAGGGCTTCCTCGCGGGCGTCCCGCTCAAGACCTTCGACCGCGGCCTCGCCGACTGCCTGCTGATCGCCGTGACCGAGAAGCGCACGAAGGCCGAGATCGACGGGTTCGCCGCGGTCCTCGAAAAGGCGGTGGCCTGATGGCCGCCTCTGCCTACGACAAGCTGATCTTCGAGCTGTCCTCGCCGGGGCGCGAGGCCTTCTCGCTCGCCGAGGCCGACGTGCCGCAGGCCGACGTGAAGAAGCTCCTTCCCGCCAGCCACCTCCGCAAGGAGGCGCCGGCGCTGCCCGAGGTCTCCGAGTTCGACATCGTCCGCCACTACTCGCGTCTCTCGCGCATGAACTACGGCGTCGACACGCACTTCTACCCGCTCGGCTCGTGCACCATGAAATACAACCCGAAGCTCAACGAGGACATGGCGCGCCTGCCGGGCTTCGCGAAGCTCCACCCGCTGGCGGCCGAGACGCTCTCGCAGGGCGCGCTCCAGCTCATGCACGAGCTGGCGCAGGACCTCGCCGAGATCGCCGGGATGGACGCGGTGTCGCTCCAGCCCGCCGCCGGCGCCCAGGGCGAGTTTGCGGGCGTGCTGATGATCCGCGCCTATCACCTCTCGCACGGGGAGAAGCGGACGAAGGTGCTCGTGCCCGACTCCGCCCACGGGACGAATCCCGCGTCCACCGCGATCGCCGGTTACGAGGTCGTCGAGGTCAAGTCGCTGCCGAACGGCGAGGTGGACGTGGACGCGCTCGCGCGCACCCTCGACACCGACGTCGCCGCGTTCATGATCACGGTGCCGAACACGCTCGGCATGTTCGAGCCGCGCATCGTCGAGATCAGCGAGTTGTGCCACGCCAAGGGCGTGCAGGTCTACATGGACGGCGCCAACCTCAACGCGATCCTCGGGATCACGCGCCCGGGCGACCTCGGCTTCGATGTGTGCCATTTCAACCTGCACAAGACCTTCACGACGCCGCACGGCGGCGGCGGCCCGGGCGCTGGCCCGGTCGGCGTCAAGGCTCACCTCGAGCCCTTCCTCCCGGTGCCCGTGGTCACCAAGGACGGAGACGGCTACGCGCTCGACTGGAAGCGGCCGAAGTCCATCGGCAAGCTCCAGGCCTTCTGGGGTAACTTCGGTATGCTCGTGCGCGCCTACACCTACCTTCGCACGATGGGACCCGACGGCCTCCGCTCCGTTTCCGACAACGCCATCCTGAACGCCAACTACATCATGAAGCGGCTCGAGAAGGATTACGACGTCGCCGTCCCGGGCCCGTGCATGCACGAGTGCGTGCTCTCCGCGCGTCGTCAGAAGAAGCTCGGCGTGACGGCGACGGATATCGCCAAGCGGCTGCTCGACCTCGGTTTCTACGCCCCCTCGACCTACTTCCCGCTGATCGTCGAGGAGGCGCTGATGATCGAGCCGACCGAGACCGAGTC
>QHTD01000214.1 GCA_003220675.1 Candidatus Rokuibacteriota bacterium | reverse complement strand
CGCGACTCTGCTCGCGCAGTCCGGCTTCACGGGACCGGAGACGGTCTTCGAGGGCGAGCACGGCTTCTATCGTGCCTTCGCGGGCGGCTTCGACGCGCGGCGCCTGGAGGAGCTCCTTGCCAGCCTCGGCCGCGAGTGGGAGCTCGAACGGCTCACGTTCAAGCCCTACCCCTGCGGCTCGATCGCGCACCCGTACATGGACTGCGCGCTCCGCCTCCGCGAGCTCCACCGGCTCTGGCCCGACCAGATCACCGACGTCCGGTGCCGCACCGCGGCCGGGCCGGTGGATCGCCTCTGGGAGCCACTGGCGGCGAAGCAAGCGCCGCGGAACGGGTACGCCGCGAAGTTCAGCCTGCCGTATCTCCTCGCCGTGATCCTCGTCAAGGGGCGGGCGGGCCTCGCGGAGTTCGAGGACGAGGCCGTGCGCGACGCCGAAGTGCTCGGCGTCGCCGCCCGGGTGAGCTACGAGCTGGATCCGACCATCGACTATCCACGGCAGTTCGTCGGTCACGTCAGGATCCGGTTGAGCGATGGGCGGCTGCTCGAGGAGCGGCAGGACCACCCGCGGGGCGGCGCAGAGTTTCCGATGCCGCGAGACGAGCTGGAGGCGAAGTTCCGCGGCAACGCAGGCCTCGTCATATCGGGCGAGCAGGCGTCGCGGGTGATCCGGCGCGTGAACGCGCTCGCCACAGCGGACAGCCTCCGCGGGCTCCTGGAGGCGTTGACACCGTGAGGGAACGAATCATGAAGAAGCGTTCCGCGGTCCTGAGCGTGCTGGCCCTGAGCGTGCTGGCGCTGAGTGTGCTGGTCCTGAGCGTACTGGCGCTGACCTCGGCGCTGACGGCCGTCTCGGCGTCAGCGCAGGACGCCCGCGTCGACGCCGCTCGCAAGGAAGGCAAGGTCGTCTGGTACACCTCGCTCGCGCTCTCGAGCTCCGAGAAAGTCGCCAAGCTCTTCGAGGCGGCCTACCCCGGCATCAGCGTGGAGGTCCACCGGACCGGCTCTCAGCGCATCCTCCAGCGCGTGATGCAGGAGCTCCAGGCGAACCTCAAGCTCGTCGACGTGATCCACACCTCCGACGCCGGCCACTTCGTGTTGCTCAAGGAAAAGAAGCTCCTGATGAAATACACGCCCCCCGCGGTGGACGCGTTCCCGCCGGGCTTCAAGGACAGGGACGGCTACTACTACGGTCTGCGCGCGACGGTCAACGTCATCGCGTACAACTCCAAGATCATCCCGTCGGCGGAGGCGCCCAGGACCTGGAAGGATCTCCTCGACCCGAAGTGGAAGGGCAAGCTCGTCACCGCCCACCCCGGCTACAGCGGCGTCATCGCGACCCACGTGCTGGCGCTCGTCCACCTGCACGGCTGGGACTACTTCAAGCAGCTCGCGCAGAACAAGCCGATGCTCGTCCAGTCAGCAGTCGATCCGTCCGGCGTCGTCGCCTCCGGCGAGCGGCCCGTCGCGGTGAACGGGGGCGACTACACCTTCTACCAGACCAAGAAGAAGGGGAACCCGGTCGAGATCGTGTACCCGAAGGAAGGCGTGCCGCTGGTCGTCTCTCCTACGGCGATCGCCGCCGGGGCGCCGCACCCGACCGCCGCCAAGCTCTTCACGGACTTCACCTTCAGCAAAGAAGTGCAGCAGGTGCTCGCCGACACCGAGGGTCTCTACACGGGCCATCCCGGCGTCACGTACCCCGCGGACAAACCGAAGCTCGGCGACCTGAAGCTGCTCCACACCGACCCCGATGAGCTCGAGAAGCGTAACGAAGAGATCAAGCGACGCTTCGTGGAGTTCTTCGGCGCGTAGTCTCCACCTGGCGTATCCACACCGCGGCATTGACAGGCGCCTGTCAGCGGCGTCCAATCCGGACGAGAGAGGGGTGAGCAGGATGGCAGTTGCCATAGAGCGTTACCGGTTCACCGTGGATCAGTATCACCAGATGGCCGAGGTGGGGATTTTCTCCCCCGAGTGTCGAGTGGAGCTGATCGACGGCGAGATCTTCGAAATGGCTCCGGTCGGTCCCTGGCACTCTGGTGTTGTGAATCGGCTGACCCATCGCTTCGTCACCGCCCTGGGCGATCGTGTCGTCGTGCATGTGCAGAATCCGGTCGGTCTCGACCCCCGCTCCGAACCACAGCCCGACGTCATGCTCCTGAGAGCGCGGGCGGACTTCTACGGCACCGCGCATCCGGGTCCGGAGCACGCGCTTCTTCTCGTCGAGGTCGCGGACACCTCGCTCGCGCACGACCGCGGCCGCAAGCTTCCGCTCTACGCCAGAGCCGGCGTGGCCGAGGTCTGGATCGTCAATCGCGACGCCGATGCGGTCGAGGTGTATCGCAGCCCCTCGCGCGAAGGCTACCGGGAGCAGGACCGGCGTCGCCGCGGTGAGGAGATCGCGCCGGCGGCCTTCCCAGACATCCGGTTTTCGGTCGGCGACATCCTCGGCTGAGACGCTGCGTGCGAGTGGGAACGGGCGGCCTCGTGAGATTCGACCGCTCGCTGCCCGTCTGGGTCCTCGCCGCCCTCGCGCTGCTCGTCTTGATGGCGCTTCCGCTCGGCTGGCTCGGATACATGAGCGTGAGCGGCGGCGAGGGCGCCACGCTCGCCCACTACCGTGAGGTGTTCACGGATCCGCAGCTCCAGAAGGCGCTCTGGAACACCGTGGTGCTCGCGTTCTGGGTCGGCCTCGTGTCGCTCGCGATCGGCGCGCCGATGGCATGGCTCACGGCGCGGACCGACCTTCCGGGCAGGCGACTGATCCGCGGGCTCATCATGGCGTCGTTCGTGACGCCGCCGTTCCTGGGCGCGTTCGCGTGGGTCATGCTCGCGGGCCCCAACGCCGGCCTGCTCAACAAGCTCTACCGGGCCCTCACCGGCGCGGAGGACCCCCTCGTCAACGTCTTCAGCATGCCGGGACTGATCTTCGTCGTCGCCATCTACACCTTCCCGTACGTCTTCATCATGATCGCCAACACGCTCGAGCTCATCGCGTCCGAGCTGGAGGACGCCGCTTCGATCCTCGGCGCGGGCCGTGTCCGTGTCGCCCTGACCGTGACGCTCCCGATGGTCCTGCCCGCGATCGCGAGCGGCTTCATCCTGGCCGTGCTCCAGGCGCTGGCGCTCTTCGGCTCGCCGGCGATCCTGGCGCTACCGGCGGGCTTTCACACGATCACCACCCAGATCTGGGCCCTGTTCCACTACCCGCCCAAGGTCGAGATGGCGGCCGCGTTCTCCGTTCCGCTGCTGCTCGCGACGGCGCTCCTTCTGCTGGTCCAGAAGCAGCTCCTCGGCCGCCGCGGCTACGCGGCCATCGGCTGGCGAAGGCGGCCTTTGCGCGCGCGTGGGCCCAGCCGCTGACGGCGGAGAACTTCACGCTGGAGAACTTCGCGCTCACGTTCGGGCACGGCGCCACACGGTCCGCGATCTGGAACACGCTCGAGCTCGGGATCCTCACCGCGTGCGTGGGCGCGGGGCTGGCCGCGGTCCTGGCGTACATCGTCAACCGGAGGATCCTCCCGGGCCACCAGCTGCTGGCCTTCCTCGCGCTGGCGCCCGTGGTCATCCCCGGGGTGGTCCTGGCGGTCGCGCTCTTCGTCGCGTACACGCGCCCGCCGCTCGTCCTCTACGGCAGCATCTGGATCCTCTTCGTCGCGTACCTCACGAAGGAGATGCCCGTGGGCTACGCGCAGTCCGACGCCACCTTCAAGGGCGTCCATCCGGAGCTCGAGGAAGCAGGGCGGGTCCTCGGCGCCGGCCGTCTGCGCGTGCTCGGCGAGATCACCGCGCCGCTGGCCCGGAGCGGGGTCATCGCCACGTGGTGCTTCGTCTTCATCGGCGTGATCCGCGAGCTCTCGGCGTCGATCATCCTCTTCACGCCGAACACGAAGGTGATCTCGGTCGTGATCTTCGACCTCAAGGAGGAGGGCCAGTTCGGCGCCATCGCCGTCCTCGGCCTCTTCATGCTCGCCATGACCTTCGCCGCCGTCGTCGTGATGCAGACGCTGCTCGGGCGCGACTTCATCGGGGCGAAGGAGTGAGGGACGCGCGATGCCCGGGGTGACGATCAAAGGGCTGACCAAGCGCTACGGCGACGTCGCCGCGGTCGAAGGGCTCAGTCTGGAAGTCCAGCCCAGCGAGCTGGTCTCGCTCCTCGGGCCCTCCGGGTGCGGCAAGACGACGACCCTCCGTCTGGTCGCGGGATTCCTCCGTCCGGAGGCCGGCGAGATCTGGGTGGGCGAGCGATGCCTTTCCTCGCCGACCGGCGTCGTGCCTCCCGAGCGGCGGCGCATGGCGATGATCTTCCAGAGCTACGCCCTCTGGCCCCACATGACCGTGGCCCAGAACGTCGCCTACGGCCTGCGGCTCAAGGCGGGCGTGTCGAAGACCGAGCGCGAGGCGCGCGTCAAGGACATGCTGAGGGTCGTCCAGCTCGGCGGCTACGAGTCGCGCTATCCGGGGGAACTCTCCGGCGGCCAGCAGCAGCGGGTCGCGGTGGCTCGGGCGCTGGTGGTGGAGCCGGAGATCCTCCTCCTCGACGAGCCTCTGAGCAACCTCGATGCAAACCTTCGCGAAGAAATGCGCTTCGAGATTAGAAGACTTCACGCGACCTTCGCCATCACGACCCTCTACGTCACCCACGACCAGGGCGAGGCGATGGTCATCTCGGACCGCGTCGCCGTCCTCTACCGAGGCCGCGTCGTCCAGGTCGGGACTGCGGAGGATCTCTTCCAGCGGCCGCGGACGCGGTTCGTCGCCGAGTTCATCGGCAAGACCAACCTCGTGGATGGCGTGGCGGTCGAGCCGGGAGTCGTTGCGCGGGGCAGCCTGCGACTGCGCGTCGCAGTCACCGGGCTCAAGCCCGGCGCGCCGGTCGCCGTCTCCATCCGCCCTCACGAGATCATCCTCGTGACGGGAGACCGCGCCACCCCACCCGGGCACAACGTCCTCACCGGCGTGGTCCAGCGCACGAGCTATCTCGGCGACGCGGTGGATTATCAGGTCCGGGTGAACGAAAGCGACGTGACCCTGCGTGTCACCGCGCCAACTTCCATACGCCTCCGCCCCGGCGTGGGGATGAGGCTGGCCGTGGCTCCGGAGGCCTGCGTCCCGCTGATCGAGCCCGAAGAAGGCCGTCCCTAGCCTCTGGTTCCTCGTACGAAATCGTGGCGGTCCGTGACGTCCGGTGTGTCATGCTATCAATATCATCATGAGCCCAGGCGCCGTAACATCTCGAAAACACGCACAGAGTAGCATGCGACGAGTCGGACTACTGCTGGTGGTCGTCGCCCTTGCTTCAACAGGCTGCGGAGTGGTCGGCAGCGTGTTCGGCCGGCGGCCGGTCATCGATATCTCCGGTAAATGGAGCGGCACGTGGCGGGGCTACGACGTCATGGGCCTCCCGCGCAGCGAGGACGCGACAGCCGACCTCCGCCAGCAGGGCTCGCAC
The DNA here is from genome assembly GCA_003220675.1 of Candidatus Rokuibacteriota bacterium. Lineage (GTDB taxonomy): Bacteria > Methylomirabilota > Methylomirabilia > Rokubacteriales > CSP1-6 > 20CM-2-70-11. Next base: position 1,222 of record QHTD01000214.1, on the reverse strand, counting down.
GGCACCGGGCGGTTCGTCCTGCACACGACCGGCGTCGCCGCAGGGATGCCGGTAGAGGTGAAAGACGCCGGGCTCACCGGCTTGCGCGTTCGGTTCGATATATCGGGACGCAGCGTCGTCATCCGCCACGAGCTCAGCTCTCGTCTTTTCACCGCCGACTTCAGGGTCGAGGGTGACCACATGGTCGGCCGCGTCCGCGGCGCTGACCCCGAGGTGAGAGTGGCGCTGATGCGTGTCCGGCCGCCGACGCCGGTCGCGGCTGCGCCTCCCGCGTCCGTCGCCGCCGCGGCTCCGCAACCTCCGTCGTCTTCGCCGGGCCCCGCGCCGGAGCCCGCCGATTCCGATGCGCCAACGACGCCGCAACCCATCGCCGCCGCATCCCCGCCGCCTCCGGAGCCCACGGTGTCCGAGGCGGCCCGGCCCGGCCCGAACGAGTTCACAGAGAACGCCGCGGTGAAGCCGATCTACTTCGACTTCGACCAGTACGACATCCGGTCCGACGACGCGAAGACCCTCGCGGCGAACGCCGAATGGCTCAAGACGAACCCGGCGACGCCCGTGCTGATCGAGGGGCACTGTGACGAGCGCGGCACCACCGAGTACAACATCGCCCTCGGCGAGCGTCGGGCGCGCGCGGCCCGCAATTACCTGATCTCGAGTGGCATAGCGGCCGAGCGGATATCGATCGTGAGCTTTGGGGCGGAGCGCGGGCTCTGCACGGAATCGACCGAAGGGTGCTGGTCGAAGAACCGCCGCGCTATCTTCCGTGTGGGACCGCGCTGAAAACGTCGGAGGTAGGACAGCCTCGCCGAGTTCGTCCAGGGTAGACCTCTGTTTCTCGGCGCCTCGCGGCGCCGCTGACGGTCCACGATCAGGCGCTCACGGCCGACGCGCCGATCCGCCAGAGGTGCTCTAAAATTCCGTCGCCTACGGCACGACGTCAAAACTCGAGGTCGCGTCTCCGAATATTGCACTGTCCAGGGAGGCGTGCGCCTGGACCCCGTAGGTTCCCGTCGGATCATTTCGCTTGACCCGGAGTTTCGCTACGGCGACGCCACTCGTATCGGTGGTGGCGGTCTTCGTGACCGCGGAGCCGTCCGGTTCCGTGACGGCGAAGGTCACGCTGGCGCCGGGAGCCGGGCTCTGACCGAGCAAGACGCTGGCCGTGATCGTGACCCACTGGTTGAGGCTGTATGAGGCGCTGTCGGTCGTCACGGTGACG
>QHTD01000026.1 GCA_003220675.1 Candidatus Rokuibacteriota bacterium | reverse complement strand
ATCGAGCTGCGCCGCGTCGACTTCGCGCGCGCGGCCGAGGCGGGGAAGCGCGCGGAGGACGTGCTCGCGCTGGTCGAGGCGAGCGGTCTCGGCGTCGCGTGCGTCGGGGTCGAGCCCGGGTGGATGGGCGCCGAAGGCGCGGAGCGCGAGCGACTCTTTGGTGCCTTCGCGGAGTCGTGCCGCTGGGCGGCCGAGCTCGGCGCGCGCACCGTCATGAGCCCGGTCGACAGGGGACGCCTCGACCTTCGCCGCGCGGCGACGAGCCTTCGCGCGGTCGGCGAGCTCACCGTGAAGCACGGGGTGAGGCTCGCGCTCGAGTTCAACTCGCAGGCCGAGCAGCTCAACACGCTCGCGAGCGTCCGCGAGGTGCTGGCGCTGGCGAACGATCCGAGCTGCGGGCTCCTCCTCGACACCTACCATCTCGGGCGGAGCGGCGCCACGCTCGCGGAGATCGAGATGGTCCCGCTCGCCGAGATCGCCTACGTGCAGTTCAGCGACGTGCCGCGGAGCGGCCTCGAGCCCGGCAAGGCGCTCGACCGTTTGCCGCCGGGCCGGGGCAGCGTGCCCTTCAAGGAGATCTTCGCGCTCCTGGCGCGCAAGGGCTATCGCGGCTTCATGAGCTACGAGGCGCCGAACCCGGCCGCGTGGGCCCGCCCGGCCGAGGACGTCGCGCGCGAGGCGCTCGAGGCCACGCGCTCCGTCCTGCCGCGCTAGGTGGACGTCCTCGCCGCCCACGCCCAGCGCACACCCGACGCGCCCGCGCTGATCGACGGCGAGCGTCGGCTCACCTGGTACCAGTTCGTCGCGACGCGGAACCGGCTGGCGAACGCGCTACGCGGGCTCGGCCTGGCGAAGGGCGAGCACGTGATCGTCTACGTGAAGAACGCGCTCGAGGCCGTGCTGGCGCCCGCGGCGGTGCGCGCGGCCGGCGCGATCCCTGTCCCCCTGAACCACCGGCTCGTCGCCGACGAGGTCGCGTACATCCTCGACCATTCGGACGCGCGGGCGGTGGTCGTCAGCGACGCCTTCCTCGGCACGGTGGCCGAGGTGCGATCCGGTGCGTCGAGGGTGCGCAGCTGGATCGTCGTGGGGAGCGCGCGGCGCCCGTGGGCCGAGCACGTCGACGACCTGATCGCGACGGGTGACCCGACGCCGATCTCCGCGGACCCGGCGCAGGGGCTCGGCGGCTCGATGATCTACACGGGCGGCACGACGGGCCGGCCGAAGGGGGCGCTGCGGGGCAGCGTGGACCCGGCCGTGACCCGCCGGCTCATGGAGGCATTCGGGCTCGCCGAGCCTCACGTGCACCTGGTCGCCGGGCCGCTCTATCACTCGGCGCCCAGCGGCTTCGCCCACTTCACCCAGGTCTTCGGGGGGACGGTGGTGGTCATGCGGAAGTTCGACCCGGAGGACGCGCTGTGCGCGATCGAGCGCCACCGCTGCACGTCCACGTTCATGGCGCCGACGCTCATCAAGCGTATCGTGGACCTGCCGGAGCGGGTACGCGCGCGCTACGACGTCTCCTCGATGCGCGTGCTCGTCGTCGCTGCGGCGCCCTGCCCGATGCGCGTGAAGGAGGAGGCGCTCGCGTATTTCGGGCCGGTGCTCTGGGAGTTCTACGGCTCGACGGAGCTCTCCATCAACACGATCCTCCGGCCCGAGGACATGCTGCGGAAGCCGGGCTCGTGCGGGCGCGCGGCGCCGGGCGTGGAGCTCGCCATCCTCGACGACACCGGCCGGCCGGTGGTTCCGGGGACTCCGGGAGAGCTCTACGTGCGCCGCTTCCCCGGGATGTTCGACGGCTACTACAAGGACGCCGAGGCGACGCGGGAGGCGCAGCGCGGCGAGTGGGCCACGGTGGGCGACGTCGCGTGGATGGACGACGAGGGCTTCGTCTACATCTGCGACCGGAAGCGCGACATGATCATCTCGGGCGGCGTCAACATCTACCCCGCCGAGATCGAGGACGTGCTCCACCGCCACCCGGCGATCGACGACGTCGCGGTCTTCGGCGTGCCCGACGACGACTGGGGGGAGCGCGTCCACGCCGCGGTGCAGCCACGCCCGGGCGCTGAGGTCACGGCCGAGGAGATTGTCCGCTTCGCGCGGCACCACATTGCGGACTACAAGGTCCCGCGCGAGATCTCGTTCCACGAGGAGTTTCCGCGGGACCTCGCGGGCAAGCTCCTCAAGCGCGTGCTACGCGACTCCTACTGGGCGGGGCGCCCCGCGAAGATCTGACCGCGGGCTCGCGGGCGTATGTCAGCCTCTTCGATCGGCAGTCATTATGTCTAGACTGCAGCGGTCGGCTTTGAGGCTGTGTCGAATCTGGCTATACTATGGCCAGAATGCGGTACGAGGTCGTCCTCGCTCCCGAGGCGGCTAGGTCCTACAGGTCACTGCCGGCCTACCGCCGGGCCGAAGTGCGAGACGCCCTCGAACGGCACTTGCGGCACGAGCCCACCCGGGTGAGCAAGAGCCGGATCAAGCGCCTGAGGGGCTTGAGCCAACCGCAGTATCGGCTCCGGGTGGGGGAAGTGAGGGTATTTTATGACGTCACGCGTCAAGCCGTCGAGGTCCTCGCGATCGTCACGAAGGCCGAAGCGGCCGGCTGGCTCGCCGAACACGGGACGCCAGGTGCGCCAGGCGGCGCTGGCTGAGGTCAAGGACGACCTGTCGCGATTCCTGCGCCTGGCTGAATCCGAGGAAATCCTCATCACCCGGCACGGGAAGCCGGCTGGCGTGCTGATCGGCTTCGAGAGCGAGGACGACTGGCTCGACTATCGGTTGGAGCACCATCCTGAGTTCCTGCGGCGAGTAGCGGCGGCCCGAGAAGCGCTGAGGAGCGGTCGTGGTGTTCGACTCGAGGATCTGCCGTCGTAAGGGCAGTCTAAGAGCAGGCTAGAGCGGACCGGCTCGAAGCCGGCCGCTCAGCCTGATCGTTCGACGCGCAATCGGAGGTGCGCTCGACCTTGCCCGCGTAGCATGAAGCCAAAGCATGGCAAGCGAAGGACCTCAGCTGTGCTTGCGTAGTTCGAGGCGCCCGATCTGGCGGCGGTGCACCTCGTCCGGCCCGTCGGCGAAGCGGAGCGTGCGCGAGTGCGCCCACATGGACGCGAGCGGGAACTCCTGGCTCACGCCGCCGCCCCCGTGGAGCTGCATGGCGCGCTCGATCACCCGGAGCGTCGTGTTGGGCACGGCGACTTTGATCTCGGCGATCGCCTGGCGGGCCGCCTTGTTGCCGACCGTGTCCATCATGTGCGCGGCGTGGAGCACGAGCAGGCGCGCCTGATCGATCTCGATCCGCGACTGGGCGATGCGCTCGAGGGTGATGTCGTTCTCGGCCAGCGGCTTGCCGAAGGCGACGCGCTTCATCGCGCGCTTGCACATGAGCTCGAGCGCGCGCTCGGCGACGCCGATCTGGCGCATGCAATGGTGGATGCGGCCGGGGCCGAGGCGCCCCTGCGCGATCTCGAAGCCGCGCCCGTCGCCGAGCAGCATGTTCGACGCAGGCACGCGCACGTTCTCGAACAAGACCTCGCCGTGGCCGTGCGGCGCGTCGTCGTAGCCGAAGACGGTCAGCATTCGGATCACCTTGATGCCAGGCGTGTCGCGCGGGACGAGGATCATCGACTGCTGCTTGTACTTGTCGGGGTTCTTCGGGTCGGTCTTCCCCATGAAGATGAGGATCCTGCACCGCGGATCGCCGATGCCCGAGGTCCACCACTTGTGGCCGTTGATCACGTAGTGGTCGCCGTCGCGGACGATCGAGGATTCGATGTTCGTCGCGTCCGAGGAGGCGACCTTGGGCTCGGTCATCGCGAAGGCGGAGCGGATCTTGCCCTCGAGCAGGGGCTCGAGCCACTGCTTCTTCTGGTCGGGCGTGCCGTAGCGCTCGAGCACCTCCATGTTGCCGGTGTCGGGCGCCGAGCAGTTGAAGACCTCCGGCGCGATCGGCGAGCGGCCCATGATCTCGCAGAGCGGCGCGTACTCGAGATTGGTCAGCCCGGCGCCACGCTCGCTCTCCGGCAGGAAGAGATTCCAGAGGGCGCGCTCGCGCGCCTTCGCCTTGAGCTCCTCCATGATCGGGGGGACCTGCCAGCGAGTCGGTCCCGAGTCGAGCTGCTCCTGGAAGACCTTCTCGTTCGGGTAGATGTACTTGTTCATGAAATCGCCGAGCTGCTCCGCGTACATCTTGGTCTTCTTCGAAAACTCGAATTCCATGTGGGGCCTCCCGGGGCTGTGGTGCGCCCACGATTGTACTCCGGTCAGGGTCGAGGTGACCTGAGCCTACCGCCGCGCGAAGTTGGCGAGAATCCACCCCGCGATCGAGTGGCGCGAGGGCCCGTCCGGGAGCTCGTCGCACGAGAACCATCGCGCGTCCTCGAGCTCGTCGGGATCGACGGTGATCTGGCCGCCGGCGTAGGCCGCGACGAAGCCCACCATGAGCTGGCTCGGGAACGGCCAGTTCTGGCTGCCGACGTACCGGATGTCCTTCACGTCAACGCCGACCTCTTCCCGCACCTCCCGCGTCACCGCCGCCTCGAGCGACTCGCCGTTGTCCACGAACCCTGCGACGAGCGCGTAGCGCCCCGGCGCCCAGATCGCTTTGCGCGCGAGGAGCACCCGGTCGCCGTCGCGCACGAGGACGATCACCGCGGGATGCAGATGCGGGTAGTGCTCGTAGCGGCACGTGGGGCAGCGCTTGCCCCACTCGCCCGGCATCCGCTCGGTGGGGGTACCGCAGCGGGGGCAGTGGCCGCTCGTGCTCTCCCAGTAGAGGAGCTGCATCGCCATGCCGCCGAGCGACAGGAGATCGTCCGGGAGCCGCGTGCCCTGCATCGGCACGAGCGTCTCGCGGTGCAGGCCCTCCGGCAGCGCAGCATCGCGCGGCAGGCCTGCCACCCAGCACGGCGTGCCGGCGTACGTCCCGAGCCAGAGCGGCTGCTTGGCCACACCGTCGAGGCCCTCGGGGAGCTCGCCCGTCGGAAGGCGGAACCCGCCGCCCGCCGGGACTACGACGAGTCTCTGCTCCTGGACGAGGAGCCAATGGCCGTGCTGGGCCGGCGGCGGACCGCCGTGCTTGGCGGGCACGAACTCGCCGCGCAGGCAGTCGCGGTTGAAGGGCAGGTAGACCGTGGTGGGGGTCACGCGGACGGCGAAACCCATCGCGGCGGCGCGTCAGGAGCCGAGGAGCCCGACGCCGAGCTCGGTGCCGGGCCGCGGCGCCGTGGCGGCGGGCAGCGCGGGGCCGGCCGCGACCGGGAGCTGCTTCAGCTCGGGTATCACCTCGCGTGCGAACAGGCGCATGTTCCGCTCCGCCTCGGCGTAGTCCATGCCGGCGTAGCTGAAGACGCCGACGAACGTGTCGTTGCCGACGCGACGTCGGACGTCGAGGATCTTCTCGTAGCACTGCTCGGGCGTGCCCCAGACCTGGAGGTTCATGAAGTACTCGATCACCTTGTCGGTCCCGTACTGCTGGATCTTCTCGGCCATCTTCCCGTAATACTCGTAGCCCTTGGTCTTCGCGAGGTGGTCGTCCTGGAAGTTGTAGTGGTCGAGGACGGTCTGGTAGTAGCCACCGATGTAGCGGCGGGCCATCTCGTGCGCGCGCGCCGCGTTCTCGTCGCAGAACGTCCAGCCGGCGCACACGGGCGGCGGCGCCTCGGTCCGATTGATCTCGCGGTAGGTCGTGCGGTACGCGTCGAGCTCCTTGGCCACCTCGGGCCAGGGCTTCTGCGGGATGACCAGGATGCCCACGCCGAGCTTCGCCATGATCGGCATCGACTCGGGCGAGACGGCCGCCGCGTAGGTGCGCCCGCGGAAGGTCTTGAACGGCGCCGGGCGGATCGCCGCGCGCGGCTGGCGGACGAACGTGCCCGCGTACTCGCAGTAGCCCGCCTCCAGGCCGCGCAGCAGCGTCTCCGCCGACTCGACGAAGCGCTCGCGGGACTCGTCCATCGAGAGCCTGAAGCCGTCGAACTCGACCCGGCCGGCGCCGCGGCCCAGGCCCAGGATCAACCGCCCGTCCGAGATGTTGTCGAGCATCGAGACTTCTTCGGCGACGCGCATCGGGTCGTGCCACGGGAGCACCACGACCATCGAGCCGAGCCCGGCCTGCCGGGTCCGGCCCGCCATGTAGGTGAGGAACTGCAGGACGTCGGGGCACATCGTGTAGTCGGTGAAGTGGTGCTCGACGCCCCAGATGGATTCGAAGCCGAGCGGCTCGGCCTGATCCGCCAGGCGGAGCTCGTTGCGGTAGACGTCGTAATCGGAGCGCGTCTTCTTCGGATTCTGAAAGACGGTGGCCAGTCCGACGTGCATGGGGACCCCCTCGCAGCGCGCGCATCGGCCGCGCTGCCGCCATTGTATGCTATTCAGGAACCATGGCGACGCCCGGTGAGCTCGGACCCTTCGCAGACCGGCGGCTGCGCTTCGCGGCGGCGATCGGCGACGCCCTCGCGATCGTCCCCGGGGCGCACGAGGCCCGGCGGAACGGCGACGTCCATTACGAGTTCCGCCAGAGCTCCGACTTCTTCTTCCTGACCGGCTTCGACGAGCCGGACGCCGTCGCCGTCATCAACCCGGCGCACGCCAAGGAGCGGTACGTCCTCTTCGTCCGGCCCCGCGACCGGGAGACGGAGATCTGGACCGGCCACCGCGCCGGCGTCGAGGGCGCCGTCGCCACCTACGGCGCCGACGCCGCGTATCCGATCGACCAGCTCGACGAGAAGCTCCGCGAGTACCTGGTCGACCGGCCAGTGGTCTACTACCGCCTCGGTCAGGGCGCGTTCGACGGGCGCGTCACGCGCCTGATCGTCGAGCTGCGTGGCGCCCGCGCTCGCGGCTATCCGGCGCCGGTCCGCCTCGAGGACCCCGGGCCCATCCTGCACGAGATGCGCCTCCGGCGCTCGCCCGCCGAGCTCACGCGCCAGCGGCGCGCGTGCGAGATCAGCCGCGACGCCCACGCCGAGGCGATGCGCTATGCGCGGTCGGGACTCTACGAGTACCAGGTGCAGGCGGCGCTCGAGTTCGTCTTCCGGAGCCACGGCTCGCCGCGCAACGCGTACCCCTCGATCGTCGCCTCCGGCCCCAACGCGTGCATCCTCCACTACGGGGAGAACACGCGGCGGATGCAGGACGGCGAGCTGCTCCTGATCGACGCGGGGTGCGAGTGGGGTTATCACGCGGCGGACATCACGCGCACCTTCCCGGTCAACGGGCGCTTCAGCGTCGCCCAGCGCACGGTCTACGAGGTCGTGCTGCGCGCCCAGCTCGCGGGCCTCGAGGCCGCGCGGCCCGGCAACCGCTACGAGGCGGTCCACGAGGCGGCGCGTCGCGTCCTGACCGAAGGGCTCGTGGCGCTCGGCGTCCTGCCGCGCGGGGTGGAGGACTCGCTCGCGATGCACCACTATCGCGAGTTCTACATGCACGGCACCGGCCACTGGCTCGGGATGGACGTCCACGACGTGGGCGACTACCGGATCGGCCGGGCGTCGCGCGTGCTCGAGCCCGGCATGGTGTTCACGGTCGAGCCTGGCCTCTACTTCGACCCCGAGCGGCAGACGGCGACTTTCTATCTCCGCGAGCACAGCGAGGACGAGATGTGGGAGCGTCGCTTCCGCCTCGGCATGGCGGCGGCGAAGAAGCTCGAGGAGGAAGAGAAGGCGAAGGCGCCGAAGGTCGTCCACCCGATCCCGAAGGAGCTCTTGGGAATTGGCGTGCGCATCGAGGACGACGTGCTGATCACCGCCGACGGCTGTGAGGTGCTCACCGCGGGCACCCCGAAGACCGTGGACGAGATCGAGCGCGTCTGCGCCGAGCCGCCGCGCCTGCCGCGGTAACCCCGCTCCTCCCGGCCCTCCGACCGGTGCTAGTATGGCGCGCACTCGCATGCGCCCCTTCTTCCTGTGCGGCTTGACGCCCTTCCTGTTCCTCGTCGTCGCCGCCTCCGCCCAGGAGCGGGACGCGCCGCCACGTCTCCCCGAGATCCGTGTCACTCCGCCGCTCGTGCCGGGAGCGCTGCCGCCCTCGTCGACGCCGAGCCGCGTGGACACGCTCACCGGGCCGGAGATCCGGCGTGATGCGCCCGCGGTGCTGCCGGAGGCGCTCGAGCGCTTTCCGGGCGTCACGCTGCAGAGTGAGCAGGGAAACCGGCTTCAGCCGAACCTCTCGCTCAGGGGATTCACGATCTCGCCGGTCACCGGCCTGCCGCCGGGGCTGAGCGTCTTCCTCGACGGCGTCCGCCTCAACGAGCCGACCGTGGAGGAGGTGAACTTCGATCTGATCCCCCTCGAGGACGTCGAGCGAATCGACGTCATCCGCGGCCCTTCGGTCCTCTTCGGGCGGAACACGCTGGGCGGGGCGATCAACATGGTCACACGCCGGGGCAAGGAGGTCCGCGAGATCGTCCCCGAGGTCGCCGCCGGGAGCTTCGGCCGCCGCGACTACCGTCTCCGCCTCGGCGGCTCGGCGCGACCGCTGGACTACGCCCTCTCGCTCACCGAGTCGCTCGAGGACGGCTTCAGGGACTTCACCAGCGCCCGAGTGTCACGCGTGTTCACGAAGCTTGGGGTGACGGAGGACGGAACCGACGCCACGCTCTCCTATCAGTACAGCCAGGACAGGATCAAGCAGGCGGGCTCGCTGCCGGAGCGCGAGGCGCGCAACCATCCCCGACGGAACTTCACCGCTGGCGACTTCTTCGAGCCCGAGCTCCACCAGGCGATCCTCAACGGCGAGCAGCAGATCGGCGAGCGTCTGACGCTGACGGGTAACGCGTTCGTCCGGGCGCTCGACGCCGAGCAGTTCAACATGAACCAGCTCGCGCCCAACAGCCGCCTGCTCAACCGGACGCTGTCCTCGGGGGGCGCCGCGCAGGTAGCCCATGACGGCGTGCTCGCGGGCCGTCGCAACGTCCTGGTCGCGGGCGTCGAGTACACGCGCCACGACGTGCGGAGCCGGACCTTCGAGGAGTCGTCCGACTCGCGCGAGCTCCAGGCGGACCTGACCGACCTGCAGGACGCCGTCGGCGTCTGGCTCCAGGACTCGCTCACCCTCGTCCGCGACCTGTTCGTCCCGGGCTCCACCCTGGTCCTCACCGTGGCGGGACGCTGGGACTACCTGCGTCACGATATCGACGACCGGCTCGGCGGGCCGAGCGGCGGCGTGCACGAGTTCAACCGGTTCAATCCGCGCGCCGGGGTCAACCTGAACCTGAGTGAGCGCCTGCGTCTCTACGCGAGCTACGGAGAGGGGTTCCGGGCGCCGGCGTTCCTCGAGCTGACGTGCGCCGGGCCGGGCGCCGTGTGCCCGGGGCTCCAGGTGGGCGTCGCGCCCGACCCGCCGCTCCGCGCGGTCACGGCGCGGAGCTACGAGGTGGGCGCGCAGGCGCGGCCGCTCGCGTGGCTCGACGTGGCGCTCTCCGGGTTCAGGACCGACGTGGGCGACGACATCTTCTCGGTCGCGCCCACGGGGACGACGGGCGTGTTCTTCCAGAACATCGGGAGCACGCGCCGCGAGGGCGTCGAGCTCGGCCTACGCGGACACTTCAAGCTGGTCGAAGCCTTCCTCAACTACACGTTCACGCGCGCCACGTTCCAGGACCAGGTCGAGCTGTTCACGCCGCTGCCGCCAGGCTCGGAGACCGTCCGGCCCGGCGACTCGCTCGCGCTCGTCCCGCGCCACCGGCTCAACGGCGGGCTCGTGTACCGCCCGTGGCCGTGGCTCGCGCTCTCGGCCGACGCGCGCTACGTCGGCGCGCAGTTTCTGCGGGGCGATGAGGTGAACCGACAGCCGACACTCTCGCCCTACTGGGTGGCGAACGCCGGCGCGACGGTGACAATGCGCGGTGTCGAGGCGTTCGTGCGCGTGAACAACGTGCTCGACGAGCGGTACCAGACCTTCGGGACCTTCGCGGCCAACGGCCGCGAGCCCGGCAGCCCGGTCCAGCGCTTCCTCACGCCGGCCCCGCCGCTCAGCGTGCTCGCCGGCGTGCAGTACGCGTTCTAGTCGGAGTGGCGGCCACCACGCGCTCGGCAAAGTTGCGGCGCCACAGATCGACGTACTCGCGCGCGTTCCTCAGGATGTCCTCGAGCTCCTCGGGCGTCATCTGCCGCACCGGCTTCGCCGGCACGCCCATCACGAGCCACCCTGCCCGCACGACCTTCCCCGGCGGCACGAGCGCTCCCGCGCCGACCTGGGCGCCCTCCTCGACGACGGCGCCGTTCAGCACGACGGCGCCGATGCCGATGCGGCAGTTGTTCATGACGGTGCACGCGTGGACGACGGCGCCGTGGCCGATCGTCACGTTGTCGCCGACGATGCACGGGTACTCGGGCGTGACGTGGAGGACCGAGCTGTCCTGGACGTTCGAGTTCTTTCCGAGCCTCACGTAGTTGTCCTGGTCGCCGCGCAGCACCGTGAAGGGCCAGACGCTGGCGCCCGCGTCGATGGTCACGTCGCCGATGACGGCCGCCTGGGGATCGACGTACGCGTCGGGATGGACGCGCGGCTTGTGTCCCGGAATCTCCCGGATCACCGGGCGCCCTGGAGGAAGGCGCGGACTTCGTCCACGACGAGGTCGGGCGCCTCGCGCATCATGAAGTGGCCGACGCCGGCGATGCGCTTGAGCGTGAGCTTGGAGAAATACTCGGGGAGCCGGTCGGCCCAGGCGACCGGCAGGATCGCGTCGGCCTCGCCCCAGAGCACCAGCGTCGGGGCCTCCACGCGGAGCGTCTCGGCCGGCGCATCGCCCTGGGTCGTCCGCACGCGCTCGAAGGCCTTGTAGTACGCGAAGCCGCCGCGCAGCGCGCCTGGCTGCGAGTACGCGTCCACCCAGTGGGCGAGCTCCGCCTCGGTCACCCAGTCTTTCTTCCCTGACCAGTGGGTGAGGAAGTGGCGCAGGTAGATCCGCGTCGCCTCGCGGCTGGCACCGACGAGCTCGTGCGCCCACGGGAGCGTGTGGAAGATCTGGTACCAGATCTCCCGCGCGTGAGCGGGCTCGCGCCAGCGGCGCCCGATGCCGGGGTACGGGGGATCGAACAGGACGAGGCGCGTGACGAGCCCGGGGAAGAGACGGGCCAGCGGCTGGGCGACGGTCGCGCCGATGTCGTGCGCGACGAGCGCGATCCGCGCGAGCCCGAGCGCCCGCGCGAAGCCGGCGATCTCGCGCGCGACGACGTCGCGCACATAGCCCTCCTCGGGCCGGACGTCGGGCTTGTCGGAGTAGGCGAAGCCGCGCAGGTCGGGCACGATCACGTCGTGGTGCGCGGCGAGCGGCGGGATCACCGGCGCCCACTCGTACCAGAAGCCCGGCCAGCCGTGCAGCAGCAGCACGGGTGAGCCCGCGCCCTGGCGGACGTAGTGCAGACGCACACCGTCGACGCTGACGAACTCGTGCTTCCACGGCCCCGCGGGTCCCGTCGATGTCATGTGCCGTCCTCCGCGAGTCGGATTATACTGGCGCGCGCGGGAGGACGGTCCGGATGATCTCGACCACCGCGGAGGTCCGCGAGCAGCACCGCTTCGACCCGGCCACGCTCGAGCGCTACATGCGCGAGCACGTCGCGGGCTTCACGGGCTCGTTGACGGTGAGGCAGTTCAGGGGCGGCCAGTCGAACCCGACCTACTACCTCACGGCGGGCGGCAAGGAGTACGTGCTCAGGCGGAAACCGCCGGGCAAGCTCCTCCCCTCCGCGCACGCGGTGGACCGTGAGTACCGGGTCATCACCGCGCTCGGCAAGACCGGCTTCCCGGTGCCGCGGACGCACGCGCTCTGCGAGGACGACGCGGTCGTCGGCACCGCGTTCTACATCATGGACTGCGTCCACGGACGCGTCCTCACCGACCCGGCGATCCCCGGCCTGACCCCGCGCGAGCGCGCGGCGATCTACGACTCGCTCAACGAAGTCCAGGCGCGCCTTCACACGGTGGACTGGCAGGCGCTCGGCCTCGCCAACTTCGGGAAGCCCGGGAACTACTTCGCGCGCCAGATCCACCGGTGGACCCAGCAGTACCGGGCTTCCGAGACGGAGAAGATCGAGGCGATGGAGCGATTGATCGCGTGGATGCGCGAGCACGTCCCGCCCGGGGACGAGACGACGCTGGTGCACGGCGACTTCCGCCTTGGCAATACGATCCTCCACCCGACCGCGCCGCGCGTCGTCGCGGTGCTC
>QHTD01000025.1 GCA_003220675.1 Candidatus Rokuibacteriota bacterium | reverse complement strand
TTCACGAGCCCGTCGCCCTGGCACGCCTCGCACCGGCCGCCCTTGACGTTGAACGAAAACCGGCCCGGCTGGTAACCCCGCATGCGCGCCTCGGGCGTGCGCGCGAAGAGCGTCCGGATGAACGTGAACACTCCGGTGTAGGTGGCCGGGTTCGAGCGCGGCGTGCGGCCGATCGGCGACTGGTCGATGTCCACGACCTTGTCGACGCGCTGGGCGCCCTCGATGCGGTCGTGCGCGCCGGGGCGATCCTGGGCGCGGTGGAGCATCTGGGCGAGCGCGCGGTATAGGATGTCGTTGACCAGCGTCGATTTGCCGGACCCCGAGACGCCGGTGACGCTCGTGAAGGTCCCGAGCGGGATCCGCACAGGCATCCCCTTGAGGTTGTGCTCGCGCGGGTTGTGGATCGTGATGGCGTGGCCGCTCCCCTTCCGCCGCGTCGCCGGCACCGGGATCTCGAGGGCGCCCGCCAGGTAGCGGCCGGTGAGCGAGTCCGGGTTCGCCATGATCTCGTCCGGCGTCCCGACCGCGACGACGTGGCCGCCCAGCTCGCCGGCGCCGGGGCCGAGGTCCACCACGTAGTCGGCGTTGCGGATCGTCTCCTCGTCGTGCTCGACGACGAGCACCGTGTTGCCGAGATCCCGGAGCCGCTTGAGCGTCTCGAGCAGGCGTCGGTTGTCCCGCTGGTGCAATCCAATGGACGGCTCGTCGAGGATGTAGAGCACGCCGACGAGACTCGACCCGATCTGTGTCGCCAGACGAATTCGTTGCCCCTCTCCGCCGGCGAGCGTGCCCGCGGGCCGGTCCAGGGTGAGATAGTCGAGGCCGACGTTCATGAGGAAGCCGAGGCGCTCGCGGATTTCCTTGAGAACACGCCGGGCGATGGCCGCCTCGCGCTCGCTGAGCGTCAGGCCGTCGAAGAAGGCAGCCGCCGCCTTGATCGTCAGCGTGACGACGTCGGCGATCGAGCGGCCCCCGATCTTGAAGCCGAGCGACTCGCGGCGCAGGCGCGCGCCGCCGCACGCCGGGCAGGGCCGCTCGGCGACGAACTGCTGGATCTCCGCGCGGGCCTCCTCCGACGTCGTCTCGCGGTAGCGTCGCTCGAGCAGCGGGATGACACCCTCGAAGCCGTTGTCGCGCTCGCCGCGGAGGATCACGTCGCGCACGGGCGCTTTGAGCTTCTCCCACGGCGTGTCGAGCGAGAACCGGTGCCGCCTGGCGAGCACCTGGAGCGTCTGGTGGAAGTACGTCGTCTCACGCCCGGCCCACGGCGCCAGCGCCCCCTCCTTGAGCGAGCGCGCCGGGTTCGGCACCACGCGCTCGGGATCGATCTCGTCACGCGAGCCGAGCCCGCCGCACTCCGGGCACGCGCCGTAGGGGTTGTTGAACGAGAACATGCGCGGCGAAACCTCCGGCAGGGAGACGCCGCACTCGGCGCACGCGAGGCGCTCGGAGAAGAGCATCGGCTCGCCGCCCTTGCCGCCGTCGGTCACGGGCTCGACCTGGACCACGCCGTCGGCCAGGCGCAGCGCGGTCTCGAGCGAGTCGGCGAGCCGCGCGCCGAGGCTGTCGCGCACGACGAGACGGTCGACGATCACCTCGATCGTGTGCTTGCGCTTTTTGTCGAGCTCGATCTCCTCGCCGAGCTCGCGGACGGCGCCGTTCACCCGGACGCGCGTGAACCCCTGGCGCTGGAGGTCGAAGAACAGCTTCTTGTATTCGCCCTTGCGCCCGCGGACGACCGGCGCCAACACCAGGAGCCGGGTGCCCGGCGACTGCGCCATGACGCGATCGACCATCTGCTGCACCGTCTGGGCGGAGATCGGCCGACCGCAGCTCGGGCAGTGCGGGACGCCCACGCGCGCGAAGAGCACGCGCAGATAGTCGTAGATCTCGGTGACGGTCCCGACGGTCGAGCGCGGGTTCTTCGAGGTCGTCTTCTGCTCGATCGAGATCGCGGGCGACAGCCCCTCGATCGAGTCCACCTCGGGCTTCTCCATCTGCTCGAGGAACTGGCGCGCATAGGCCGAGAGCGACTCGACGTAGCGGCGCTGGCCCTCGGCATAGATCGTGTCGAAGGCCAGCGACGATTTTCCGGACCCTGAGAGCCCCGTGATGACGACGAGCTGGTCGCGCGGGATCTCGAGATCGATGTTCTTGAGGTTGTGCTCGCGGGCGCCCCTGACGACGATCCGGTCGCTGGCCATGTCGCGAGCCTATTGTGTCAGTCTCGCGCGGTCCGGGCAACCCATGAACGTCAGGGGGAGCGACGCCGCTCCCCCCGACACCCCCCACCGATCACTCGCGGCGGCCTCGCCGGCGAACCGTTGCGCCGGCAAAGCCGGCGCTCGAACAACGGTCACTCCGCGCGAGCACGCATCTTAGGCGCGCCTCGCCCGTCGGACGGCCTCGGCTCGCACGACGACCCAGGCGATCGGCGCCGCGAGGAGTGCGGGGTACGCGGCCACGGCAGCGGCCCATGCCGGGAGCCGGCCGCCGACGGCGGCCAGGGCGGCGAACACCGCGGCGCCGGCCAGCGAGCCCGCGAGGCCCGCGCGGGCGTCCCGGCCCGCGAGCCGCGGGATGGCGACCGCCGCGGCGGCGAGCCCGCAGCCGGCGAGCCAGGCGCGCCACGGGTCGGCGGGCCAGAGTCCCGCAACGGCGGCGAGCATCAGGAGGCCGGCCCACGCGACGTCGGCATTCGCCGGCCTGGCGTGCATTGCTATGACGTCCCGGAGCGCCAGCGCCGTCGCCACGAAGAGAAGGAGCATGGCGAGAACGCTCGTCGCGACGAGTGCGCGACCGCCGGGCGCCGAGAGGGCGAACGCGGGGAGCTCTACGACCCCGGCGGCGGGCGGCGCGGCGAGCGCGAGCTCCGGCGCGACGTACACAGCATAGGTACCCCAGCAGATCGCGGCGAGCGTCAGCGCCAGGAGAAGCGCAGGTCCGGCCGCGGCTCCGCGCCATGCGAGCGGGCCCAGAGGCGGGAGCAGGGCGAGCGCGCCGCCGACGAGCGTGAGCGCCGCGCCCAGCGCGTGCGCTGCGGTTCCCGGCGAGCGCCGCTCGGGTGGCTCGGCCCAGGCGACCCCCGACGCGGCGCTCCCGGGCACGCGCTTGCCGGGCTCGAAGCGGATCCGTGTGCCCGCCGCCAGGGCCAGCCGGTCGCCGGGACGCAAGGTGAGCGCGTCACCAGCGGCGAGGCGCCACTCGCGCGTGACGGACCGCTGCGCACCCTCCTCGATGACCCGGTAGACGCCGGGACTGAGCGCGGTGACGCGGTGGGGCTCGGTGAAGACGAGCGTCGTGGATCCCTCGAGGGGCCGCCCCTCCGTCACCCAGGCGCTCGTCTGGCCGAAGGTCAGCGCCGGCTGCGACGCCGCGCGGCTCCATGCGGTCCACGGCGTGGCGGCGACCGTTACGCCGATCACGACGACCGTCAGCACGACCCCCGCGGCCCCGACGAGGACGCCCCCGTCGCCGACAGGTCGGCGAGCCGCGCGCCGCGTGATGCCGACGAACGCGGCCGTCGCCGAGAGCGCGAGCGCCGGGGGGCGCGGGACGCCCACCAGCCGCGCGACGTCGGCGATCACGCCGAGGTTCGCCCACAGCACCAGGCCGACGGCGGCCGCAATGGCGAGTCCGGCGACCGGGTTGGTCGGGGGCGCGGGGCCAGCGGACCGGGCGAGCAGGGCGAGGAGCGGCGCCACGAGCGCGGTGAGGACGAGGGCCGGAGAGTCGGGCGTGCCGGCGAACACGTGCGCGGCGAGGGAGACGAGCACGACGGGCGAAGCCCACGTCGCGAGTGTTGCACTGGTTGTGAGAGTTGTGCCTGTTGTGACGGTTGCGACTGTTGTATTGGAGCGCGAGGCCGGAACGTTTGTGGGTGGCCTGAGAAAGGCGCACGTCGTCAGTGTGGCTATAAAGGCGGCGCAGGCGGTGAACCACCAGAGCGCGCCGACGCCCGCAAGCCGGATGGCGGCGGGGTCTCCGGGAAGCAGGGGCAGAGCGACCACCGCGGCGACGAGCAGGAGCAGAACGACGACCCCTACCCGACCACCGGTGGCCATGGACATCGTGCGATTATAGCCGGTCGCGCGGCGCCCCCGGAATCGGTATCCTTGTCGCGAGTCTCTAAAACGCCGAGAGGAGCCACGATGGCCGACAAGATCGAGCGCGTGATGGTCGTGACGGCGCACCCCGATGACTCGGAGTTCGGGGCGGGCGGCACCATCGCGAAGATGGTCAAGGAGGGCCGCGAGGCCACATACCTGATCGCCACCAACGGCAACAAGGGCTCGAGCGATCGATCGATGACCCCAGAGCGGCTCGCCCGGATCCGCGAGGAAGAGCAGCGGAACGCCGCCCGCACGCTCGGCGTCGAGCGGGTCGTCTTCCTCGGCTATCCGGACGGCGAAGTCGAGGACACGCGCGACCTCCGGCGCGACGTCTCCCGCGAGATCCGCGCGTGGCGCCCCGACCTCGTCATCTGCCAGAGTCCGCACCGCAGCCACCTCCTCGGAGCCTCCCACCGCGACCACCGGATCGTCGGGGGCGTCACGCTCGACTGCATCTATCCCCTCGCCCGCGACCACATGGCGTTCCCGGAGCTGATGCCCATGTTCGAGCCCCACAAGGTCCGAGAGGTGTACGTGATGCAGTGGGAGAACCCCCAGATCGTCGTCGACATCTCGGACACGATGGACCTGAAGATCAAGGCTCTCGCGTGTCACGCGAGCCAGTTCAGCGACTTCTCCGCGGTCGAGACGCGGGTGCGCGAGCGCTCGCGACAACTCGGGCAGGCCAAGGGCTACGCGTACGCGGAGGCGTTCGATCGAATCGTCATCCCCTGGTGATCGCTCAGGCGTGAGCGCGAGCGTCGAGCGCGTCCTGGACGCGCTCGCGGCGCTCGGCGGCGGTCACCGCGTCATCGAGCTCGATAGGTCGGCTCGGACAGCGGCCGACGCGGCGCAGGCGCTCGGCTGCCGCGTGGACCAGATCGTGAAGTCGCTGGTCTTTCGGGGCCGGCGCACCGACCAGGCGGTCCTCGTCGCGGGGAGCGGCGCGAACCGCGTGGACGAGGACAAGGTCGCCCGGCTCGTCGACGAGTCGGTCGAGAAGGCGGACGCCGCGTTCGTGCGCGCCCGAACGGGATTCGCGATCGGGGGCGTCGCGCCCGTTGGCTCCACCGGGCCCCTGACGACGCTGATCGACGAGGACCTCTTCAAGTGGGACGAGATCTGGGCCGCCGCGGGCCACCCGAAGACCGTGTTCAGGCTGTCGCCCAACGACCTCGTACGCATGACGGGCGGTCGCGTGGCGCAGGTGAGAGCGTAGCGTCCACCTCGTGGTGTCGGAGTAAAATACCAGCCGTGATTCCTCGCCGGCTGGTCCCGCCTCTCGGCGTCGCCCTGGTCCTCCTCGGCGCTCTCGCCGTGTCGGCGCGCGGGGCTCTCGTCGCCCCGACCGCGCAGAGTCTCGCCGAGGACGTCGCGACGCTCGCCGCGCCCGACATGGAGGGCCGTCGGTCAGGCACGCCCGGCGCAGATCGCGCGGCGCGCCGGATCGCGGAGTGGCTGCAGCACGCGGGTCTCCGACCGGGGGGCGAGCACGGCACGTACGTTCAGCCGTTCGTCATCGAGCGCGGTGCACGCCTCAGGACGGCGAACACCCTGGAAATCCTCAGCCCGGCTCCCCGGGGCCTCGAGGTGGGCCGCGACTGGACGCCCCACGGCGGTTCGCCGAGCGGTGAGGTCGCCGGCGAGGTGGTCTTCGCCGGCCACGGCGCAAGCGGAGCATACGGCAGCCGCGACGACTGGGCGGAGTTGGACGTCCGCGGCAAGATTGTCGTGGTCCTCGATGGGCCGTCCGACGGCGGTCGTGTCACGCGGCTCGAGAAGCTTCTGGCGGCGAAGCGGCACGGCGCGGCGGCGCTCCTGCTCGTCGGCGACGCGTTGCCACCGCTCGACGCGACCGCAGTGCCCGTCGGTCTCCCCTCGGCCACGATCACCCGCGAGGCGGCGGCGGCGTTCGCGCCGCGGGCCCGCGCGCGTCTGCGCGTGGACCTCGACGACGAGGAGCAGCGTGGCGTGAACGTCATCGGAATCGTCCCGGGCACCGACCCGGCGCTCGCGGCCGAAGCGGTCGTGGTCGGCGCCCACTACGATCATCTGGGGTACCAGGGCGGCGTCATGTATCCGGGCGCCGACGACAACGCGTCCGGCACCGCGCTCGTGGTGGGGCTCGCCCGCGCCTTCGCGTCGGCCGGCGGCGCGCCCCGCACGCTCGTCTTCGCGCTCTTCGGCGGCGAGGAGCTCGGCCTCCTCGGCTCCGGCCACTACGTGCGCCAGCCCGCCATCCCCCTCGCCCAGACCGTCGCGATGATCAACTTCGACATGGTCGGCCGCATCCGCGAGGACCGGCTGATCGTTCAGGGCGCCGACAGCGGTAGCAGCCTCGGCGACGTCCTGGCGGCGTCGGCGCGCGGCGGCGTCAGGCTGGACGTGCGCGGTTCGCCCGACGGACCCTCCGACCACACGCGGTTCTACGAGGCGGGCGTGCCCGTCTTGTTCTTCACGGCCGGCCGCCACCCCGACTATCACCAGCCGACCGACACGGCGGACCGGATCGACGCGGCCGGCATGGCGCGCATCGCCGTCGTGGCGCTTCACGCGATCGAGCGCCTCGCCGGCGACGCGCGTCCCACGTACGTGAAGGCCGCGCCGCGCCCGAGCTCTCAGGGCGGCACCTCGGGCGGCGCGTTCCTCGGTGCCCTCGTCGATCCGCGGATGGCAGGCGACGGCCTCAAGCTGTCGGCGACGCTGCCGGGAAGCGGCGCCGCGCGCGCAGGGCTCCGCGCGGGCGACGTGCTCATCCGCATCGCGGGGGTGGTCGTCGACAGCCTCGAGGCCCTCCGTCGCGAGGTGCGGGCGAGGAAGCCCGGCGACCGCGTCGAGATCCTGTACCTCCGCGACGACGACGCGCACGGAGTGACCGCGACCCTCGGCGTGCGACCGTAGGCGAGCCCGGCGCGTAAGGAGCCAGGGATGGCCGACCAGGACGTGCACGCGGCGACGACGCTGACCGAGATGATGCGCCGGCGTGCCGCGCTCACACCCGACAAGCCGTACTTTCACCTCTACGGAGAAACGATCACGTACGGGCGGCTCTGGGCCGTGAGCGCTCGCTACGCCGCCGGCCTCGCGCGGGCAGACCTCCGCGCGGGGGACAAGCTCTGTCTCATCTACCCGACGTGCGCCGAGTTCTTCTACACCTTCTTCGGCGCGCTGCGGATGGGCGCGGTGCCCGTGCCGCTCTATCCGACGCTCAGCGTCGAGGCGACCGCGCGGATCTTCAACGACTCCGAGGCGGTCGCGGTCGCGACGATCGGCTGGTTTCGCAAGGGCGTGGACGAGTCGGTCGCGCAGGCGCCCCGGGTCCGCACCGTCCTCGAGCCACCCGACCTCGAGGCCGACGCGCCCGAGCCCGCGGACGCCGAGCCGGGCGAAGAGGATCTCGCGTTCCTCCAGTACACGTCGGGGAGCACGGGGCACCCGCGTGGCGTCATGCTCACCCACCGGAACGTCGTCGCGACCATCAAGTTCATGGCCGAGGCCGCCGGGCTCACGGCCGAGGATCGCGTCGTCTCGTGGCTGCCGCTCTACCACGACATGGGGCTCATCGGCTGCGCCTTCACGCCGCCCCTCACGGGCACGCCGCTCTGGCTCCTGCCCCCGGACCTCCGCAACCCGCGCCAGTGGCTCGAGCTGATCACCGAGGTGCGCGCCACGTTCACGGTCTCGCCCGACTTCGGCTACCGAAACTGCGTGCGCCACGTCCGCGATACCACCGGGCTCGACCTCACGAGCCTCAGGGCGGCGCTCTCCGGCGCCGAGACGGTGCGCCCGTCCACCATCGGCGCCTTCGAGTCGCGCTTCGGCCTCGAGCGCATCATCTCGCCCTGCTATGGCCTCGCCGAGGCGACGCTCGCCGTGGCGATCTGGCCGCGCGCGGTGCCGCTCAGATTCGATCCGAGCGGCAGGTTCCTCTCGGTAGGCCAGCCCTGCCCCGGCGTCTCGGTGAAGATCGTCGCGCGCGACGCCGGTTCCGAAGTCCCGCTGGCGCCGGACGAGGAGGGCGAGATCTGGGTGCAGAGCCCGGGTGTCATGACCGGCTACTACAACAACCCGGAGGACACCCGGACGGTGCTGCTGCCGGGCGGTTGGCTCCGCACGGGCGACCTCGGCTTCGTGGACAAGGAGGGCTTCCTCTACGTCACCGGCCGCTTGAAAGATCTGATCATCCTGGCCGGCGAGAACGTGCCCCCTGCCGACGTCGAGGAGATCGTGGACCAGGTGGACGGCGTCCGCTACTCGGCCGCCGTGGGGATCGAGAGCGAGCGCGCCGGGACCCAGCGCCTGCACGTCGTCGCCGAGGTTCGGGGCGAGGGCGCGCCTCCCGAGGAGTACCACGGCCTCGTGCGCGAGATCGTGAGCCGCGTGCACAAGCAGCGCGGCCACCGGCCCGCGCGTGTCCTGCTCGTGCGCGCAGGCACCGTCCCCAAGACCTCGAGCGGCAAGATCCAGCGCTCGCGGCTCGTCGAGATGATCCAGCGCGGCGAGCTCCACGACCGGATCGTGTATGGCACCACCGAACGCACCGTTCCGAGGCCGCCGACGGGTTAACGGCGGCCACGCGGAGTCCGCGACCCATGGAGTTCGGCTGCCATCTCCCCGTCTACGGCCCCGCGGCCACGCGCGAGGCCCTGCTCGCCTTCGCGCGCCGGATGGAGACGCTCGGCTACGACTCGCTCTGGGCCAGCGACCACATCGTGATCCCGTGGCGGATCACGTCGAAGTACCCGTACAACGAGACCGGCGACTTCCCCCTGCCACCGACCGCCAACTTTCTCGAGCCGCTCACCGCGCTCGCTCTCGTGGCGGGCGCGACCGAGCGGATCCGCCTGGGCACGACGGTCCTGGTGCTCCCCCACCGGCATCCCGTCCTCGCGGCGAAGATGCTCGCGACGCTCGACCACCTGGCACCGGGGCGCGTCATCCTGGGTGCGGGCGTCGGTTGGATGCGCGAGGAGATCGAGCTCTTCGGCGTGGCCTTCGAGCAGCGCGGCGCGTGGAGCGACGAGGCGCTCAGGATCATGAAGGCGTGCTGGCGGGAGGAGCGCCCGAGCTTCAGGGGCGCGTTCGTGAGCTTCGACCCCCTTGGCTTCGCCCCGAAGCCCGCGCGCGGCACCATCCCCATCTGGATCGGCGGTCACACGCCGCGGGCTCTCCGGCGCGTGGCCGAGCTCGGCGACGGATGGCACGCCGCGTTCCCGAGCGCCGAGAAGCTGAAGGGCGGGCTCGCAGAGCTGGCGGCGGCGTGCCGCACGGCGGGGCGCGACCTCAAATCGCTCACGCTCAGCGCGCGCCTCGGGGTGCCTGCCCGGTACGACCCGGACGCCCTTGTTCGCGAGATCAGAGCGCTCGCCGAGCTCGGCGTCCGCCACCTCGTCCTCGAATCGCGCGTCCGCGACCTCGCGGACATGATCCAGATCTACGAGCGCTTCGCTGCTGAGGTTCGGGGGAGAGTCTAGATCTTCTCGCCGAGCTTCGCCCAGTCGTCGAGGAACTTCTTGAGCCCGATGTCCGTCAGCGGGTGCTTCACGAGTTGCTCGAGCACCGCGAACGGCATCGTCGCCACATGCGCGCCCGCCTTCGCCGCGTCCACCACGTGAAGCGGGTTGCGGATCGACGCGGCGAGGACCCGCGTCTTGAACCCCTGGACCCGGTAGATCTCGCAGATGTCACGGATCAGGTCCATGCCGACGTGGGCGATATCGTCGAGACGCCCGAGGAAGGGGCTGATGTAGTAGGCGCCCGCCTTCGCCGAGAGCAGCGCCTGGGTCGCCGAGAAGCAGAGCGTCTGGTTCACGCGGATCCCCTTGCCCGTGAGGTGCTTCACCGCCTTGAGCCCGTCCTTGGTGAGCGGGCACTTGACGACGACGTTGGGCGCGATCTGCGCGAGCTCCTCGCCTTCCTTCACCATCCCCTCGAAGTCGGTGGCGACGACCTCGAGGCTCACGTCGCCCGGCACGATCGAGCAGATCTCCTCGACCAGCGGCCGGAAGGGCCGCTTCTCCTTAGCGATGAGCGATGGGTTGGTCGTGACGCCGTCGACGACGCCGAGGGCGACGCCTTCCTTGAGCTCGTTGATGCTCGCCGTATCGAGAAAGATCTTCATGAGGTCCTCCTCAGGGTGACGCGATCGCGCGAGCCACCGCCACGCGTAGAGCCTAGTCCCCGTGGCGAAGGCGTGTCAACCGCGGCGCATCAGCCGGAACGCGATGTTCGGCCCGAGGCCCCGGTGGACGGCGAGCGAGATCCAGAGCATCGCGAGCGGCTCGAGCGTCCGCGCCTGGGCGAGCGGACCGGCATCCACGACGTCGAAGCCGAGCGCGCTCACGAGCTCGCCTGCCGTCGTCTTCGCCGCGGCGTCGTCGCCGCAGACGAACATCGTCGCCCGCTCGCCGCCGTAGACCGGGTTGGCCATGTTACCGGCGCCCGTGCTGTTGAGCGTCTTGACCACCCTGGCGCCTTTCGCCCACCGTGCGACTGCCTCGGCCCCCGAGGTGGCGTGGCCCACGCTGAGGCCCGAGAGGTCGGGCTTGAGCGGGTTGGTGCAGTCGATCACGACTCTCCCGGCGAGGTCGCCCGCCTGACGGATCGCGGCCTCCGTGGCGTCGAACGGCGTCGCGAGAACGACCACCTCACCGAAGCGCGCCGCCTCGGCGACGCTGCCCGCCCGCGTCTTCACGCCCGCCGCCGCGACCAGGGACGTCACCTTGGCGCTCCCGGGCTCACGGGCGCCGAACATCACCTCGTGGCCGGTGGCGGCCCAGCGCTTGCCGAGCGTGGCGCCGACGGTGCCCGTGCCGATGATCCCGATTCGCATCTCGTCTCCCACATGACGGCAGGCCTCAACCGCGCCGCTCGTACTCCTTGAGCGTAGCATCGAGCGCAACCCGGTCGGGCACCGCCGCCCAGCCCTCGCGCTCGACGGAGAGCGAGCCCGCACACGCCGCCGCGGTCGCCGCGAGCCAGGGATCGCCGGAGCGCTGGTACTCGACGAGAAACGTCGCGGCGAAGACGTCGCCGGCGCCCGTCGGGTCCGTCTCCACCGCGGGCCGCGGCCGCACCTCGTAGCGGTCGCCGTTGACGAAGAGCAGCGCGCCGTCGCGATCGGCGGTAAGGACACCGATAGGGACGTACTGGAGCCATTCGATCACGGAGGCCTCCTGGCCGCGGACGTCCTCACGCGAGAGGAAGAGCGCCTGGATCTTGTCCAGCAGGGGGCGCGACGACTCCCACGCGCGCGGGCCGACGGTGCTGTCCCGGCCGACCAGGCGGAGCCAGCCCTGCGCCGCGGCGCCGACCGCGCCGTCCGTGAACTCGGCCGCGAGCAGCGGATCCACCTCGTCGATCACCGGTGCCAGGAGCACCAGCGGCGCGTCGCGCCAGTCTTCGGGGACGTCCGCTGTGGTGAGTGGGAGCGCGCGGCCGCGGACGCGGGAGACGCGGCCGCCCGACTCGTAGCGGTGCTCGAAGCGGGTCGTCTCGCGCGACTCGAGCGTGACCACCTCGATCCGCGACGGGATCGCATCGAGGGGAAAATCGCCCGCGTGGCTCGTCAGGAGGCCGACGGAGAGCCCGAGGCGATGGGCGGTGACGGCCGCGTAGAGGGCGGCGCCACCGGGTCGGGTCGCGTCGCCGACACGGTCGAGCGTGACATGCCCGATGGCGACGAAGTCAGGCGCGGCCAGGACCGATCCTAGATCATCGTGAGACCGCCAGACACCGAGAGGGTCTGGCCGGTGACGAAGCCCGCCTCATCGGAGGCGAGAAAAACCACGGCGGGCGCGACGTCCTCGGGCGTCCCGAGCCGCCCCCAGGGGATCACGCGCTTGAGGCTCTCGGCGAGCTTGGGGCTCTGCGCGACGAACTCGGTCTGGAACAGCGGCGTCTCGGACGGGCCCGGACAGACGCAGTTCACGTTGATCCGGTGACGCGCCACTTCGCGGGCGATCGTCTTGGTGAACGCGATGATCCCGCCCTTCGCCGCCGAGTAGACGGCCTCGCCCGTCGAGCCCACGCGGCCCGCGTCGGAGGCGATCGACACGATCTTGCCGTACTCCTGCCGGATCATGTGCGGCAGCACGGCGTGGGTGCAGGCGATCGGCCCGCGGAGGTTGATGGCGAGGATCCGATCCCAGAAGTCCGGCGTGGTCTCCACGAAGGGGATCGGCCGGTCCCAGCCGGCGTTGTTCACGAGAATGTGGACCGTGCCCCAGCGCGCCACCACGCGCTCCACCATGGCGGCGACCGCGGCGGCGTCGGTGATGTCCACTCGCCACGCGGCGGCCGCGCCGCCGTCCTTCTCGATCTGCCGCGCGGCCTCGAGCCCGCCCGCCTCGTTCAGGTCGGCGACCGCGACACGGGCGCCCGCGCGGGCGAGCGCTCCGGCGATCGCCCGCCCGATGCCGCTCGCGGCGCCGGTGACGATCGCCACCCGGTCGCGGAGCTTCACCGGGTCTCCAGGAGGACGGTGAGCTGGGCGGTCACGTGTTCACGTCTCAGCGCCCATCAGCCCTCGGCGATCAGGCCCCGCTCGGATCGACGACCTTGACCCGGAAATGTCGCCGGTAGAATCCGCGATCGCGAGTGAGGAGGACGTCCGCTTGCACGGCGGCGTGAGCCCCGATCAGAAAATCCGCGATCACGCGTCCGTGCGCCGCCGCCGGGGAACGCCGGCTGCTCCGCCACAGCCGTCCCGCCGCGACGGCAGCCTCGGGTGCCAGGGGCTCGAACCGAATGCCGAGGAGGCCGACCGCCTGCTCGAACTCGGCATCGCCGGGGAAGTGGGCGCGCACCTCGGCCCAGACGACGTCGCACGCCACGAGCGCCCCGGCGTCGTACGCAGCTCGCAGGGCCTCCCGCGACTTCTCGCCGAAGCGGGGATCGGCGCCCAGGACATCGAGGAGCACCGACGAGTCGACCGCCGTCTTCACCGCCGCCCGCCGGTGGCGCGCCGGGCGGGCGACGCCGTCGCCGACCGGGGCCTGGGCCCGCGCATCTCGTCCAGGAGGCTATCGACGGCCTTCTCGAGCTTCAAGCGGCCGAAGAGCTGATCGACGGGGTGTGCGCCCCGTCCGCCCTTCTTGAGGAAGAGCCCACCCTCCCGCAGCTCGAACTGGACCGGGGTGCCGGGGAGCAGACCCAGCTTTTCCCGAGCCTCGGCGGGCAGCGTGATCTGGCCTTTGGAGGAGACTACGCTCTTCATGAGTAAAACGTAAACCTCTTTACAAAATATGTCAAGGAAGAGGCCTACGGTGCACTGCCCCACTTCGCCTTCACGGCCTCCCGGTCCACCGCGCCGTCCGCGCTGCGCGGAAGGGCGTCGGCGAACGCCACCACGTGGGGCCCACGCCGTCCATCTGCATGATGACCGTCTCCACCTCCGCCGGGTACACGTTCTCGCCGCCGGGCTTGATCAGCTCCTTCTCCGGCTTGCGCCTGACGTAATAGAGGTAGCCGTCGGCATCGAACCGCCCCACATCCCCGGTGTGGTGCCAGCCGTTGCGGAGGGTGTAGGCCGTCACGTCCGGCTGGCCGAAGTAGCCCTGGAACACCAGGGGGCCGCGTACGACGATCTCCCCCGGCGCGCCCACGGGCACCTCACGGTCGTACTCGTCCACCACCTTCACCTGGCACAGGGGCACGGGCTTGCCGGCGGCGCCGGGCTTGTCGAGCACCCGCTGCAGCGTGACGAACCCGCTGGTTTCCGACTGCCCGAACCCGGTCCAGAACTGCGCCCGGGTTTGCTCGTGCAGGCGCTGGATGGTCTGGGGCGAATCGAGGCCCGAGACGTGCTTCAAGCTCGGCAGCCGACTGCCCAGCTTCTCGGCCGCGTCCAGCAGGGTGCTCAGCACGGGGGGAAAGTCCGAGACGTGGGTGACGCGGTGGCGGTCGATCAGCCGCACCGCCTCCTCCGCGTCGAAGCGCGACACCACCACGCTGGCACCGCCCGCGTGCATCTGGGCCATCGCCATGCCGAGCGCGGTGATGTGGAACAGCGGTAGCGCCAGCAGGTAGCGATCCGCTGCGCTGTAGCCGATGCAGGCCATGGCCGTGAGGTTTGCGGTAATGACGTTGGCGTGAGTGAGCGCTGCGCCGCGCGGGATGACGTCCACGGCCGCGGTGGAGATGACGGCGAACGGATCGTCGGGCGCCACGTCGGCCACGGGGGGCTCGACGGCGTTGCGGGAGAGCGTCGCGAAGGGCATGAAACCCGGGCCCACGGGCTCGCCGAACTGATACCAGTGAGCGACCGACTTCTTGCGCTCCGGCCAGCCGGCCACCACGGGGAGCGTGGAGGCGTCGACCACCATCATCCTGGGCGCGGCGCGCTCGACCACTCGCTCCACTTCCTGCGCGGTCAGGCGCCAGTTGATGGGGTAGGCGATGACGCCCTGCCGCGCGCAGGCGCCATACAGCGTGAGGTAGGCGGTGTCGTTCTGCGCCAGGACGCAGATGCGGTCGCCCTTGCCGATGCCCAGGGCCGCCAGCCCTCCGGCCAGCACGTCCACCTGGCGCTGGAACTCCCGGAAGGAGAGCTGCCGCTCGCCCTGGATGATGGCCGGCGCGTCGCCATGCACGAGCGCGCCCCGCGCGATCATGTCGTAGACCGTGAATCCGTGCACACTCATCTAAGGTCACCCGTGATGCGGCACGCTCGTCACTGCCCGACGATGTCCGCCTTCATGGGCCCGAGCGCCGCCAGCAGCTCTTTCTTCTCGCGCTCTCCGACCTTGTACTTGTCGAGGGCCTTGACGAGCGCCTCCACCGTCGCGTTCCACTCGGCCTCGGTAATGTTCATGCCCTTGTGCGTGTCCTTCATGTCGCGGCCGAGGTACGAGCAGGGACCGCCCGCCGCCTGGCAGATCTGATCGGCGAGATTCGCCTTCAGCCTGGACACCTGAGGCGGCTGCAAGGCCTTGAAGCGCGCATTGATCCGGTCGTCGGCCGCGACATTGGCGACGAAGTCGTCCACCACGAGCGAGATGGCTGACCGGCCCAGTTGGGGCACGCCCGAGACATCCACGATGCGCAGCCGCTCGTAGAGAGTCGGCTCGGGCTGCATCGTCGCGCAAGCCGCCAGGCCCAGCGCTCCCACCAGCACCAGCACGCCACTCCTCACGCCTTTCTCTCGCATGGACGCACCCCTCCTAGGAACATGGGGGGCCCCGACATGGCCCCCCAACCCCCCCGACGCTCGGAACGCCCCAGCGAAGCCGTGGCGTTCCTCGACACTCCGACAGGCTCCTCGTCTAGCTGAGCCACCGTTTCCGTCGCTTGTAGTGCTTGACGTCGCGGTACGACTTGCGCGCCCCGACCTCGGTCAGCCCCAGGTAGAACTCCTTCACGTCGGGGTTCTCGCGCAGCGCCTCCACCGGGCCGTCCAGCACGATCCGTCCGTTCTCCATGATGTAGCCGTGCTCGGCGATGGTGAGGGCCATCGCCGCGTTCTGCTCGACTAGCAGCACCGTCAGTTTCTCCTGGCGATTGAGCCGCTGGATGATCTGGAAGATCTCCTCGACGAGCAGCGGGGCGAGTCCGAGCGACGGCTCGTCGAGGAGCATGAGCTTCGGCCGGGCCATGAGGGCCCGGCCGATCGCCAGCATCTGCTGCTCGCCCCCCGAGAGGTACCCGGCCTTGAGCGTCCTCCGCTCGGCCAGCCCCGGAAAGTATTCGTAGACGGCGGCGAGGTCGGCACGGATCTCGGCCACGCCGCGCCGGGTGTGGGCGCCCGACAGGAGGTTCTCCTCCGTGGTCAGGTCGTCGAACACCCGGCCTCGACCGAGCCCCTGGTGATCTCACCCCGCTCGGGCTTGAGGAGGCCGGAGATGGCCTTGAGCGTCGTGCTCTTGCCGGCCCCGTTGGACCCGAGCAGGGTGATGATCCGCTGCTCCGGCACATCGAGCGAGATTCCCTTGAGGACCAGGATGGCCCGGTCGTAGACGACCTCGACGTTGTTGAGTCGAAGCATGCGCCGCTACTTCTTGTTGACCAGCCTCACCATGGCCATGACTTCCTCGCGGTAGCCCCGCACCCAGTCGGTGACGGGCACCCACTCCGTGCCCTTGACCTGGTACATCCGCACCCAGCCGCCGCCCTCGTGGTCTTTCGGGCTGACGGTCATGGGCGGCAGAAATCCCTGAAGGTCGAAGTTTTTGATCGACTCGTAACCCTTCCGGACCTTGTCGCCCGTCACCGGCAGGCCGAAGTTCTGGATGGCGAGCCGGAGGCCCTCAACGGCGAGCGCACCGTTCAGCACGCCTCGGCTGTAATAGACGCCGCCGACGTACTTGGGCACCTCCTTGCCCTCGTCTTTGTAGACCTTCTGCATAATTTCCCGGATCACGGGCAGGTCGCGCCCGATGGACGTGAACTGCATGCCGATATAGCCCTGGGCGGTGTCCCACCCTGCCGCCTCGATGTTGGCCTCACCGGCGCCCCAGACGAAGCTGACGACGCGGCTCATAGGAAAGCCCGCCCGCTTGAGCTCCTTGATCGACACCGAGGGCGATTGGCCAAACAGGTGGCCGACCACCCAGTCCGCTTTGAAGCGGCGCGTGATGTCGATGACCTGTGGCCCCATCTCGACGCCGGGCGGCGGCACCGCGAACAGCCGCAGCTGGTAGCCCTCCTTCTTCGCCACCGCCTCCATGATCGGGATGCCCTCGCGGCCGGCCGGGTTGTCGTAGTAGATGTGAGCGACCTTCGTCCCCTTCTTGGCGCCGTTGTCTTTGATGTACTTCATGGCGGCGCCGGCCTGCGACCAGTAGGAGGCCGCCATCGGGAAGATGTACGGCCACGTCTCGCCGTCGATGGAGTCGGCGCGGCCGAAGCCCGGCGTGATGGCCGGGATCTTGTCGTCCATGTGCCGCGGCGTGAGAGCGTAGACGATCGGGGTGCCGTAGTCGAACAGCGCCACCGCTCCATCACGCTTGAGCCGTTCGTAGGCCTCCACGCCCCGGTCCACGGTGTAGCCGTGCTCGATCTCGGTGTGCTCGATCTTGTGGCCGAGCACTCCGCCCTTCTTGTTGACGAGCGCGATGTAGTCGTGGATCCCGGGGCAGAGCTCCACCCCGACGTTCTTGGTCGGCCCCGTGCGGTCGCACTGGCCGCCGATCTTGATGACGTGGTCCGCCATCGCCGGCATGACGAGCGCCGTCAGCAGCACGACGGCGACGGCTGCCGTCACCCATCCCTTGATCCGCATATCATCCTCCTTGTCAGTGGTGCTACGGGCTTGAACGCCCTATTCGTGTCTCGCATCGTTCGAGCGCCGGCTTCGCCAGCGCCATCCCTCTCCGGTTCGAGCGCCGGCTTTGCCGGCGCAACCCCTCCTGGGGGGAGTCTTGAGGGGGGCGAAGTCCCCCTCAATATGAATACGGCCACAGACGGAAATAGCGCTTCACGTTGCCCCACATTCGGAAGAGCCCCTCCGGCTCGATAGCCAGGAAGAGGATGATCAGCCCACCGAAGGTGATCAGCCTGAGGTTCGCCAGGAAATCGGCGATCGCCGCATACTTGAATCCTAAGAGCGCCGCGCCGCCCTCCACCAGGTAGACGAGCACGATCGGCAGCAGGGTGATGAAGACGGCGCCGAAGACCGAGCCCAGGACGCTTCCGAGCCCGCCGATGATGATCATCGCCAGGTACGAGACCGAGGTGGCGAGGGTGAAGTGCTCGTAATTCGCGATCTTGAGATAGTAGGTCCACAGGGCGCCGGCCATCCCCGCGTAGAACGAGCTGACCGCGAAGGCGAGGAGCTTGTAGCGGAAGATATCCACCCCGATGATCTCGGCCGCCACGTCGCGGTCGCGCACGGCGATGAAGGCGCGACCCACCCGGCTTCGGACGAGGTTCAGGGCCGCCACGTAAGCGACGATCGCGACCGGCAGCACCATGGAGTAGCGCCGGTACTCGCTGTTGATCTCCCAGCCGAAAAAGGTCGGCGTCGGCACGAAGATCGTCGACTGCACGCCCCCGCTGATCCAGGTGCTGTGGTTGATGCTCCACTCGATGATGAACTGGCCGGCCAGAGTGGCGATGGCCAGATAGAGCCCTTTGATGCGGAGGGAGGGGATGCCGAAGAAGGTGCCCACGAGGGCCGCCATCGCTCCCCCGGCCGGCAGGCCCATCCAGAAGGGCATCCCGAGCCGCACGGTGACCAGGGCCGCCGTGTAGGAACCCACCATCATAAAGGCGCCGTGGCCCAGAGAGACCTGCCCGGTGTAGCCGACGAGGATGTTGAGTCCGATG
>QHTD01000024.1 GCA_003220675.1 Candidatus Rokuibacteriota bacterium | reverse complement strand
GAACCAGCGGGGCGACCGCTCGGCGCTCTTCGCCGCCCGACGCCACTGGCCGACACTCTACTTCGTCCTCGTCACGGAGCGCCCCGAGGCGGGCCGCTCGTGCTTCCAGGCTCTCTCCCTCGCGGCCCTCCGCGCCGGCGAGCCCATCCGCACGGCGGACATCGTCGACCTCAAAGAGCTTCGGATCTTCCGCCACAACCTCGAGGACCACGAGCAGCTGATCCGGCGGATCTTCGCGCTTCTCTCCGGCGCGACGGCGTAGCGCGCGCGCGACGGCGTAGCGCGCGTCAGCGCAGCGCGCCGGGCGCCAGGGCGTCGCGGAGGACTTCGGCGGGGTGGAGCGCGCGGCGACCCGTGAGATGCTCGATCTGCTGGCGGCACGAGACGCCGGCCGCCGCGATCACGGTGTCCGCGGATGCCGCCTTGACGGCGGGGACCAGGCGGCGATTGCCGAGCGAGACAGAGATGTCGTAGTGCTCGCGCTCGAAGCCGAACGAGCCCGCCATCCCGCAGCACCCGGAGTCGATCTCCTCGACCCGGAAGCCCGCCCACTGGAGGGCCGCGACCGTCGGGGCCGTGCCCACGAGCGCCTTCTGGTGGCAGTGACCGTGCAGGAGCACCTTGCGTCCGTCGCCGGCGAAGCGGAGCTCGAGGCCCCGCGCGCGCTCGCGCTGGAGGAACTCGTCGAGCAGGAAGGCGTGCCGCGCCACGGACCGGGCGTCATCGGTGCGAAGGAGATCCACCGACTCGTCGCGCAGCGTCAGCAGGCACGAGGGCTCGAGCCCCACGATGGGAATGGACCGCCGCGCGTAGGGGGCGAGCCGGGCCACGTTCCAGGCGGCGTGCGCGCGCGCCTCCGCGAGCATGCCCTTCGAGATGAGCGGCCGGCCGCAGCACTTCTTGTCCACGAGCGCCACGTGGTATCCCGCCGCCTCGAGCAGCTCGACGGCCGCGCGGCCGATCTCGGGCGTGTTGTAGGTCACGAACGTGTCGTGGAAGAGGACGGCCTCGCCCCGCGGGGTCTCGGCAGGGGGCGCGTGGCGGTTGAACCACGCGGTGAACGTCTCCGCCGCGAGCTTCGGCAGCGGCCGGCGGTGGTCGATGGCGGCGACCCTCTCGAGGAGCCACCGAGTCACCGCGAGGCCCGACGCCCAGTTGACGAGGGCCGGGAGCCGTGCGCCCAGCCGGTTCAGCCGCTCGATCCGCCCGAAGAGGCGGTTCCGCAGCGGGAGCCCGTGCGCTTCGTAGTAGTGATGCAGGAACTCGTACTTGAGCTTCGCCATGTCCACGTTCGCCGGGCACTCGGCCTTGCACCCCTTGCACTCGAGGCAGAGGTCCATGACCTCGTACAGGCGTTTCCCCGTGAACTCGGAGGGTGGGAGCGTGCCCGAGAGCACGGCCCGGAGCGCGTCGGCGCGCCCGCGCGTCGAGTGCTCCTCGTCCTTCGTCGCCATGTACGAGGGGCACATCGTGCCCTCGAGCGTCTTGCGGCACACGCCGACGCCGTTGCACAGCTCCACGGCCGCGGCGAAGCCGCCCTGGCCGGAGAAGTCGAGGAGCGTCGCCGGCTCCCAGGTCGTGTAGCCGACGCCGTAGCGGAGATTCTCGACGATCCCGGGCGAGTCGACGAGGTTGCCCGGGTTCATGCGGTTCTCGGGGTCGAACGCGCGCTTCAGCTCGCGGAACGCCCGCATGAGTCGCGGCCCGTACATCCGCTCGAGGAACGGACTCCGCGCCCGGCCGTCGCCGTGCTCGCTCGAGATCGTGCCGCCGAACTCGAGCACGAGGCTCGTGATCTCGTCGGCGATCGCACGCACCTGCTCGAGCCCGCGCGGGGTCTTGAGGTTGATCACGGGGCGGATGTGTAGGCACCCGACCGAGCAGTGGCCGTAGTAGGCGCCGACGGCGTCGTGCTTGGCGAAGACGTCGCGGACGCGCGGCACGAACTCCGCCAGGTGCTTGGGGTGAACCGCGGTGTCCTCGACGAAGGCGATGGGCTTCTTGTCCCCCTTCATCCCGAGCAGGAGCCCGAGCCCCGCCTTGCGGAGCTTCCAGATCGACTGCTGCTCGGCGGGATCGAAGGCGAGCGTCGCGGCGTAGCCGAAGCGCTCGCGCTGGCGCCGCGCCTCGAGCTCGGCGACTTTGGCGCGGACTTCCGCGTCACTTTCGCCGGCATACTCGACGATGAGGATCGCGGCGGGGTCGCCCTGGACGAAGCCCATGCGCTGGGACTGCTCGATGTTCTCGCGCGCGAGGTCGAGGATCATCTTGTCGGTCAACTCGACCGCGTACGGACCCGTCTCGAGGATGGACTGCGAGGACTCGAGCGCCTCCTGGAGGTCGCGGTAGTGGATGACGTCGAGCGCGGTCGTCCTGGGCCGCTCCACCAGGCGCACCCTGGCTTCGACGATCGTCAGGAGCGTGCCCTCCGAGCCGACGACCAGGCGCGCCATGTTGAGACCGCGCGGCCGCCCTCGGGGATCAGCGGGGGCTCGGCCGCCCTCCGAGAGCGCCCCACCGCCGCCCGCGAAGGAACCCGGCTTGATCCCGACGGCCACGAGCTCGTTCAGGTTGTAGCCCGCCACGCGTCGCCAGTGCTGGGGGTAGCGCGCGCGGATCTCGTCGCCGTACTCGTCGCGGATCCGTGCCACCTCGCGGTAGATCTGTCCCTCGAGGCCGGAGCGTCGGCCCTTCGCCTCGAGCTCCGCGCGGGTGATGTCGCCGAAGACGACGCGGGTCCCGTCGGCCAGGAGCGCCGTGACCTCGATGACGTGGTCGACCGTCAGCCCGTAGGCGATCGAATGCGAGCCGCCCGAGTTGTTGCCGAGCATCCCCCCGAGCGTCGCGCGGTTCGACGTCGACGTGTCCGGGCCAAACAACAGTCCCGTCGGCCTGACATGGTGATTGAGCTCGTCCTGAACGAGCCCGGGCTCGACCCGTGCCCACCGCTCCTCAGAGTTGACCTCGAGCACCCGGTTCATGTGCCGGGCGAAGTCCAGGACGAGGGCACGATTGACGGTCTGGCCGGTGAGCGAGGTCCCGCCACCCCGCGGGAGGAGCGCCACCTGGTGCTTCCGCGCGACCTCGACGGCCGCCTGGACGTCGTCCGCATCGCGGGGGATCACGACACCGATCGGCTCCACCTGATACATGGACGCGTCGGTGGAGTAGAGAAGGCGGGAGATCGGATCGAAGCGAACGTCGCCAGCGACGACCTTGCGAAGTTCGTGCTCGAGGTCGTTCACACGAGCCATTATAGTCGCGACCTGGATGCCTCACCCGTACATCGTGTGCAGCACCCAGCTGACCCACAAGATGACCCGTGCCGCGAACAACTCCATTATTGTGTGCAGGAGCCCGCCAGTGAGCGCGCGGGCTCCTGCACAGGGGCCTCCCGATTCCGGGATGGAGCCGCCCTACTTCTTCGCGGCGTGGCCGACGTCGGTGATCTTCTCTGCCGTCATTCGGCCGTTCTCCTCGATGTAGCTGACCCTCACGCGCTCACCCGGCTTGAGTTGGGCGAGGGCTGCGGCCGCGTCCTTGTCCGCGGCGAACGTGTACTCTTGCGACTTTCCCTTCGCCGTCCGCTGGACGACGACGGTCTTCGCCTGCGCGTCCACCGAGACGATCGATCCCACCAGCTGCCGCACGTGAGCGGGCTTGGTCGGGGTGGCGGCCGCCTCGGGCATCGTCCCGGGCTTGGCCTGGGCGAAGCTAGGCCCGACCATCGCGAGCAGAACCGTCGCGACGAAGGGTAGAACGAGGAACCTCCTCATGGCTGCGTCACCTCCTCAGGGCTACGTGCCTCGTGCCCCTGAACCCGACACGTACCAGGACGAGATGAAAGGGCGATGAAGTCTGGATGATAATTTTCTCACCGAGGCGACGACGCCTGCTCGGCTAAGCGATTTCTCATGCGCGCCTCATCACGGCTTCATCTGGCCTTGATAGTGAGTGGAACGAAAGGAGGAGATAGCCCATGCGAATCCGCGACTGCCGTCTGGTGTTGGTCGTCGCCGCCGCGCTCGTGAGTGGGGCCTGCGCCACCAGCGAGGAATGGGCGTTATGGAGCCAACACCCCGCCCATTTCGCTTCGGCCGAGCACATCGAGTTCTCTCTCCGCAACCGTGACGGCAAGACTCCGCACGTGAGCCGCCAGGACATCGATGAGGCGCGCTCTCAGCAGTGGTGGGGCGAGCCCGTGATGGTGAGACAGGCCCAGATCCTCGATCGATAGCATGGGTTATTATAGCTTTCGTGGTCGCTCGCCCCCTCTGCGCCCTCCTGCTCCTGCTGTGCTTCGTCTCGTCGCTCGCCGCCGCGCCTGCGGCGCCGGGCTTCAGCGTGCGCATCCTCGGCAGCAAGCGCGCGTTCGACTCGCGCGATCTGATCGGCAAGAAGGTCCTGGTCCTGCGCTTCCAGGCGTCGTGGTGCAAGCCGTGCGTGACCGAGTCGGCGGCGCTGGCGCGCGTCGCGGAGCGCTACCGCGAGCGCGGCGTCGAGGTCCTGGCACTTCACGTCCAGGACACCACCGTCGACGCGCAGCGCTTCGTCAGCGAACAGAACGTCACCTATCCCGTGGCCCTCGACCCGCGGCTCACGATCGCGAACCGCTTCGGCTTCAACGGGACGCCCTACACCGTGGTCGTCGACCGCCGCGGCGAGATGGTCGCGCGGATCCATGGCGAGTCGGCGGTGAACCGCCTGCCGCGCATCCTCGACGGCCTCGTGGGGCGGCCTCCTCGGGCCGGAGCCTCACCGTGAGCGCGCGGTGCGCTCTATCTCGTAGATCGCGAGCGCGGCGGCGCCGCGCATGCTCGTCCGCTTGTCGCTCGGCACGATCGTGACGCGCGTCGCGGCGAGAGCCCGGCCGAACGCGTACTCGCCGGCGCGCGCGAGAATCTGCGCCGCGAGGGGCACGAGCGACTCCGCGACGCCGCCGGTGATCACCACGACCTCCGGGTTCAGGCCGTTCACGACCGTCCCGAGCATCGCGCCGAGGGCGCGGCACGCCTCGTCGACGACCGATGACGCCACGGGGTCGCCCTCCCTCGCGGCGCGAAAGACGAGCGGCGCCGTGATCGCGCGCGAGTCACCGCCGGCCGCCGCGAGCAGCGGCGCGTCCGAGAGCCCCGCGACGCGCGCGCGCGCAGCCTCGGCGATTCCCCGGCCGCTCGCGTAGAGGGCGAGGCAGCCGCGCCCGCCGCACCAGCACGGCCCGCCGTCGAACTTCACGGGCGCGTGGCCCAGCTCGCCACCGAACCCCGCCGCGCCGCGCACGACCCGCCCGTCGAGCACGATCCCGGCGCCGAAGCTCGTGCCGGGCGCCAGCACGACCAGCGAGCCGGCGCCCCGGCCGGCGCCGAACATCCACTCGCCGAGCGCGAGCGCGTTGACGTCGTTGTCCACGAATACGGGCAGGCCGAACCGCTCGGTGAGCTCGGCGGCGAGCGCCCGACCGGCGAGCTCGGGCACGTGGGGTACGGGCTCGCCGACCCGCCCGGAAACCGGATCCACGGCTCCGGGCACGCCGACGCCGATGGCGGCGAGCGCCCGGCCGCGGCCTTCGGCCTCTGCGCGGACGGCCGCGATCAGCCCGACGATCGTCGGGAGCACGCGCCCCTTGCCGTCGCGGTGGGTCGACACGCGCTGCTCGATGAGCACCTCGCCATCACGCGTGACGACGCCGGCGGCCGTCGTCGTGGCGCCGACGTCCACGCCGAGCAGGAGCGCGTCTTCCTCCATGGGTCGCCTAGAGATCGCCGAAGTCGCAGAGGGTGATGCCCAGCGCCATGGCGGCGGCGCGTGCCGGCGCTGTGCCGAGGCCGACCAGCTCGGTCTCGCGCTGGCGCGCATACCGGCTCTGCGCGAGCGCGTCGTCGAACACGCCGGGGTGAGTCATGAACTCCGAGACGCCGGGCGGGAGATCGCGCAGCCGTACCAGGGTCGTCGCGAGGGTCCAGTAGGCGCCGGGGCCCGATTCGCCGAAGAAATGGTCGGGCGTCCGGAGGCCGGCCGAGCGGGCGCGGGCACGCGCAAGCTGGTTCTGGCTCCGCACCGGAACGCCGAGCCGCTTCGCCGCGGCGAGCACGACGCCGGTCACCGGCTCGTGGAGGCCCACGTGGTGATGCGTGTCGAGGTGCGTCGGGGCGCGTTTCGCGAGCGTCACGAACGCCTCGATCTGCGCCTCCACCTCGCGCTCGACGTCCTTCACCTCGGCGCGCTGCGCCGCGCGGCGCGCGTCGCGGATGAAGCGTCCCGACGCGTCCACCAGGGACCGCGCGCTCGTGAGCGGACCGCCGAGCGTCAGGTTGACGTGGAGGCCGATTCCGAGTCCCGAGTCGCGCGCCGCGACGAGCGAGTCGCGATCCACGTCTAGGGTGACGAGCACCGTCGTGCTCGTGACGATGCCGTGACGGCGAGCGGCGAGGATGCCGGCCGACACGCCGCGCGTGAGCCCGAAGTCGTCGGCGTTCACGATCAGGCGTCGCGTCACGGCGTGCTAGGCGGCGCGCGCGCCCTGGATCACGACGCGCTCGACCGTCGTCGGCACTCCCGCCGGCACCGTCGCCTCGGTGTCGAGGGCGCGGATGTGATCGAGGCGCTCGTAGCCGATCCGCGGGAACGCCTGCGTCTCGCTCGCGACGACGGAGGGCGTGAGCCCGGCCGCCTCGAGCTTGGCGAACGCGGTCTTTCGGCCAAGGAAGGCGAAGATCGTGAAGACGAGTCGGCCGCCGGGCTCGAGGTGGGCCGGCGCGCCCTGGATCACGCGGTCGAGGATCTCCCAGCCGTCCACGCCGCCGTTGTCTGCCGCGGCCTCGGGATCCGTCCGCGCGTGCCCGCGTGGCGTGGGCATCTGCGGCGAGTTCGTGCAGATCAGGTCGAACCGCTCGCCCGCGACGGGCGCGTAGCAGTCGCCGAGCCGCGCGTCCACGCGCACGCCGTTCAGGAGGGCGTTCCCGCGGATCAGGTCGACGGCGCCGGGGACGATGTCGGTGGCCACCACCACGGCGCCGGCCTTGGCCATGAGGACCGCCGCGAGCCCGAGCCCGCCGCCGATCTCGAGCACGCGCTCGCCGGGACGGACGGCGAGGTGCTTGCAGAAGAAGAGCGACCCCGCCTTGGGCGGCTGGACCCCGCCCGCGACGCGGAACAGCGAGCCACGCCAGGCGAAGAGGAGCAGCCCCTCGTCGTTACTTGCCAAGGACCTTGCGGAAGTAGAGGCGGAGGGCTTCCTTGAGCTGAGCGCGCGCCCCGGCCGAGGTCTTCGCGTCCTCGAGCTGCTCCAGGTCGAGCTGGAGCGGAACGCCCTCCCTCTTCACGCCGTCGAGCTCCGCCGTCAGCCCGCACCGCTCGTCGGACTCGGTGAAGACGAGCTTCGCCCGCTTGAAGGTGCCGTCGTCCTGGGCGACCTGCTGCACGGTCTCGACGATGACACGCTTGATCTCCTCGGCCTCCCCGGCCGGGACCGTGGAGAACGCCGCCGTCAGGCTAACGTCCGCCATCGGTCCACACCTTCAGGATGTCCGCGTGCGTCTTCGCCGCGTTCGCACGAATGGCGAAGCTGATCGCCTCGCGCAGCTCGTCCTCACTGGCACCCGATGCCCTGGCACCTGCCAGGTCGCGCTTCGCTCAGTGGGTGTTGCCGACCGCGAGGTTCGCCGCCAGGTAGCAGAGGTACGCGGTCTTCGGGTCGAGCGCCCCCTTCTTGTACGTCCAGCTCGCGATGACCTTCTCTTCGAGCGCCGCCATCGTCATCCCCCTTGAGCACTCCGTCAGTAGAGTTCGAGGTATTGCGTGATGTCGACGATCCGCGGTCCGTTGAAGAACAGCCGCCAGCCGAGC
This sequence comes from Candidatus Rokuibacteriota bacterium, assembly GCA_003220675.1. Lineage (GTDB taxonomy): Bacteria > Methylomirabilota > Methylomirabilia > Rokubacteriales > CSP1-6 > 20CM-2-70-11. The sequence goes on along the minus strand of QHTD01000024.1, from coordinate 4,766 downwards.
GGATAGACCCACGCCTCGGTGACGTTGCCACCCTTGATCGCCGGCCAGTACGCCCGCGCAAGCGTCTCCATCTCGGCTCCGTCGGTCACCGTGCTCAGCGGCGGCCCGAGCAGGAGCAGGGCGTGCTCCTTCGACATGCCCACCCCCACCTGGCGGAGATAGGTGAAGTTCGACACCTCGGACGAGTTGGAGATCTCCGGATGCTCGCTGAGATACCTGGAGACCCGCGCTTCCATCTGGCTGTCCCACTGGTGCCGCTCGTCGAAGGTCGGCTCCCGCCCCGTGCGCAGCATGACGCTGGCCGTCCAGATCTCCAGCGCCGTGGGGCCCAGGAGCGTCCGCTGCTCTCGGTGGGTGACCCTCGCGCACGCGGCGAGCGCGGCCAGGAGCGCGACGAGCAGGACCGTCCGGACACCCACGCCTGGGATCATATCAGGGCCGACTCGAGGACGATGGAGCGGTCGATGATGCGCGCCACCTGAGCGAGGAGCCGAGCCGTCTCGGGCGGAACTTCCGGGCTCTCGGCGAGCTGGCGCAGGAGGTCGATGAGCCGGCGCATGGCGCGGATCAGATCGCCCTCGTGGCCGCCGAACGACTCCTCGACGATCGCCCCCCAGTCGTCCTCGCCGCTGGCCCAGCGGTAGACGGCCGGCATGAACCCCGCGTGCACCGCCAGGGGTATCCGGAGGTGGTGCGCCCGCTGGGCCTCGTGGATCGTGTTCGCCAGGCTCTCGAGCTGGTCGAGCTTGCGCCGGAGCCGGGGCCGCTTTTTGAGGAAGTCCCGCGCGATCGCCGCTTCGCCCGAGCGCGCCTCCTCGATCAGCGCCGAGCACACCGCCGCCGCCTCGGCCGCATTGAGGTCGGTGAAGACACCGCGGAAGACGCCCTCGGCGACGAGCAGCTCGTTGTCGTGTCTGAGGCCGGCGATGAGCCGTCCTCGCGGCTCGAGTCGGCGGTCGCGCACGGCGCCGAACTGCTCGAGCACCTCGACCACGTTGAGGAACTCCTGCCAGTACGCGCTCCTGAATTGCTCGAGCGCGCGCCGGCGGACGCCGAGGCGCTCCGTGAGCGTCTCGAGCTCGCGCCACTCGCGATCGCACCTCGGCTGGGCGCCCCAGGGGCACCGGTGGCACTCGATCGACGAGAGCACGGCCTCGGGCCCCTGCGCCCGCTCACGTTCCAGGAGCTCCGGGACGGACAGCCGCGCGAGCTCGGCGGCGAGATGGCGCAGTCCGCGGCCGTCGCGTCCGCGGTCGCGCGGCACGGAGAAGGGCGGCGTGGCCCAGAAGATCCGCTTGACGACCCCGCTCTTCGCGCGGACGACGGCGCCGTGGGGCAGGAGCGCGTCGATGAGCACACGATGGCCGCGGATCGAGTGGACGCCGAGGATCAGCGCGAGGCCCGGCGCGCCCTTGCGCCGGACGAGCGCCAGTCTGCCGGTCTCGGCTTCCGCGACGGTCCGTTCGCCCCGACGCCCGCCGCGGCCGAGGGCCTGGCGCCGCGCCTCCGCCTCCTGGCGCGCGCGCCGGTAGCGTCCGATGCGCTGGAAGTCGCCGCACGGCGCCTCGTAGCGCTTGATCTCCGCGAGGGCCGCCTCGAGGGTCTGGACCTCCGCCTCCAGCTCGCGGATGCGCTTGAGGTTCTGGTACTGGCCGAACGACGACTCGATCCGCCGCCTGAGGGCCTCGGGCGGCGCGCCGGTGCCGAGGAGGAGCGCGGCGGAGCCGTAGCCGAGCTTGAACTGGCTCTCGATCGGCTCGGGCGAGCCGTCCACGACGCGCAGGAGGTCCTCCACGCCGTCGCGCGCGTCCAGGGCGATCACGCACTTGCCCTCGGGGTCGATCCCGCGGCGGCCTGCGCGCCCGGCCATCTGGGTCAGCTCGTTGTGCGAGAGCGACCGGAAGCCGCGGTCGGTGCGCTTGGTGAGGCCCTGGAGCACGACGCTGCGCGCAGGCATGTGGATCCCGAGCGACATCGTCTCGGTGGCGAAGACGACTCTGCAGAGCCCGCGTTCGAAGAGCAGCTCGATGAGCCGCTTGAGGCTCGGCAGGATCCCAGCATGGTGGAGGCCAACGCCGAGCCTGAGCGCCTGGAACACCGTCTGGTTCAGCAGAGACTCGGCGACCGTCGGGCTGTCGTGGATGAGCTCGTTGATCGCGTGGTCCACGTCGGACTGCTGCGCGGCGGTGAGGAGGCTCTTGCCCTCGGCAAGGACGTCGTCCGTCGCGCGCTCGCAGCCGGCGCGGCTGAAGATGAAGTAGATCGCGGGGAGCCAGCCGCGCGTCTCGAGCCCGTCGATCAGGACGCCAGGGTCCACCACCCGGCGCGTGTACCAGCGGCCGCGGTCATTGGGCCCACGCGGCTCGCCGCCGACCAGACGGGCGCGCCCGGCCCGCACCTCGGCGATCTCGTGGATCTCCCCCGCGAGGTCCGCGACGGCGTACGAGAGCGGCACGGGGCGGTGCGGGTGGAAGATCGGCACGATCGGCCGGTGCACGATCGAGATCCAGTCGGCGATCTCCTTGACGTTCGCCACGGTCGCCGACAGGCCGACGAGGAGGACGTCCGTCGGCGCGTTGACGATGATCTCCTCCCAGACGGTGCCGCGCGCCTCGTCGCCCATGTAGTGACACTCGTCGAGGACGATGTAGCCGAGGTCGTCGAGCCCCGAGCCGTAGAGCGCGTTCCGGAGGATCTCGGTCGTCATGACGAGCACACGGCCATGCGGGTTCACCTTCACGTCGCCCGTGAGGATGCCGACCGTGTCGGCGCCGAAGGCCCGAGTGAAGTCGTTGAACTTCTGGTTCGAGAGCGCCTTGAGCGGCGTGGTGTACGCGATGCGCTTGCCCGTCGCGAGCGCCATGTGGATGGCGAACTCGGCGACGAGCGTCTTCCCCGCCCCGGTCGGCGCCGACACGATGACGGACTGTCCGCCTTCGATCGCGCGGATGGCTTCGAGCTGGAAGTCGTCGAGCGGGAACGGGTACCGGGCGCGAAACTGCTCGAGCAGCTCCATCACTCGACACAGTATCACGAGTGGTCGGCTGCATCCGCGTGGCTCCTACGGTCTTCGGCGTGGCGGTGAGGTGCGGCGAGGACTATACTCGACGGGACGCGCCATGATCGTCTACCACGTCGCCATCACAGCCGCCGCCGATTACGCGACCCGACGCGAGGCCTACCGGCGGAGCCACATCGAGCGTCTGCAGGGGCTGCGCGCGGCGGGCATCCTGATCTGCGGCGGGCCAGCTCCCGATGGCAAGACCGCCGACATCTTCTATCGCCTCCAGCAGCCGGGGCAGCTCAAGAACGCGATCGAGGAGGACCCCTACTGGACGGGCGGCGTCTGGACGCGCTACGAGCCCCGGAGCTTCGCCCAGTTCGTCGAGCCGTGGGAGATGGTCCCCGTCGTCCTCGACGGCTCGCGCAAGGTCACGATCGTCGAGGGGCCCGTGACCGACCACGCGATGGCGCAGTTCGCGCTCATCGAGATGCGCGGCGCCGGGCGCGTCGGGTTTGGCGGCTTCTTCGAAGACGGCCAGACACTCGCGCTCGTGAAGAGCGCCGACCCCGTCGAAGCGCTCCGCTGGTTTGGGGAGAGCGGGTTCTGGAAGCCGGCCGAGCTCGCCGCGCGGCCGCTGCTCCACGTGCTCTAGTCCGTCGTAATCTGCGGAGCCTGAACGGAGGAGCCATCATGAGCAGTGACAAGATCGACACGATCCGGTCCTCGAGCAGCGGCACGATCGGCCGCGCGGTGAGCCACGTGCGGGGCCAGCGCCTCACCCTCGACTCGTCGACGCACCCCCAGCCCGATGCCTTCACCAACAGCGAGGCATTTCTCGCCGGCGTCTCGTCCTGCGGCGTGACGCTCATCGAGGTGCACGCCCGGGAGACCGGGGTGCCGTTGAAGCGGATGGACATCACGATCGAGGGCGTCCGCACCGCCGCCGAGCCGAACCGCTTCGCGAGCGTCACGATGCGCTTCGAGCTTGCCGGCGTGACGCAGGGGCAGGCCGAGGACCTCGTCCGGACCTACCGGAGCCGCTGACCCCTCTACCGCACGGTCGCGGCCGCGACCGAGGTCAAGTTCGACGTGACGGCGGTATCGGTGTAGGCGTCGACGGTCCTCCTCCTCACCCTCGGCTCTTCGGGTCGAGGACGTCGCGGAGGCCGTTGCCCCATCATTAGTTCGCGTATCTTCGATCTGCTCATCGCCCCGTCGCTCTTGTGTCTTCCTGAATTGTCAAAACTACTACGACCCGTGAGACATTAGATCTTGAGCAGATTTCGAGCGCACCAATGAGCCGCCGGAGCAAGTTTAGAGCGGCCGCCAATCGCCACCACCCGGGACCATCGCCGCGTGAGCTCGTAGTCCGCACTCCGGCCGAGCGATGGGTCCGGTGGCTGGTGCCGGTGGTGATTGCTCTCATCACCTGCGCTGCGTTCCTGCCCACCCTCCAGAACCAGTTTGTCAACCTTGATGATAATGACAATTTCCTCGACAACCCTCACTATCGGGGCCTCGCCTGGACCCACCTCCGCTGGATGTGGACCACGCACCAGGGCCACTACATTCCGCTGACGTGGATGACCCTCGGCCTGGACTACCTGCTCTGGGGCATGAATCCCGTCGGGTATCATCTGATGAGCCTCCTCCTGCACGCCACCAACGCGGTGGTCTTCTTCTTCGTCGTCCGTCGCATCCTGACACGGGCTCTGCCCAGTCTCTCTGAACGCGGTCACGCGCTTGCTGTGTCCGCCGGGTT
>QHTD01000023.1 GCA_003220675.1 Candidatus Rokuibacteriota bacterium | reverse complement strand
GGGGACCAATTTGGGGAACCTGAAGGCGATCAAGGTCAGCGACAACACGGTCGTCAGTCACACGCCCGCGAGCGGTGCCGGCCCGATCAAGGGGATGCCGTGGCCGATCAGCTACAACACTATCGGTCAGACGACCTCGGTCGCGTACGTCAACTCGGCTAGTACGGCCAGTAACGGAATCTCGACCTCGTGCGCGGCGACCTTGCCCTCGGTGACGGCCGGCAATACGAATATCGTCGTCGTCGCGCTTCGTCAGAGTGGGGGGGCGGCTCCCGTGTCCACGATCTCCGACGGGGCCTCCACCTATAGCCGAGAGGTCTACATGGACAACGCCGGCAACGCGCGGACCGAGATCTGGAGCGCGAAGGTGGCCGCCGGGGCCTCGACGACGGTGACGGTCAACCTCGCGGCGGGCTCGGAGGTGGTGTGCGCCGTGGCGCAGTATTCGGGCGTGGGGGCGCTGGGCCGCACGAGCACGAACTCGGGCAGCGGGACCGCTCCGACCGTGAGCGTGACGACGCAGGACAACAATAACTGGGTGGTGGCCGGCTTCGCGCACCAAGGGGCAACAGGCACTTTGAGCGCGAATCAGGGCAATCTCAGGCAAGTCAACGAGACGACTGGCGGTTCGAGCTGGGTGAAGGGCGCGCTGACCGACAACACCAGCGCGACGCCGGCCAGCGTGACGAATTCCGTGACGGCGACCCAGACGGGCACCAGCTGGGCGGCGGCAGCGCTGGAGCTGCGGACCAAGAGCACGGACACGATCATCTTCAGTCGGAATGCGACGGTGCATTCGGTGGACTTCAACGGCACGGCGCTCAGCGCGAACTGGACCACAACGCCGACGGGGGCGCCGGCCACGGTGTCGACGCCGGTCGACGACGGGGCGGGCAACATCTACATCGGGGGCTCGGACGGCAAGGTGCACCGGCTCCTGGTGAGCGACGGCAGCGACGCGGCCCAGGTGCCGGCGACCGGGGTCGCGGGCACGATGGGCGACCCGACCTTCAACTACGATCTCAACAAGATCCACGTGGGGGCCACGGACGGCCACATCTACACGTTCGCGACGGGGTTCTAGGGGAGGCCCCCGATGCGCGTCGCGAGAAGCGTCCTCTACGGGCTCGTCGCGAGCTTCTTGTTGTTCTCCTTCTCTTGGGCGGTTCAGCGCGGGTTTTTCGGCGAGGCACCGGACGTAGGCGAAGATCGCCTGCGACAGACTGCACGGGTGGGCCGCCCCGTGGCGCGCGTCGTGGCAGCGCCCTCAGACGAGGACGACGTGGCGATTGATCTGAGGTTATCGACTCGGGCCAGCCTGCCGCGAAGCGGGGTCCGGCCACCCGGCAGAACGGCGGCGACGTAAGAGCCCATATCTGCTCCCGATTGTCACGATCGCCCTCAACACGGGCATGCGGAAAGGGGAGATCCTCGGACTGACCTGGGAGCACGTCGACTTCGCCCGCGGCGTCCTGCTGCTCGAGCAGACCAAGAACGGGCGCCGGCGCGAGGTCCCGATGAATCGAGCAGTGTACGACGCGCTCCAGCCGCTCTATGCTGCGGCGCGTGCCGCGCTCCCGACGAACGCGCCTGGTACGAAGTCGGCGGAGCCGGCCGGCCTCGTGTTCCGCAAGCGCCACGGCGACGGCTCGTGGGGCAGCATCCGGACGGCTTTTGAGGGCGCCTGTCGCGAGGCCAAGATTCCCGATTTTCGGTTTCATGACCTCCGGCACACCTGCGCGTCCTGGCTGGTGATGAAGGGGAGAAGCCTCAAGGAAGTCCAGGAACTGCTCAGCACAAAGCGGTAGAATCGACCCGGAGCGCCTCGTAAGTCCGCGTGCCCCCGTAGCTCAGGCGGATAGAGCAGCAGTTTCCTAAACTGCGTGCCGGGTGTTCGAGTCACCCCGGGGGCACCAATTTCACAAATACTTACGCGCCTTCGGTTTCACCTGCGGCGGTCCTGCGGCGGTAACCCGCCTCGTCGATGGCAGACGAGTCGGGACCGATCGGCCCTGGCTGTTCGCGATTTGTCCGTGAACCCACGCCGGAAGATGGACAACGGCGCCTAACTACGATCCGACCAAGCCTCGATTTCTAGGTATCGGCTGGGCGGATTTGGTGCCGGTCACGCCCGCGATTGCCCTCAGAACCCAACGGTCAGAGGGAGGATTCGCTTGTTGCGTAGAGGAGAGAACCACCGCGCTGCCCTCATGCCCTGTCGGAAAGCCACCTTGAAGGACTGTCGAGTAGCATTGCGCCGAGCGCTCCCGAATCTGCCAGACCACCTCTATCGAGAACATCCCAGGCGACAGGCAGCTGCATCGTCAACCGGCAACCGACATCGTGAGACGTGGGCGCGAGAGGGGGCGAGCCTCGGCGAGATGCTGGCGTTGCGGGTAAGGGTGGCCGCTCCGTGAGCTGGCTGCGGGAGCTGCGGCCACCTGTGGCAAACTGGATGGGCATGGCAATGAAGTTTGATTACGAGGCAGCCGTCACGAGGCGTCTGTTTGATGTCGTCGCCTTGCCGTTCGCCGATCTCGCCAATCCGATGGCGAAGTACGGCCGCGAGAAAGGTGCTGATGTCGAGGTCCGTGTTGGCGGTCGCATCGTCGGCATCAAGGTGACCGACTTCTCCGGCGACGAGGGTGCCGCAGATCCTCGAAGCGGCTTGAGAGCGAGAGAGAGTCGAAACGCAACGCAAGGGAAGTCCCCAGCGTATGCGATCCCGCTGCAGCACCAGCCCACCGCGCTCCGGCTTCGTGTGAGCGAGAAGGTCGCAAAGACGGGCCGCTACCGGTTCGAGGAATTTTGTGAGGTGTGGCTGCTCATCGCGGCGTCAGTTGCGCGACCCGACGCCGTTGTGTCGATGGCTAGCAACTCATCCAGCGGACCGGAGCGGCACAGTTGGCATCGGGCGCGTCCAACTGGCGAGCGCGCCTTCCCGTTTCTTCCGCGCTTCCCGTCGTAGCGGGCGTCCTTCGTCCCAAGCGCCGGCCGCGGCTACCGGGATCACAAGTACCTCCTGCTCAAAGTCCAGAAGGCCACGGCCGAGCGGCGCCGGTCACTGCGAGCCGCATGAATGCTGGGCCCGGTACAGATTCCGGTGAAGACCGGAAGATTCTTTTGCCCTAGCGCCACAAGGCGGCGCGGGCACGGTGGAAAAAGTCCCGCAAGCAGGTGTAGAGCTATCCACTGAAGAAGATGGATGAGAGTGTTCGTGTAGTCTGGCGTTATCCACCAGAATCCACACCTTTTCACCGAACTATTTCGCTGCCGGTACTTGACAGGCTCGTGCTCGATGACATGATGCGCGCGTTGTGATGCTGTTTGTCCGACTCAGGTCGTTGCTCTTCGAGCTGTGCCCGGACCATCCCGTGGCGTTCTGCGAGACGTGCCGCCGAGCTTACACGCCCGAGCAACTCGGGACGGAGATCGGCAACGGCTGCTACCTCTGCCGCCAGTGCGGAGCCGATCTGAGGGAGTCGCTCGTCGCGCACACACGGACGTGCCGGAATCTGGCGCCGCAGAAGCCGCTGGCGCGGATGACGTCTGTCAGCGGCTCGACGATCCCTCCAGCGGCTTCGGAGCGTTTCGCGGCGCGGCGTAGAATCCGGCTCGGGCTGGACGCCCACGCGGCGGCCGGGTGAGGTATGCCTCCGGCTCTCCTCCGATTATCCGGCATGGGACTTCCCCCGGACCGAATTCGAGGTAGAGCGTGCGCTCACCACGCTGAGGACGACGATGACGGCTGGGCCGAGAACAACCGGCGCATGTGCGATCTGCTGCACCGGGGCCGCATTCCGCCCCGGCTGCTGCCCGTCGAGCGCAAGGATGAGTTCTGCGCGGACGTCGAGGTCGCCTGACGTTCCTTCATCGTTTGGCGAACGATAAAAACGTGGTCACCGTTCAGCCCGCCTCGCAACATCGACCGCAAGGCGCCACTGGCGCCGTGGAAGAAAAAGGCGTAGAGTCCGCTCGGGCTGGACGCGCCACGTAGCAGTCGGCGGTACCCCGGCTCGCCTCGGTAGACAGGTTGCCGCGCACGCGGCAGGGTTCCTTGGCGCCGCCTTCACGGGCCGTTAGGAGCTGCAGTCATCGAAGGCGTGGTCAACGTCCAGTCCACCGACCACCGAAGGAGCGCTGCATGAAGATTCATGACCTGAAACGCACATCTGGCAAGGCCGTCCTTTCGGTGTGGCCGCCGCAAGATGCCTAACTACTAATGAAGATTGCCATGCCAAATCAAAGAGGAACTAACGTTATAGTACGAGATATTAAAAGACAGTATCACGTGAGGCGCGTCTGGGACTTCGATGAGGACGCTGTGTACGTAACTGACGAGTCGGGGTATCAGAAGCTTTCTCTAGGGCAAAAGGTAGTACCAGTAGGATTCCCACGTCAGGACGTTTTCGAGTACGACGAAGAGGCGGTAGCTACGGCGGACTGGGCGCGTCTACACCCGTGGCGACCCTCCTTCTTTCCAGCCGGGCCGCGTTAACGGCGCGTCGGTCGCGACGGGGCCTGCCGGATCCTCTCCTCGATCATGGCCTCGAGGAGATCCGCCGCCTTAGGGTACTTATTAAAGTTGACCGAGGCGAACACGATGCCTTGACGCCGGCGGCTTTTGCGGCCAGCAGCGTCGCCAGTGTGACTTCGTTGGGCTGGCTGCGCACCTGGTGCCCGGCGATCTTGCCGATGGGGGCGCGGCCCGCTTCCTACTTTTCAGGCGGATCTCCCCAGGCACGTCGAGGTAGGCGTCGATCATCTCCATGAGCCTCACAGCTTGAAGGATAATGCCGGGGTGCGAGACCGATGGTTCTGTTACCTCCTCGAGTGCGCCGACGGCACCTTCTACGCAGGCATCAGCAACGCCCTCGACAGGCGCCTTGCCATGCACAGCCAGGGCGTGGCCTCGAAGTATACGCGCACCCGACTGCCGGTGAAGCTGGTCTACCTCGAGCCGCAGCGAGACCGCGCGTCGGCCAGCCGGCGCGAGCTGCAGATCAAAAAGATGTCGCGGGCGAGGAAACGAGCGTTGACGCACTGAAAGGACCTGTGCGACCACGGGGCGACTCGGCGGTCAGCGTCGCTGGCCGGGCAGGCGCTCCGAGACCACAAGAGGTGCAGGACCGGGACGCACGAGATGTCCAGGGGGTGGCGTTCTTCTCCCTACGGCTCCTCCGCCGGCACGTAGTCCTCCTCGTCCGGCGTTAACCCGCGCTGCTGCAAGAAGCAGTCAACCCCCGATGTGGACTCCGATGCTCCCGACGACCACAGGGCGGAGGCCTGCCTGCTTCAGCGCGCCGACGAGACGCCAGCTCTGGAGGAGCGGCTCGATGCGCTCGATCGGGTGATCGTGGAAGAACTCGCGCGATACCGAGAGGCGGTGGCGTGGCTCCCTGCCTTGGCGAACGCTGAAAAATCGAGTGGCGCGGTCAAGCTCGTCGGCGGCGTCCTCGACGGCCCACCCGGGGAAGCCATTGCGCAGCATCTCGCGGACGACTTCGAGCTTCCGCTCGTCGATTTCGGGCGGTTCGCGCCGAGGCTGCGTCATGATGCGGACCCCTTTCTGAGGATGTTCTGCAGTCCGGGTCACTTCCTGGACGTCGGCAGATGATCGGATCTCTCGCCTTCCCGCAGGCCGAGTCTCCCGCCTAATGGTACTCCTTTGGCTGCCTGCCCGTGCCGGGCGCCGCTAATCGAGTCGAGACGAGTCTCGCCAAGGAGGCGGCTGATCGTCTTAAGCCTCCGATGTGGCAAAGAACGGAACGCTGAGTCCGTCCACGACATCACGGACGTGTTGGCCCGCCCGCGCAGACTCGCTGCTGTAGCGCTCGAAGACCGCCCGAGCATCAGCGGCGGTGGCGTGCGAGATGGCTACCCGCGCCCGTTGTCTGTCACGCGAGGCGAGGACTGCGATGCGTGGATAAGTTGGGTGGCCGCCGCGTGGTCGCAGCGTGCGAGTCACGTTCCCAACATGACAAAGAGAATCGCCCGGCTCGTCCAACGTGTTCACCTCTGGCCCCGCCGTAACCGTTCTTGTCGTCCGTTTTGATCGACCCAGGCACGCGCTTCGCCAAGCGCGGCCTCATCAGCCTCGCGTTCACCTGTGAACGTCCCGCGGACAGATCCACTTTTCGAGTGGGCGCCTGAGCCGCTGAGGCGGACGGCCGTCCAGCGTGCCTGCCAGACGCGGGGCTCACCCTCTCGCGAGGTGGCCTTGATCCGGTAGCCACGGTATTCGGTGGTCTCCATCGGGCCTCGTTCTTAGCCGATCGCGGACGTCCTGTCCACGACGGACCGCGTCGGCCGCACCAACGGAATTACGCTGGGTCTGATAAATGTGCCCTAATCGGGTTGCATGCAAGACGGCGGGCTACTGTGGTGGCTGATCACCGTGCAGGTCATGTCGTCCGGTCGCGCTCGGCATCCCCATCCGACGCAACCACCGGAAGTGCGATGCCATGCCTGCCCGGAATGACGTGTGCTCCACGTACTTGATCCCGAAGTCTCGGCATGTTTCTTCCACCACCTTGGAGATGGCCGGGTAATTCACGTGGCTGATCCGTGGAAACAGGTGGTGTTCGATCTGAAAGTTCAAGCCGCCGAGGAGCCATGCGACAACGCGGCTGCGCCGGGCGAAGTCCACAGTGGTTTCCGCCTGGTGGACGGCCCACGCGCGTTCGATACGCCCGGTTTCCTCTCCGGGCAGCGGAAACTCCGCCTCTTCCACGCAGTGCGCCACCTGGAACACCACGCTCAGCACGGTTCCCGCGACCAGGCCGGCGATCACGTAGTAGATCAGTACAGCCCCGACGGAGTGGAAGAGGAGCGGAATCCCGAATGCCACGGTCGAGAAGATCGCCTTTCCGGCAACGAAAATCACCAACTCCCAGCCGTTAGGGCGAGGAAATCGCTGCGCACTGATCCGGCCGCGGATGAGCTTGTGGAAATCATCAACGAGCTGCCACTTGATGGCCAGCAATCCGTAGAGCGGCCAGAGGTACAAACCCTGCCACTGGTGATACGCGAGGCGCTTCTGATGCGGGGTCAACCGACCGAGGATGCCGAGGTCGATGTCGGTGTCGTGGCCGGTGATATTGACGTATGTGTGATGGAACACGACGTGCTTCCAGCGCCACAGGTAGGAACTTCCTCCGATCAACTCCAGCGTCATCGCCATCAGTTTGTTGACCCAGACGGAGTTCGAATAGGCCTGGTGGCCTCCGTCGTGCTGGACATTCAAGCCGATTCCGGCGGCGGACAGCCCGAGCAGAATAGCCAGCAGCAGTCCGTGCCACCAGGTCTGGGCCCCGAACACCAGCAACACATACGAAGCGGCGAAGCCGGTAAGGAGGAGGATCGTCTTCAGGTACATCTGCCAACAGTCGCGTTGGCGTCGGCCGGTAATTCGAAAATACTCTTCGACCCGTCGCCGGAGCTCGAGCTGGAAGGCGTTATCGTTCCCGAATTTCAGGCTTCTTGTCGATTCTGAAGCTCGAATGGCTGGCCCGCTCGGCGGGCTCACGTCGAACTCTTGTCGGTGTGTCGTAACGCCCCCCCCTCGCTGCCCAACACCGGTCACGGCCACTCTTCAGCTACGGAAACACTCTAAGCTGGGACAGACCGTGCCGCGCCGGAATACTTTACGGAATGGTGCGAGGTGGCGACCCAGCGCGCGGTGAATCGGACCCGGTGGCCGAAGTCCGCCAACCGATGTGGCGTTTCCTCGGGCTGGACGTCCCACGTCGCTATCGGCGGTACCCCGGCTCGCCTCGGTAAGACAGATTGCCCCTATGGATGACTAGACTAGAGTAGAGCGACTTCAAGCAGAAGCTCCTTGATATCCGTTGATTTCTTAGGAAGCGTCACGGCGTCCGGAAAAGTTAAGAAGCCCGCGGAGCGGTGCCGCTTGGCTTAACGCCTTGACGATGCTCGCCTCGATCCTTGTACTGCAGTGCGTGAACACAATCGACCGAAGGACCGTCGCACCGTGCCGCGCGACGAGCGCCCCGAGGCTGGTATCGAGAAACGTAGCGCCGACGGACTCGACGTCGGCGAAGTCAAGGCGCACGCGGCTGGAGGCTTTCAACGCTTTGGCGATCTGGTCGTGGACCTGCTGCCCGTGGACACCCGCACGCACGCGACGGCCATAATCGCGCAGCTGAATGACCTTCACCGGTGTGCTACTCGTTGGCGCTTTCGATCTGCCGTCTCCCGCGGCCCCGGCGGATCCCTAGAAGAGGCTCAAGCCCCTCGCCACGACAAAGCCAACGACGAGCAGCGCGATCACACCCGCCGTCACCTTCTCATGCGTGCACATCCCCGCCTTTGCCTTACATGCTGCGATTGAACACATCAGAGACATCTGCGGTCACCCCCTTCCCACAACTTGAAAGGGCTCGCCCGTAAGGTGACGGGCCGTTTCACTTTCGGGGAAAAGATGTCACGGTCTTAGGTTCCTCGCAAGGACTGTCGCGAAGCCCGGCTCAAGAGGCTGTGTGTTTTAGTCGCGTTCTCTCCAGAGGGAGACGCGACGGGTAAATCGCTGATGAAGCTCGCGAAAACGTGATCACGACTCAACCACAGGCGTTCTCCGAGCCTCCGCGTAGGGTGGAGCCGAGGAGGGCGCCCACGATGATGGGTCAGCAAACCCGGAAGGAATTGCTGTTCTATTATCTCCGCCTCGAGGATCAGATTCAGCTTCGTGCGGGACCGGCTGAAGGACTTCTATAGCCCGCCCGGACGCCCCTCGATTGATCCGGAAGTCCTCCTGCGCTTGCTGTTCGTCGGCCATCTCTACGGGATCACCGGCGAGCGGCGTTTACTGGAAGACGTGCGTGTAGCTATTAAGGTCATTCCTGGACAAAGGGGTGTTTCTTGGTATTCTTCGGAGGCCGACTTTTAATCAGGGGGTCCAGGGTTCGAATCCCTGACGGCTCACCAATGTGTTTTGGGGACTTGCCACTCGGTGTGACCTAACCCGGAAGCGCCGGGCACACGAGCCCCGGGGCCATACCGGAAATCCCGGTTCAGGAGGTCTTGTCAATGAAGCCAGAGACTACAGCGAAGATTAAGTATGGAGTGTGGGGCCTTATTTGTGGGGCAGTCATCGCAATGATCATCGGCTTTGCGTGGGGTGGCTGGACAACCTCCAGCACGACCCAAACGATGACCAAAGAGGCGGTCTTGGCGAGTCAGGCGGCGATCTGCGTCGCCCAATTTATGAAGCAACCGAACTATGAAAAGAAACTTAAAGAACTCGGGGAAGTAAGCAGCTGGCAGAGAGCTGAAGTCATTGAAAAAGGTGGTTGGGATAAGATGCCCGGGCAAGAAAAGGCTGGCTCTGCTGTAGCCCGAGCATGCGCCGATGGGCTTGCACTTCTTATCAAGAAATGAGATTGGTACGTGCGCTTGAGCTTTGCCATCATCGAGACGACCGACGATCGCTCCCACTGCGCCGTTCCTTTTTCAGATCAGCTTCGCGGCAGCGGCGCGCGAGACGTCGGAGTCGTTGAACCGCGCGATTGGTTTTCGAGTGTGCGCCGGCGATTCCGAAGGCGAGATCGTCCAACCTTTGGCAGAACCATCCAGGAATTTGAACCTGAGATCTAGACCTTGAAAAAAGCGGGAAGAACTGAATACTATCTAGTCAGTGGCTCGAGCTGAGGATTGGCATCCGCTCGTTGCCATTCCTTTCATTCGGGAGATCATGAACCATCCAAAGGAGGGTTTTCGCACGGTGAGAGAACTCAGGTGCGCCGATCTGATGGCCGGCTGCAACTTCGTGGCTCGAGGGAAGGATGACAGCGAGGTGATGAAGAAGACCGCCGAGCACGCCAAGAGCGCTCACAAGATGGCGGCGATTTCAGTGGAGGTCGAGAAGAAAGCGCGAGCGGCGATTCGGGATGCCGGAGCCTTCGAGCCCGGCGGGCCCTCGAAGGCGTAGTGGTCCGAGGGAGAGATGGCGACCGTTTCCCTCGGCACCATCGTTGTGAGGCGTCAGCCCTCTCCCCCCTCCTCCGTATACGGATCACCCTCGACTGCTGGGTCGCGGTGGTCGTCCGTGAGCGACTCCCCATCGATCGGAATGAAAACGATGGCTTGATGCCGGGTCGGGCGAGTCACACAGATCGCCGAGGCCACCGATCCCGTGCGCGGATTGACCCCTTGCCACACGCCGGCCGCCGGCCGGAGATCACGCCGGCTCGTCATCATCTCGCGCTTGCATTCCTCGAAACCATCCTTCGAGAGTGTCGTCACGATGTCCTCCGGGGTTGCGACCCATCCGTGCTCCTGGGCGATCCACGTCATCCTGCCCCGCTTGCGAAGCTCATTGAGGCCATCGATCGCATCGTGTTCTCCCGCTCCCAGCGCAGAAACCGCGCTGGCACCACCACGTGCCCCCGAAGACGTCCGAGCCGGAGCTGGAGGTGACTCCGGAAGGCAGCCACCTCCCTGGCTTACTTGCCCGCGCCGATCGACACGGTGAAGTTAATACTCTCCTCCCGGTACGGTGACGGGATGTACGCGAGCTCCAGCCGGATCTCCTTCAGCTTCTTCGCTTTCAGGGCCTCGGCTGGAAACTCCACGTCCAGGGACTGGGTCGCATCCTGCCCGGGGTCGAGCCGCTCGCTGCCGTAGGTGGCGAACTTGACGACCGGCTCGGTCCGTGACTCCTCGAGCTTGATGGGCTGCCCCTGGGCATCGATGTACAGGATCTTGCCCGCGACAAGGCGGACGGTCTCATTCGCGGACGTATTCTTCAGCTTGAGCGTCCCCGTGAGCTTCGCCGGGGAGACGACACGGTCGGAGCCTTTCTCGACCCGCTCCGTGACCTTCATCTCCGTGACCTCGCCCGTGACGATCCCGGCCTTCACCGTCACCGACGCCGGCGTCACCGTGTAGGTCTTGTCCTCAATGATCGCTGCCGTCCCTGACGGCTGCTGGGAGCAGCCGAGGATCATCGCCACCCCCGCGGCCAAGATTGTCAACCCCATCCATTTCGACATCGCCGTCTCCTTGCTAAGACGCTGATCCTCAGCGCTTGGTTGTCGTCACGCGTGTCTGGCATCGAGCCCCTTCGCTCCGGCTCGTCTCGTCGCTGGAACGCTCTCCTCAGGTTCTGCGCCTCTGCGGCCCCCGGCCGCTCAGCCCCCCGGGCGGAGGTCCAGACCAGAGGTTGGTCGGTTTCCCCTCAGCCCTGCTCGTGGCGCCGCGCCCGCTTGAGGCGAACCGCCTTGGCCTGGTCCTCAATGTTCGCGAGGAGGACCGGGCGATCCTTCTGCTTCAGCCCCACCTCGATGAGGGCCCGGAGGACAATCTGGAGGCTCACCGGGAGCTTGAGCGCGGCCGTCGCCTTCCCCGCCAAGACCCGAGCCCCGTCCAGGACATCCTGCGTGAGAATGAGGAGGACTTTCGTCTTATTCATGAACATCGCCATCTCCTGTCGGCCCAGCTGACTCCTGACCGGCCCGCCCGCGCCGCCGTCTAGTATTTATATGTTTTTTAGTTGATATATAATTTATATCGTGATATCTAGTAAGTCAAGCGAGATCGCGGGGCGCAAGGCCGGAGCACCCGATCGAGGAGGACGAGTCATGCATTTCGAAATGTTCGGAGGGGCGGTTCTCGTCGGAATAATGACCGGCTGGCTGGCCGGGATCGTCATGAAGGGCGGAGGGTACGGGCTGGTCTGGGACGTCATTTTCGGTCTCGGCGGGAGCGTCGTGGGGAGCGGGATCTTCCAAACCCTGGGGGCGCCGAAGGCGGGTTGGGGCGGGACAGGTATTGCCGCGTTCGTCGGGGCGGCCCTCATGATCACGCTCCAGCGCAAGATCTGGCCCGCGCCGGTCGCGCACGCTTAGGAACGTGACCCTCTCGGGGTCCTTATCCTCGGGGATGTCGTGAGAGGCAGGGGTGGCGATGTTCGCGAATAAGACCAGGGTTCTCCTCAGTTTCCGCGAGGACGTCCTCGGGCGGGCTCGCGTGTTTCCGGGGCTGGAGCTCGCTGAACACCAAATGCTTTTCGCCAACGCTTGCAGGGGAGCATCGGGGTCAGGAGAGATCCGCTCAGGAGGCGGGTGGAGGCGAGGCCCTCGAGAAGATAATGGCTTTCCAATCTCGTTGTCCCGGACGCGGCCGGGGAGGACCAGGGCATGACCCCACTCGTCGTGATGTTCGCCTGGGTCCTATGGCACGACCTAAGCGTCTACCGCGCCGCTGAGCTGATGCCGCTCGCCGGCCCTACGTACCAAGTCACCTCGTACGACACGAACGCGGAGTGTGAGGCTGAGCAGCGCGCGGCGCTGGTAAAGGAGGAGTTGCCTCGGGTAGGGCCGATGACCGAACGGCTCTCGGACGGCATCAAGGTCTGGGATCCGGACCGCCAGCACTACACGACATTCCGGTACCTCCGCTGGCCTGCTGGAGCGGGCCCGGCTCGGTTCCGATAGAACAGAGACCGCCGCGGCTGGAAGGCACGAGGAGATATGGGATGAGGTGGCTCATGGAGTTCTACAACGAGAGGCGGGGGATCTTGGCGCGTTACGGCATTGAGGCGCCGTTACCAGCGGCGGCGGTCCTGTTGGGCCGGAATGCGGTTCTCGCGGAGTATCCATCGACTCCGCGAAGAAGCCGGCTCAGCTTGTTCGAGCGGGCCGAGCGCGTCGGGGGTCAAGACGCAAGCGGGTGGGTTCTCTACCGGATCGTGAAGGATAACGGGCACGGATCAACTGGCGTCGCGCCAGCGCACGCGACATAGGTGCCCCGTGTTCATGTTCCTCTCTAAAAAGAGAAAGCGAGAACAAAGCTCGCCTCTGAATGAAGCCCGGCGAGCGCTAGTCGAGAAGAAGTTTGAGATCCTCCGGCAGGCGAGCTTCGGATTCACTCACGACCGACTCTTACACATTCAGGAGGAGGACTTGAAGGGGTGGACCGATGCGTGTACGGCTGAGCTTCGTCGGAAAATAGCATCGGCCGCACCGTCGCATATCAAGATTGCGCTGATCGATTTCCGCAAGCTAAGGTGTGTTTCTCTCCAGTGTCTTCCTCTGTGGATGCACGCTGACGGAGCCAGGCTCGTGGACGGCCCGGAGCCGGCACCGGCGCCGTCGATTTCCAAGGAAGGGGTGGTCAAGGCGGAGGGTTTCATCTCTTCCCCGCCGAGTTCCCCGATCCCCGTTCAGGTACGCGGCGGAGAGGCTGTCACGACCTACAACGTGGTGGCGACCAGATGATCCAGGACCATATGAGCGACCTCCATCGCCTCGGCTACGGGCAGCAGGAGCACGAGCGATGAGCCGCCGCGATCTCACCTCTTAATGCAAAGGGAGGCCGTCCCCATGTCGAGTCAGGTGCTTGCCCGCATAGCTACCACAGGCATCTACCCACAGGCAGATGAGAAATCCAGGCCTTCATGAATTGGATGGACGACCGCAACGCCCCTGCCATCCCTCTACGGTCTGCTCCGGCTCACCACAATGATCCTCGGTCAGCTGCACGAGCGCTCCCATGTCGGTCTACGTAGTGCGAAAATGGAGACGGTCTCTGAGGTTCTGCAGCTCCCGGTAATAATAGAGGGGAGCCGGCCGCTTTCGGCCGAATCTCAGTTTCTTCAGAAACGCGATTTCCTCCTCGGTCGCATCCCCGCTGAGGGACGGATCTTGAAGGAAGTCTTTGAGCCCCGGCTCTTCATCGAACGGTTGTTCGGGTTCCCGTTCCACAAACCCAAACTTCTTCGGGGGTCCCGGAGCCAGTCGGCGGTTTAAGACAACTTCCATGTCAAAAGTCGCGAGGTCGATGCCCCAGGATTCAATGAGCGGATCCAAGAAGGCGACGCAGTGTTCAATCGACAGGTTGAAGATATCCGTATCCAGAAACTCGAGCACCGTGACCCGCATCTGTTCGTAGCTTCGATCGCTGAGTCGAGCCACCGTGCGGAGCCAGTGCTCACTCTCCAATTCCTCTTTGGCAACTCTTTTGACCACGTCGAGAAGCTTTTGTGTGACGAGGCGTTCGAGTTCGCCGAAGGACTGCTTTTCAAAAATAACGCGTATTTCCGTTCGGTTGTCGGGGTTGGATTTGTGAAGAATCAATTCTCGAACTTCCTTAAACAAGGGTGTGAGTGGGTCCCCCAATCTTCGCTTCAGTTCCTCCTCGCGCTGAAGCGTGGCCAGCTTCGAGAGCTCACCGCGCTGGAGCTTCAAAAAGGTTTCCATCTTGTCGTAAATGTCCGTCCGGTTCGGTGCAGGGGGCGCTTTTTTGCGCGTCAGCAACTGTGAAATGTAGGACTCCGTCACTTGGGCGGCGGTTGCCAGAGCTCTCTGCTCCGCCCCCAATTCTTCTAGCCGCTGCCTGATCACTAACGGGACGTCCATCCTGAGCCTCCTCAGTTATTAACTCTATTTGCTTAAGTATTTACCGGTTTAGTATCCATATCGTATCTTGCTTGACAACTAAAGTTAATAGACTTACGGTAGTGAACGGCTCGGGCGATTCTGCTCCTGCCTCCAGGTAGCCTGAACTAAGTCCGGTTATCTGAATAGCGCTCCTCTTAGTCCACCGAGGGGGTCGACATGTTTGCTCGTACCGTTCGCATGCAGCTGAAGCCCAATAGCGTCCCGGAGTTCACCCAGTTGATTGAGCGGGAAGTCATTCCCGTCCTTCGGAAACAGCAAGGCTTCAAGGACGAGATCACCTTCGTCCCCTCGGAAGGAAGGGAAGCGGTCGGAATCAGTCTGTGGGAGCAGAAGGAGAACGCGGAAGCCTATCACCGCGGAGCCTATCCAGAAGTGCTGAAGGCCATGGCGAAGGTGGTTGAAGGAACTCCTCAGGTCCAAGCCTCTGAGGTTTCCAACTCGACCTGGCACAAGATCGCCGCTCGGTAACCAGTCCGAAGCCGACAGGTCTTTGGTGGGGACGGCCAAGCCCGTCCCCACCATCGCCTGAGAATGCGAACCCGTGGCGGCCACCGCTTGAGCCAGGCGCACCGACGGAGGGCGGCGATCGCGATCGGAGGAGGCAAGTAAGCCTCGGGAGCGGGAGAACACGATGCGACAGATGACGGGCCTCAATGAGCTTCGCGAGCGAGGCCTGATGACGTGGATCGAACAGGAGCACGGATGGGTCGCGGCGCCGGAGGAGATCGTGAAGGCATTCTCAAGGGATGGCTTCGAAGAATGCAACCGCGAGACAACGACGAGCCGGCGTGATTGGCAGCCGCCCGGCGGCGTGTGGCAGGGGGTCGATACGCGCACGGGATCGGTGGCTTCGGCGACCTGGGTGAATCGGCCGCCTTGGCATCAAGCCATAATGGCGGGCGGCGTGTGGCAAGCAGCGCACACGAAATCAGTAGCATCGCCCGTCTGGGTGGACCGACCCGCATGGGATCAAGCCATCGTGTTCATCGCTGTCGATGGGGAGTCTTTTAGGGGCGTCTAGGGCCATGATGAAGGGGGCTCGTCGAATTCCGAAATCCGAAGGAGGGACCCGGCCGATGAAGATTCGTCCGTTGCACGATCGCCTTCTGGTGGAGCGGCTCGAGGAGAAGGAAGTCAAAAAGGGCGGGATCATCATCCCGGACACGGCCAAGGAGAAGCCCCAGGAGGGCAAGGTCGTCGCCGTGGGCAACGGCAAGGTCACCGACGAGGGCAAGAAGGTTCCCCTCGACG
>QHTD01000053.1 GCA_003220675.1 Candidatus Rokuibacteriota bacterium | reverse complement strand
CGCGACCCGCGCTCGAGGTGTGCGACGCCGGTCGCTGGTGTGGCTCGCCATCTCGATCTCGCGGGCGGGCACCTGCGGCTCGAGGGATTGAAGGACCCGCTGTAGATGCTCGAAGACGATCGGTTTGGGGACGAACTCGATCGCGCCGCGCCGCAAGCACGCCTGGGCCTGGGCCTCGCTTGCGATCCCGGACACGACGATAACGGGGATTCTGGAGTCCCTGACTTGCCGCTCGTGAAGGAAGTCAAGCCCGTTCATGCCGGGGAGTCTGAAGTCGAGCAGGACCAAATCGGGACGGTTCTGCTGGAGCCTGTCGAGCGCACCTTCCGCGGAGAGGACGAGCTCCGACTCGTGGCCGAGCTCGAAGAGAAAGTCTTGCAAGACGGTGCCCACCGACCGGTCATCTTCGACGATCAGGACCCGCATACTGGGATCAGCACAGCAAGAGGAATACCAGAGGCTTCCGGGCATATCCGGAGGAACATCCGGAGCCTTCCCAGGCGATGTGAGAGACAAAAGGTGGAGATATCGGTGGCTTTCGAATGGGCTCGATACGCTCGCGACGGCGGACGTCCGGTCAGTTTCTTACCGTTAGACAAAAAGGGGCTGGGGCCGTTGCCAGCGAGTCTCGCCGGCGCCGTCGTCATCGGCGACCTCCTCCGCTACGCCAGGCGGGCGCTCACGCCGGGTATGTGACGCGCGTCCCCCTCACGACCGCGAAGGCCGTGAGCACGTGCAGCTCGGCCCGTCCGGCAGCCAGGATGTGCTCGACCGCGATGCCGCGCGCAGTGAGCGCGTCGGCGATCAGCGATCGGTGACAGCGCCAGGATACCGTCTCCGCGCACATGATCGCCGTCGGTCGCTGCCGCGCGAGCTCGATCAGCGCCTCCAGGCCCCGAGCGAACTCCGGCGTCTCCATATAGTCCGCGTACCCGCGGAAGCCCGCGTTTCGCCAGCCGAGGTTGACCGAGTCCGCGCGCGTCTTCCGGAGGCCGCCGAGCCGTGACATGTGGACGTAAGCGATGCCGGCGGTGGGGAGGGTCTCCGCCAGCGCCTCGCGGTGAAACTGAGGGTTCCGGCGCGAGCGCGGGATGGTCCGCACATCCACGAGTTGCGCCACGCCCTGCGCGCGCAAGAGTGCGATCAGATCCTCGATGGCCCGGGTGCCGTGGCCGATGGTCCGGATCACTTGCTCGCGGTCAGCTCGGCGCCAGCGTCGTGAGGGCGATCCGCAAGCGGAGGGGGTCGAGCGTGGGGACGGTGATGTACGGACGCGAATCAGTCGTCGTCGAAGGGGCGGGAGCGCTGGAGTGCCCGGCGCCGCTTCTTCCGCGCCTGCGCCTGCTTCCGCTTCCGCTTGGCGGACGGCTTCTCGTAGTGGGCGCGCCGTTTCATCTCCTGAAAGAGGCCGTCCTTCTGCATCTGCTTCTTGAGCGCCTTCAGCGCGGCCTCGATCTGGTTGTCGACGACCTCGATCCTCACTCAGCGGCCCCTGAGGTGCGTGGTCGATCGATAGCCGCGCACCGGCTCGGAGCGATCAACGACGTTCATCTGCACGAGCCGCTTCGTCCCCTGCGCTACGGCGCTGGCGATCGTCGGAAAGGTCTCGTTCGACTCCTCGACGACCTCGCCCGCGTAGTTGACGATCCGCCAACGCCAGTGAGGATTCATCGGGGTCGAGAATGCGACGACTTGCATCTCGGGCTCGCGCCTACCACCGACTCCCGCTGCGCCCGCCGCCGCTGCCGCCGCTGCGGTACCCACCGCCGCTCCGACCGCCGCCCGAGCCCGAAGGCTTGGCGAGCTCGACCTTCAGCGTCCGGCCATCGACCTCCTGACCGTTGAACTTCTTGACTGCGGCCTCGGCCGCCTCGGCCGTCGCCATCTCGACGAAGCCAAACCCGCGCGAGCGCCCGGTGTCACGGTCCGTTACGACCGTGGCCGATTCGACCCCGCCGGCCTGAGCGAACAGCTCCCGCAGCCGCTCGCTGGACGTCGAGAAGGACAAGCCTCCGATGAAGAGCTTCTGTGCCATCGCGCACCTCCGGGCAGATCTTCCGCTATTGACGTCACTCCCTGGAACGCGGAAGAGGGCGCCAGAGTCGTGGTCTGGTAAGGAGGGGTCCACGATGGAACCGACGACCGGGCCAGACGCGACCAGTGTGACACATTTGCGCCCGGGCCATCGTCCTAATTTCGAGCAGGGCTCCCGTCCGATGACGCCGCTGCGGGCAGCCGTTTTCCCGCGTCCAACCGGGTGTTACCATACGCCGCCAAATGGCGCGCTGGATCGAAGTCGTCCTGCGGCATGAGCGCACTGTCACGCTCGCTGGCCTCACCGCCCTCGTCGCCCTGGCCTGGATCTATCTGCTCCGCCTGAGTCACGAAGCAGTAAGTATGGCCGAGATGGGCATGGCGCACCTGGGGCCATGGACCCCTGCCGATGCCGCCCTGGCCGCCGGCATGTGGTCGGTCATGATGGTTGCCATGATGCTGCCGAGCGCGGCACCCATGATCCTCGTCTTCGTGACCGTCAACCTGAGGCGGGGCCTCGACGCGAACGCGCCGTACGTAAGCACCGGCCTTTTCACGCTCGGCTACCTCCTGGTCTGGGGTGTGTTCAGCGTTGGAGCCACCGCCGCGCAGTGGGGCTCCCAGCGAGCGGCTGTGCTGGCGGAGGCGACGCTCGCGCTGACGCCACTGGCGGGAGCGGCCGTGCTCGTCGCCGCCGGTCTCTGGCAACTCACGCCGCTCAAGTACGCCTGCCTGGCGCGCTGCCAAAGCCCGATAGGCTTCCTGCTCGCGGAGTGGCGACAGGGCCGCCGGGGCGCCCTGGTGATGGGATTACGCCACGGTCTCTACTGCCTGGGCTGCTGTTGGGCCCTGATGGCGCTGCTGTTCGTCGGCGGGGTCATGAATCTCGCCTGGGTTGCTGCGATCGCCACGTTCGTGCTCGTGGAGAAGACGGTCCCGGCGGGCCGCGTCGTCGGTTGGCTCTCCGGCGGTGCCTTGATCGCCGGGGGGGTCGTGATGCTCGGCTTTACGCTCTGAGCCTTCCCCTCAGACCTTCCGCCCGGGCTGAGCCGTGTCAGAGGTCTTCGCGCCATCGCGGTCGAGTTGCCGCAGGATGCGCTTCACGTACTGGCGTGTTTGCCGATAGGGCGGAACCCCCCGATGAGCGATCACCGCGTGCTCGCCGGCGTTGTAGGCGGCAAGGACGAGCGGCAGATTGTTGTCGAATCGGTCCATCAGGCTACGAAAATGGCGGACGCCGCCCTCGATGTTCCCTCGCGGATCGAAGGGATCACCCACGCCGAGGGTTGCCGCCGTCGCCGGCATGAGCTGCATCAGCCCCTGGGCCCCTCGGGGGGAGACGGCGCGCGGGTTGAACCGGGACTCGATCTCGACGATCGCGGCGACGAGGTTCTCCGGAACATCGTATCGGGTTGCCACGTCCTTGATGTGGGAGCGAATGTCCACGCTGCGCAACGTGCGCTCGTCCGCGCCGGTC
>QHTD01000051.1 GCA_003220675.1 Candidatus Rokuibacteriota bacterium | reverse complement strand
GTCCCTGTAGCAGAACCCCGAGTGCCCGCAGTCGAGACCGTCGATCGTCGTGGTGACGCCGACGATATCCCCTGTCATCAAGAGCGGCTGGGCGGCCGCCACCTTCGCTCTCGGCACGTACTGTATCTCCCGGGCGTTGATCTGGGTCTCGACGCGCGCAAGCTTCCGGACCAGGTCGGGATTTGCGGCGAGCTGTCGGTAGGCCTCGGGATGCGTGCTCATGAAGTTGACCCGCTTGGTGAAGCGCGTGGCTCCAGGAAGC
>QHTD01000052.1 GCA_003220675.1 Candidatus Rokuibacteriota bacterium | reverse complement strand
GACGTAGGGAAAGCGTCGAAGCAGCGCGCGGCGGATTCCGGATCGGATCCGGAGTCGTCAGGCGATCGAAGACGTCACGTGCGGGCCGCGCGCGGCTGGGATCGCGGCGATACTCGGCAAGCCGCTCTTCAGCAAGGATCAGATGCGACTCTTTCACCTCGAGGTCGGGTGTGACGCCGATGACAAGGCGCGGAAGCCGACCACGACTATCGGCGCCTGGGGCCACCCGATGACGTTCCCCGCTCGTGTCCAGGAAACCAGGTGCGGTACAACTCCTCGCCTGCGAACGTGCGAGGAGGGGGGCAAGGTTCCCCGTGCTTCCGCCCGCCCCATCCTCGTCTGACCCTGGCTCCTCTCAAGTCTTAGGGGTCTTCAGTCGTCAGTATCTCGGGACTTTCATCACGGTTTCGGGGGTGGGATATAAAGTTGTCCGCGAATCTCACCGTACGGAAACCGGATCGATCGCACCTCGACGTAGACCACGCCGGCGCGAATGGCCCGCGCCGTCTCGCGGAAGTGCCCGGCTTCGATACCCTGGGCCTCCGGGCCGACGATGTCCGCCGCCGTCAGCATGCCTTCCACCTTCCCGTAATACTCAGGGCAGGCTGGTTTCCCTCCGCCTCCGCAGAGGTATGCAATCGCGCCTCCTCTGACTCCCTTCTGGGCCAGCCTGAGCTGGGCCACGGTAGCCGGAGCCTCAATGTCGGCATAGGTCAGCTCGTAGTAGAGCTCGGTCGCGTAAAGCTCGGCCCGAAACTCGCCTGAGGCGTGAGTGGAAACAGCCGGGACCTCTTTATACCCTTTCAAGTAGGCCTGGATCTGTTCCGGGGGCACTGCCACCGGATTCTGGCCGGCCGCTACGGTCGCTGTCAGGGCCAGCAACAGCACTGCGAGAGGGACCAACAGGATTCGATGCATCGCCGCCTCCTTCGTCTTGCAAGCGGCCCGGCACACCGGAGCCGCCCGTAACAGGGTTCACGACGCTCACCGCACCGCCGCATGGGTAGCGAGCCGGAGAAAAAATCTCCGGGTACGAAAGGGAGCAACCGCCATGCCACGGCTCCGAGGGAAGAGAGCGGGCGGCTCACTCGTGATGGGAATCCGCGATGAGACCGCGGCTTAGCGGACGTCGCAACGACAACCGAGCGCCGATCCAGCGAGGATACAGCCGCCCAGCGGCTTCCAGCAGGCGCAACATCGCGGCACCGCTTTCACGGGAGCGGCTGGAAGAGGTTCTCTTCAAAGGGCTTTGTGGTGGCGTGGGGGTGCGACACCCTTGGCGGGTTATGCGGCAGGAGGCTATGCCTTCGCATCAGGCGCTGGAGGGTGCGAAGTAGAAGACGCCATCCGCCAAGATGTGGGTGAACCTGGTGGCGGTCGCGTCGTCCCGCGCATGGTACATTGCCCCGATTGTGGGATCGATCCTCGACGGGCCGAGCTCAGGGGTGCATGACACGGATGGGCGTGATGGGGTTCTTTGCTGATGCCGTAGATCTCTCCACGCCATTTATGTTTGGGGCGGTACTCCTTATGGCGACAGCATGGCAGTGCCGCCGCCAAGCCAGCGCCATGTCGCCCGCCGTCACCGCGAGAGGACGAGACTCATGACGAGCGCGAATGGGCGCGTGATGGTCGTCGCCGCGCACCCAGATGACCCCGAATTCTTGGCGGGTGGTACTGTCGCACGGCTGGCCAAGGAGGGCCGCGAGATCACGTACGTCATTGTGACCAACGGCAACAAGGGATCGAGCGACCGCGGCATGACGTCGGAGCAGCTGGGGCCTATTCGAGCAGAGGAACAGCGGCGAGCAGCACGAGTGCTCGGCGTCGAGCGCGTGGAGTTTCTCGGCTGCGAGGATGGTGAGGTCGAGGACACACGCAATCTGCGGCGTGACATAACCCGTGAGATCCGCCGGTGGCGACCCGAGCTGATCATCACCCTGAATCCGCACCGTACGTACACCAACTTCCCCGGCTGGCATCGGGACCACCGGATCACCGGACGCGTCGTGCTTGACTGCGTTTACCCACTCGCGCGTGACCACCTCTCCTTTCCCGAATTGCTTCCGGAGTACGAGCCTCACAAGGTGCGCGAGGTCTATCTGATCCAGTGGGAGCAGCCGCGTTTGGTCATCGATATCACGGACACCATGGAGCTGAAGCTGGAGGCGATCCGCTGTCACGCGAGCCAGGTGGGCGACTTCAAGACCGTCGAGGCCCGCATGCGGAATCGCGCGGCTGCTCTCGGGAAAGAGAAAGGCTATCTTTTCGCCGAGGGTTTCGACCACATCACCGTGCCGGGATAGAAACTGGCCGACGTCATGCTCAGGAGGCTTGGATGATCTTCGAGGTGCCCGATCCCGATTTCGAGCGCCGGGTCCGGACGAGCTTTGCGCGGCAGGGCCTCAACGCGACGATCCGTGCGACGCTTCGCCGCGTGGCCCCCGGGCAGGTGGAGATCGAAGTGCCGTTCAGCAGCGGGGTCAGTCAACAACACGACTTCTTCCACGGCGGTGTCATGGGCGCGATCGGCGATTCTGCCTGTGGCTATGCTGCGATGACTCTGACACTGCCGAGCTCTGAGGTGCTGACCATCGAGTACAAGGTGAACTTCCTCTCGCCGGGGCGAGGCGAGCTGCTCGTCGCCCGAGGGCGCGTGACGAAGCCCGGCCGCACGGTTACGGTGTGCACGGGCGATGTCTTCGCCGTCAGCCATGGGCAAGAGAAGCTTGTCGCAACGATGCTGGTGACCATCATGACGGTCGGCGGGCAGCGCGACACATCGCCGACCTCAGGCATGAGTCGCATACGAGCGACCACGACACGCGGGCAATCGACGTCGCCGCGTTGGTGCCCTTGTCGTCGACTGCGCGCCATCAGGCGCAGACTCGGAGCAGTCCCGCCGCGATAATCCGAGAGGTGGTTCGTTCCCACTGGTACGCCGCCGCGACATCGAGATCGGCGCCGACACGCTGGCGAACATCCGGAGAGCATCTCCGCGACAACAAATGGCGGCGAGCCATCGCGGGTGTTACCGTCGTTCGAGCATGAGGACACGTGCGCCCGCTGAAGGCGGGCGAATGGAGGGGCACTAAAACAGCTATGCCTTGGGATCGGCGCATCGTGCCGTCGCTGGATCGCTACCCGCCGCTCCGTGCGATCGGCCAGACCCCGTTGGTGCCGGTACACCTCTTCGGCGACGAACTGCCCGGCGTCGAGGTGCTGGCGAAGATGGAGCACCTCAACCCGGGCGGCTCGCTCAAGGATCGCCCCGTGTTGCGCATGCTGCTCGGCGCGCTGGCTGACGGCAGGCTTCAGCCCGGGAAGGTCATCCTGGACAGCTCATCGGGCAATGCAGGCATCGCCTACGCGATGATCGGTCGGGTCCTCGGCTACCCCGTCGAGATCGTCATACCGAACAACGCCTCCATCGAACGGAGGAAGCGGCTCCTCGCGCACGGCGCTCAGCTCATTCTCACCGACGCGTTGAAAGGTTACGACGAAGCGCTGCGCGAGGTTCACCGGCGTTATCACGCTGACCCCAAGCGCTATTTCTTCTGTGACCAATACAGCAACGACGATAACTGGCGGGCGCACTACGAGACGACCGCAGCGGAGATTCTCGAGCAAACCCGAGGTGAGCTCACCCACGTCATCGTTGGCGTCGGTACCGGAGGCACCGCGACGGGCCTGGGGAGACGCTTGAAGGAGCACGACACCAGAATCCGTCTGGTTTGTGTGCTCCCAGAGACGTTCCCCGGAATCGAAGGTCTCAAGCCGCTCGGGAATCCTGAGGACATTGTCCCCTCGATCCTGGACGAGAGTGTCATCGACGAGCGTATCCCGGTGACGAGCGATGACGCCTATAAGATGTGCATCAGACTGGCACGCGCGGGCTTCTTCGTCGGCCAATCGTCGGGCGCCTACATGGTGGGAGTCGAACGCGTCGCGCAGCGCGAGCGAGCAGGACGCTTCGTCACCTTGTTCAACGATCTGGGGGAGCGCTACTTCTCGACCGGTCTCTGGGACGAGGTGAGGGGACCGAAACGAGGTCGAGAATGAGCGTGTTCGTCGCGATGTAGATGCAGGAGGGCGCCGCGCGGCGCCCTCCTGGGCGTCCGCCGAAGCCTACTTCGGCTGCGCTACCGTGCGCAGATACGGCTTCAGCGTCTTGAAGCCCTGCGGATACTTCTTCTTGGCGTCCTCATCGGACACAGACGTCGGAATGATGACGTCCTGGCCTGGCTTCCAATTCACCGGCGTGGCGACCACATGCCTGGCGGTCAACTGGCACGAATCGAGGAGGCGCAGCACCTCGTCGAAGTTGCGGCCGGTGCTCATCGGATACACGATCATCGCCTTGACCTTCTTGTCGGGCCCGACGATGAACACGGAGCGCACCGTGGCGTTGTCCACGGCGGTGCGTTTGCCGCCGGTCGCATTGGGGTGGATCATGTCGTAGAGCTTCGCGACGGTGAGATCTGCGTCGCCG
>QHTD01000050.1 GCA_003220675.1 Candidatus Rokuibacteriota bacterium | reverse complement strand
GTCGCCGCGCCCGACATGATCGCCTCCATGGCGGCGGCGGCCTCGATGCGCGTCAGGTCCCGGCGCTCCACCAGCGTCCGGACGGCCTCGATGATGATCGGGCTCGTCATGGAGCCATCAGTATAGCGCCCGAGCGCGCGCGCCGCGAAGCGACGCTACTCGACGATCTCTTTCTTGAGACTCTGGACAAACGCGACCACGTCGCGCGCTTCGGCCTCGGGCACCTTGAACTTCGCGAGGGTCGCGGCGGCATGACCGAGGAACACGTTCCAATCGCTCTCGCTGATGCGCATGCCTCGGTGGGTGAGCACCATGTCCCTGCCGCGGTAGTACATCGGTCCGCCCGCACTCGCGCAGAGGAAGTCGATCAGGAGCTGCTTCTCGCGCGTGATGCCGTCTTCCCCGCGGTGCGCCCAGAAGCGGCCGAGCTGCGCATCGGCTCGGAGCCGGGGCAGCAGATCATTCGCCACCGCCGCGATCGCCTCGTAACCACCAAGCCGCTCGTACAGGGTCTTCGTCTTGTCGCTCATCGTGTTCTCCTCGTCTCCGCGTCTGCTGGCAGATCCTCAGCACTTCACCGGATATGTGAGCACCAAGCGATCCGTAGGGTACGCCTTCGTGTCATCGAAACATCCAACAATCCGTGGGAGCGGGTCTTCGATTGCGTTGATGTCGCGCCCTCTCTGCAGCTCCAAGTGCACGTGCTCAAAGCCAGGCCACGCGCGCTGCCCCGATGTGCCGATCGCCCCGATCCGTTGGCCACGCTTGACACTGTCCCCGACCCGAACGGCGATCTCGGCGAAGTGGCAATAGACCGTTCGGAGGCCGTAAGGATCATGGTCGATGACGACGATCAAACCGCACAAGTCGCGGTTGTCACGTGCGACGGTGACGCGGCCGGCGGCTGCCGCCAGCACATCAGCACCCATCCTGCCTGCGACGTCGACGCCGCGATGGGGACTTAGCCGCGGATAGCCCTCTGAGCCCAGCCAGTCGCCAAAGCCCGCATGGATTCGCGGAGCTCCGTCTCCCGAGGGGGTCACCGCACGCACAAGGTGCGTCGTGGGCAGAAGCACGAGAAACACCATCGCGACGACATTGACAACCACGGGAAGGAAGCTCAGGCGCCCTTCCACGCGGCGGCGCCGGATCGACTGAACGAGCGAGGTCACGAATGAAAACACGATCAGCGCGGCACCAGCGGCGGCCACGGCCGGAAAGGTAAATCGCGGTACCAGGTGGGCTATCCACGGCGTGTGGGCGCCCATGATCACCAGAATAGCCATCGGCAAGCCGAACCGGAGGATACGTCCGGCCGCGAGGCGCCCGCGGGGTTTCGATTGTCGCATGGCGGCTAACCTCGGTATCAGCCGCGGCCGAAGGCCGGCGGCTGGATGCCGGAGTTATACGCCCGGTTGCTCCGCATGTATACTGAGGCGACCAGTATGACCCAGCTAAGCGACATCGTGCGCACTGACCCGGACATCCTCGGGGGCACGCCTGTGTTCGTCGGCACACGTGTTCCGATACAGTCGCTGTTCGATTACCTCGAAGGCGGCGAGACCCTGGACGAGTTTCTTCGCCAGTTCCCGTCCGTGAGACGCGACCAGGCGATCGCGGCGCTCGACCTCGCGCGCGCTACGCTGCTGGCTAGTGCGCGTTCTTCTTGACGAGCAGCTGCCGCTAGACCTTGCCGCTGCGCTCCAAGGCCACCGTGTCGATACCGTGGCCGGCCGTGGCTGGACGGGCATCACGAACGGCGAGCTTCTGCGGCGCATGGGAGGCGAGTACGACGCGCTGGTCACGATGGACCGGGGCATCGAGTTCCAGCAGAATCTGACCTCAGTGGCCGTCGGCGTGCTACTTGTCCGTGGTCATCCAACCGCATGGTGCACCTCCAGCCGCTCGTGCCAGCGATCCTCGACGCCCTCCCGGCGCTCAAACCAGGTCAACTCCACCGCATAGGCGGATAACGCCCGCGCTCACCGGCGCCGAGCGCAGCGGGGGAACCGCCGCGAAGCGGCGGCGTCCGGTGGAGCGCGTGGTTAGCGGGTAACTCCAACGCGTTGCCTCCGTTTGCGCCATTTTCTTCTTACCACGTGAACAAGCGTGAATACCCACCCTAAGGTAGCCGCCGCCACGGCAACACCGCCCGCGATGGAACCTGCCCACGGTTCTACAAGAAACCAAGCGGCAATAGACGGCAGGAGAAACAGAGTCGCTATGATGACACCAGCGACGAAGAGGATTGCAGAGCCGCCGCCGCCAAAATGGCCGCTGACGAGAAAGAGCGCAACTGGAAACACCAAAGCGCAGATTCCAAGCGTCCACAAGCTGCATGCCATGAACTCGGAGCGCGACATGTCTATTGCCCGCTAACGACACGCTCAGCAGCCGCGGGGGCTGAGTGACCTACCACCCCCAAAAGCCTACCTGCCCCGCGGTCTGCTGCAGCGGATGGTTCGGCGTGCCTCGATACCAGAACCGCCATTAAGCCACCTTGGCCGCGGCGGTTTCCCGCGCCCTGGCCTCGCCGGGCCATGCAGTTCGGCACCGGGCGCAGCTCAGGGTAGCTTGTCGAAAAAGAGATAAAGGGCGGCAATCCGGCCGCCCCGGACGATGATGAAATCAGTCCCGGCGTAAGCAGGTGCTTCACCAGGGCGGCCCGATACCCATTGGACGCGACCGCCATTGCCCAACTCCTCGGGTTCGGCAATCGGCTGATACTGAAAGTCAGGGTGAGTCGCCTTGATGGCACCCGCGACGCGATCGATCTCGTCGCGGCCACGGTGGACGCCCGATTTGGGGTCGTAGAACACGCCTTCTTCGGTCCAGATCTCGTCGATGGCCGCGCGCCGGCGCGCGGGGTCGTTTTCACCGAAAACGTCGCGAAGATTGCGGATCAGCAAGGTCGAAATACTGAAGGGCATGCCTCGTCTCCTCTCGACATTGAGTGCGGCTTGCAATATCGCGACCCGGAACGACTCGATTGCAGTGATTTGATCCCCGACAGATGAATGCTCCCGTCATTGCCCAGGCAGCCGGCAAGAACCAGCACGACACCACCGCGACTCTTCGCCGAACGGTTGAGCTAAGCCGCCCCGGAGGCCGAAGGCCGGAGGGGTCGGCTTGAGCGATTTGTTAGACGCCCTCAAACGGCAACTAGCCACCGCGAGTACGCACCCCTATCAGGTCTGTACCTGTCCCATGTCTTCATCGGGAAGTCTGCTGCCCGAGCTCTTGGGCAAGCCCGATGAGAAGTCCTTCGGGGCCCCGGATGTAGCAGAGCCGATACGTGTCTTCGTACTGGACCACTTCGCCGACGAGCTCCGCGCCGCGTTTGCCGAGCCGGGCGAGCGTATCGTCGATGTCCTCCACGGTGAACATGACGCGTAGGTAACCTAGAGCGTTCATCGGGG
>QHTD01000049.1 GCA_003220675.1 Candidatus Rokuibacteriota bacterium | reverse complement strand
ACCCGCACAATCCCGTGGGGCGCGTCTGGCGTCGCGAGGAGCTCCAGCGCATGGCGGAGCTCTGCCTCTCGCGCGGGATCGCGATCGTCGCGGACGAGATCCACGGTGACCTTGTCTTCTCCGGCCACCGCCACGTCCCGATCGCCTCGCTCGACCCCGAGATCGCCCAGCGGACGATCACGCTCATGGCGCCGAGCAAGACCTGGAACCTCGCCGGTCTCAAGTTCGGGCTCGCCGTGATCCCGA
>QHTD01000048.1 GCA_003220675.1 Candidatus Rokuibacteriota bacterium | reverse complement strand
TCGACTGCCGCGAGGCCGCGATCCCCGGCGCCGACCCGTTCGCCTTTTTCCTCGAGAAGGCGCGCGTGGCGCTGAACGACGGGCAGAGCTTCGGGCGCGGCGGTCAGGGCTTCGTCAGACTCAACTTCGGCTGCCCTCGCTCGATCCTGGCCGAGGGGCTCGACCGGATGCGCGCGGCGCTCGCGGCGCTCCGCTGACCGCCGACGACCTCGCGCGCGCCCGCTTGAGATTCGCGGGGTACTACCTCGCCGCGCGCTCGCGCCTCGAGGCGTAGTCAACCGCCAGGACCCGCTTGAGGGTCTTGCCGGCGACGTTGCGCGGGAAGTCGTCGCAGATCATCACGTCGCTCACGCGCTGGAAC
>QHTD01000047.1 GCA_003220675.1 Candidatus Rokuibacteriota bacterium | reverse complement strand
AGCTCGCGCTGGGCGACGGCGGCCTGCTCGCGCAGGACGACCGCCGCCACCGGTGTCTCGCCCCATTTGGTGTCGGCGACGCCGAAGACCGCCGCCTCGCGCACCGCCGGGTGCTTGACGACGACCTCCTCGATGTCGCGCGGGTAGACGTTCACGCCGCCCGAGATGATCATGTCCTTCTTCCGGTCCACGAGGTAGAGGTAGCCGTCCTCGTCCACGTAGCCGAGGTCGCCCGAATGGAGCCAGCCGTCCACGATCGCGCTCGCCGTCAGATCAGGGCGCTTGTAGTACCCGGGCATCATGAGAGGCCCGCGCCCGCAGATCTCGCCGACCTGGCCAGGCGGCACGTCGTGGCCGTCCGGGTCGAGGATGCGCATCTCGTAGAAGGCGGGCGGGACGCCGACGGACGCGAGCTTGCGCGGGGCGTCGGTCTTGTCGAGGATCGTGACGAAGCCTTCGGTGAGACCGTACAGCTCGTAGAACCGCCCCGGTAGGGCCTCCAGCAGCCGCTGCTTGTACTCGAGGTGGAGCGGCGCGCCGACGGTCTGGAGCATCTCGAGCGATGCGAGCCGCTTCGGCGAGAACGCGGGACTGCCGAGGACCGCGACGATCTGCGAGGGCACCATGACGATGTGTGTGACGCGGCTCCGCTCGATCTCCTCGATCACCGCCTCTGCGTGGAACGCGCGGTGGACGATGTACGTGCAGCCGAGGACCAGCCAGGGCATCAGCGTGATGAACGCGCCGTTGAAGACGAGCGAGCCGGCGTGGAGGAGGACGCTCTCCGGCGTCATGCGGAACCAGGCGGCGCCCATCTGGCCGTAGAGCGCGCGCACGTAGTGCGTGTGGACGATCCCCTTGGGCTCGCCGGTGGTGCCGCTCGAGTAGATGATGTTGTACGGATCGCTGTCGGTGAGCCCGGCGTCGGGGGGCTCGCGCTCGCTGCCGGCGGCGACCAGGTCGGCCCAGCCGCGAAATCCGGGCCGCGGGAGACCGTCGGTCAGCACCCAGCGGTCACCGCGGATTCCCGGGAGCTTCCCGCGGATTCGGTCGAGCGTGTCGGCGAACGCGCCCGCCGCGACGACCATCGCCGCGTCGCAGTTCGCGAGCAGGCTCGCGAGCCCGGACTCCTGGAGCAGCGGGCTCATCGGTACCACGACGATGCCGGTCTTCGCCGCCGCGCAGTACGTTTCGAGCAGCTCGAGGCAGTTGGGCAGCACGGTGGCGAGCTTGTCGCCCTTTCCGAGCCCGGCTGCCAGGAGCCCGTTCGCGAGACGATTGACCCGTGCGTTGAGCTGCCGGGACGTGAGGCGATGGTCCTCGAAGACCAACGCCAGATGGTCCGGCCGGAAGCGCGCATAGCGGGGCAGGAGCGTCCCGATGTTCATGGCGCCGACAACGAGTGTGCGCGGGCAGACGAGGTTCGGGTGGGCACCTACCAGCGCGAGGTGCGAGGCCGGCCGCGGCTCGGGCCTTCGCGGCGCCCGCCACCACCGCTCTGCTCGGGAGACTTGGCCAGCTCCACTTTGACCTGGCGCCCGTCGAGATCGCGCCCGTTGAAGCGCGTCACGGCTTCCTGCGCCTCCTCGGCCGTCGCCATCTCGACGAAGCCGAAGCCCCGCGACCGGCCGGTCCCGGTGTCGGTCACGACCGTCGCGGACTCGACGACCCCGGCGGCGGCGAAGACCTCGCGCAGACGCTCACTGGTGACGGAGAACGGGAGGCCGCCGACGAACAGTTTGTGCGCCATTACGTGTCCCCTTGCCACATCTTCCGCTGAATCGGCACGTCCCAGATGGCGGAAGAAGCTCCGGAGACGCGGGCTGGTGGGCTCCGGCTCTCGCCTGAGCCGGCGCGCCAGACAGAGGATTGTACACCGGAAGCGGCAACGTAATAAGGCTCAGCAATGCTATCCGTCTCACAGGCCTAGCGAGCGCTGGAGCTCTCGGT
>QHTD01000046.1 GCA_003220675.1 Candidatus Rokuibacteriota bacterium | reverse complement strand
CAGCGCGGGCAGGATCGGGATCGGCGTGAAGGTCGGGATCCGCATGTCGAACGCGCGAAGCACGAGAAGGATCACGACGTGCTGGACCGTGAAGATCACCGCCGTCGCCGTGGCGGCGCCGGGGCCGAGCGCGCGCGTGGCGGTCACGAGGATGGCCGGGAGGAACAGCGCCAGGAGAAACGGATAGAAGTCGGGCGTGCGTCCCCACGCGTCGAGGGTGTAGTGGTCGAGCGCGACCATGGATTTGTGGATCAGGTCGGCGAGGCAGAAGAGCAGGATCACGCGCGGCGCCCACCAGCGATGCGTGCGCGCGAAACGCGTGTGGGCGGCGACGGCGAAGACGAGGCCCAACGCGATGAGGACCGTCCCGGCGAGGCCGACGAGGTGCGGCGGGCTCCAGAGGTTCACGTCCTTTCCGACGTTCACGTGCCACCACTCGTCGAGCGCAGCGCCGGCCACGGCCAGAAGAAACCCGGCGCCGCTCAGCGAGAGCGCGGCGGGGGCGCCGTAGCGTCTCCTCCCCCAGGCGAGCGCCCACGCACTGACGAGGCCGTTGGCTGCGACGCCGGTGTACATGAGGACGTGAGGGGGCGCGAGGAAGCTGTCGCGGCCGATCGTCCGGTGCCAGGCGACGTCCCAGAGCAGGCCCGGGAAGCCGAACCAGCCGGCGCCCAGGGCGAGCGCGAGGGCCAGCGTGACGGGATCGACCCGTCGCGTCACCGGCGGTCCGCCAATGCTCACGGATCCTTGAAGGTCACGCGCAGCTCGACGTGGGTCCGCGCTAGCCCGGCGAGCCCGCGGTGCTCGACCGTGTACACGAACCGGTTTTGGCTCGCCCGCTGAAACGCGGACGCCACGCCCACCCACGCGCAGTACTGACCCTCGCGTAGGGGTAGACGAACGAGCGGGTACGGCGCGAGATCGACGGGAGTGCCGTTCACCTCCATGGTGAAGCGCACGGTTGGCAGGTCAGCGGCGAGCGCAGCCGCGGTCGGTGCACACCAGGCCGGACCGACGGGGAGCGGGAAGCCGTCGATGATCCCTTCACTGAGCGCCTGCACCCGTGCTGCGGATTGCCAGCCGTCCTCGAAGAGGACGTTCCAGAAGACTGCATCTTGGTATCGGAAGACCGGTAGCGGAGCAAGCTTCAGCTCACCCACCGTCATCGGAGGGCCGAAGATCTGAGGCCGATTCGTGGAGGCAAGGCCAGCGGCCGTGAGCCCGAGCGCGACAACAACCGCCCAGCGGGCGCGGCCCGTGCTGCCTAACGCGGATCCGACGGGCTTACCGGTCGCCGTGACCACGAGGAGCCCGCCGAGCACCCAACCCACCCACCCGCTCAGACCTCCAGCAAGGACCGATCGCGGGAGCCCAGCGAGGACGCGATCGAGCGGCCAGGGATGGCCGACGACATGGGCCATCCAAAGAGTCTCGACGAGGGTGAAGACAAAGGTGAAGACCAGCCCCAACGCGATAGCGAACCAGGCGCGCTCGCGATAGCGACGAACTGCGATGGCAAGGAACGTGAGGACGAGCGCAGGGAGGGCAACGATCGGCGTCACGGTATAGCGGTCGAACTCGATCGCGCGCAGAATCGTGTCGGTCGTGAGCGCCACGGCGAGAAACCCAAGACTCACCAGCGTCGGCGCCAACGGCCCGAGCGCTCGCCCGGCAGCCACGAGCACCAGAGGGAGCAGGAGTGACGACAGGTACGGGTACAGATCCGGTGTGCGGCTCTCCGGGATCATCGTGTAGTGCGCCTGGACGAAGAGCGCACGGTGAACGAGGTCGACGAAGACGGCGAGCATCGCCAGCCGCCAGAGCCACATCCGCCGGAACACTCGCCTACCCGCCTGGCCTGCGACCGCGAACAGCAGGCCGATCGCCGTGACACCGGCGCCGAAGTGGCCCATAAGGTGCGAAAAGCTCCAGATGAGAGCGTCCTTGCCGTAAAGCCAGTGCCACCACACGTCGATTGGGGCCGCGGCGCCAACGATGAGCACGCCGAGCGCCGCAATGCCGAAGCCCACCGGGACCTGGAGGCGGCGAAGCGCGAGGACCGTGCCGCCGAAGTCCGAAGCGCGCCCGAGTGTGGCAGCCGCGACGGCCGCGACGGCAGCTCCCCAGATGCCTAAACCACCGCAATAGATGAAGAGGTGCGGCAGGACGAAGAACGAGTCGCGGCCAATCGTGCGGTGCCACGCGGTGTCGAGAAAGACGCCGACCATTCCGAGGCCGCCGAAGGCCAGCGCGACCGCGATTGCTATGTTAGGAATCAAGAGTTGACCTTTCGCGACTCGCGGGATCGCCACCTACCCCTACGAGCCTCTCGGCTTGCTCGAGGTCCCGCACCGCCTGGGCGAACCGGTCACCGCCGGGGCCATGATACCCAAGCCATGATCCCAGGGAGGGCTTCACTCGGAGGCCCATCATGGAAGAGATGATCCGCAAGCAGGTCTACATCGAGCCACGCCAGGAGCGTCTGCTCAAGGAGCGGGCGCGGAGATATCGCGTCACGGAGGCCGACCTTATCCGCCAGGCCATCGACCGGGGGCTCGAGCGGACGGCACTATCGATTCCCGACCCCGAGACGTGGAAAGCGTTCAAGCGTCGAGTCGCGCCCAAGAAGGGCGACCCCGCTCGCAGCGTGCGGCGGTGGGCGCGCGATGAGCTCTACACGCGTTGACGTCCTGGTCCACGCAAACGTTTTCGTCTACACCTACGTCACGGCGGAGCCCGAAAAGAGAGCTCGCGCGCTAGACGCCCTCGACCGGCTGGTGCTTCACGGCCGCGGCAAGATCTCGACCCAGGTACTCGGAGAAGTTTTTCGAGTTGTGACGGCCAAGCTGAGACCCTCCAGAAGCGCCGGCGACGCCTTCAACGACAGGGCGCGCAGCTCTGGGCCACGGCGCGCCTGAACCAGATCCCGCTGATCCTCACCGAAGACTTCGCCCACGGACGTGTGCTGGAGGGCGTGCAGTTCCTCGACCCGTTCGCGTCCTCATTCGAGCTCGCGGCGCTCGACTGACGTGCGCCCGCGGAGACGGCGCGCCTCGCGTAGGGCATCAGATCACCACGGTCACCTTGATGGAGCCGGGCTGGGCGTGGGCCACGAAGGCGTCGCTGATCGTCTCGAGCGCGAAGTGGTGGGTGACGAGGGGCCGCGTCTTGACGGTCCCGTCGGCGACGAGGCGCATCGCCTCGGCGAACTCGTCCTGGTAGATCATCGAGCCCACGATGGTGACCTCGCGGCGAACGACGAAGAAGAACTCGACGGGCGTCGGCTCGTGGGGCAGTCCGGTCAGGACGACCCGCCCGCCGGGCCGCACGAGCATCAGAGCGTGATGCACCGCCTCGGCCGTGCCCGCCGTCTCGATCACGCAATCGACGCCCTCGCGCCCTGAGAAGACGCGCGCCGCGGCCTCGACCGCCCCGTCCGCAAGCGCATGCGTCGCCTCGGCGCCGAGGTCGCTCGCGAGCGCGAAGCGCCGCGCGCTGCGACCGACGACGAGGACGCGCGCTCCGTGGCCGCGCACCACCTGGAGGGCCAGGAGCCCGAGCGTCCCCGCTCCGACGACGGCCACGGTCTCGCCGGAACGAACGCCGCCCCGGCCGACGGCGCGGACGACGACCGCGAGGGGCTCGGTGAGGACCAGGTCCTCGTCGGCGACGGCGGCGGGCGCCCGCCAGCAACAGCGCGACGGGACGCGCACGAGCTCGGCAAAGCAGCCATCCACGTCGATCCCGACCGCGGTGCGCGCCAGGCAGATGTTCCGGTTGCCCTCCAGGCAGAGCGGACACGTCCCGCACGAGTAGTTCGGCTCGACCGCGACACGATCGCCGGGCGCCACGCGCGTCACGCCGGGGCCGACCGCCTCGACGCGGCCGACGAACTCGTGCCCCATCACCCGCGGATAGGCCACGGGCCTGTCGCCCGACCAGATGCGGTAGTCGGTCCCGCAGAGACCGGCGACGCCGACGCGCACCAGGACCTCGTCGGCTCGGACCTCGGGCGCTCTCGACGACTCGACGCGCAAGTCGCGCGGACCGTGAAGAATCGCGGCTTTCACGCGGAAAATGTACCCCACTCTCTGGCTTTTTCCTAGAAAGGCGGCCGGGGTCGGTGGTAGCCTGCATCTTGAGACGGTTGATGACCTCGTTCCTCTACTACCTCTACGAGCGACGTCTCCTTCGGCAGATTCGGGGACGACCGGTCCCCCGGCACCTCGGCATCATCCTCGACGGCAACCGCCGGTACGCGCTCGAGCGCGGCTTCGTCGACCCATGCCAGGCGTACGCGCTGGGCGCACGGAAGCTCGACGACGTGCTCCTCTGGTGCGCCGAGCTGTCGATCCCCGCGGTGAGCCTCTGGGTCCTCTCGACGGAGAACTTTCGCCGGGATCCGAGCGAAGTCGTCGGGATCCTGTCGACCATCGAGGCCAAGCTCGTCCAGCTCGCCCGTCACCCGAGGATCCGCCGTCTCGGCGTCCGGGTCCGCGCCGTCGGCAAGCTCGATCTCCTGCCGGACTCGGTGGTCGCCGCGATCCGTGAGGCCGAGGAGGCCACCGCCGCCAATCGCGAGATGGCGCTGACGATCGCCGTCGCCTACGGCGGGCGCCAGGAAATCATCGACGCGATGCAGGCACTGCTTCGCGAGAAGGCCAAGCAGGGCGAGGACCTCGAGACGATCATCGAGGGCATCTCCGAG
>QHTD01000044.1 GCA_003220675.1 Candidatus Rokuibacteriota bacterium | reverse complement strand
GGCCCACGCCGGAGCCCGCCTGGTAAGGTTCTTGGCGTCGGGCTCTTGCCGCGCGGTCAGATGGTGGTCAGTTTATGTCCGGGTGACCAGAGTGTCGCGGGTCGCGAACGGCGAAGACGAGCAGCGCGAGCCCGATCGCTCCGGCGGCGGTCGCCGCCGCGAAGACGGCGGTGAAGCCGAACGCGTCCGCCGCGAGGCCCGCCGCGAGCGGTGCGCCGCACGCCACCGGCGCCATCGAGGTCGTCCCAAGCCCGACGTAGGTCGGCTGCTCGCGAGG
>QHTD01000045.1 GCA_003220675.1 Candidatus Rokuibacteriota bacterium | reverse complement strand
TTGCGCTTCATATAGCGGTAGGCGATCCGCGGGCCCCGGGCGAGCCGCGCGGCGAGCGCCATGGTCTCGTCTTCGAGGCGCACGTCGGGGACGACGCGGTTCACGATCCCGAGTGCCAGGGCCTGCTGAGCGTCCACGATGTCCGCGGTCAAGTAGAGCTCGCGCGCCTTCGCGGTGCCGACGAGCTGGGTGAGGAACCAGCTGCCGCCGAAGTCGCCTGAGTAGCCGACGCGCGCGAACGCCGTCGCGAAGCGCGCCGAGTCGCCCGCGACGCGGAGGTCGCACGCGAGCGCGAGCGAGAGACCCGCGCCGGCCGCCGCGCCCCGCACCATCGCGATCGTCGGCTTCGGCATCTCGTGGAGCCACCGCGACACTTCCATGCGTGAGCGGAGCCCCTGTGCCTTCTCCTCGAGCGTGGTCCCGATGGACTCGCGCCCCTCCGCCATCGCCTTCACGTCCCCGCCCGCGCAGAAGCCGCGGCCGGCGCCCGTGAGCACGACGACCCCGATCTCGGGGTCGGCCGCGAGCCGGGGGAGCGCCTCGAGCAGCGCGTCGAGCATTGGCGGCGACATCGCGTTCAGGCGGTCGGGCCGGTTCAGCGTGAGCACCGCGACTTTATCTTTAAGTTCTTCGAGCAGCTCCTGGCCCATGGGATCCTCCGGCGACGAATGTGCGGCGATAGTACCATCGCCGTGGCCGGCGGCGAGGGCGGCGTGGCGCCCGCCGGGGACGGGCCAGCTAATCTCAGAGAGGAGGATCGTCGATGGAAGCGGTGAAGGCGGTGCTCCCAGCGACGCGGCTACCGCGGCTGGACTGCCCGGACTCCCCGCTCCTGGAGGAACTTCGCGAACCGAGGATCCTTCCTGAGACTGACGAGAGAGGGGTCAACGCTCAGGAAGTCCGTCTGCTCGTAGCCGAGCTCGAGCGCTGTGGCGAGCCACGCGAGCGCCTTGTCGTGGTCGCCGTAGAGCGCGTAGAGGCGCGCGGCGTTGTACGCCGCCCCGGGATCAGCAGGGCGCGCTTCGGACGCTTTCACGGCGCTGGCGATCGCGTCCCGACGCTCCTGAGTGAGAGCCACGTTCCGTTTCGCGGTCTCGAGGTTACCTCGTGCCGTGGCGTTCGCGGGGTCGCGCCGGAGAAGCTCCTCGAATTCGCGCACGGCCTCGCCGTAGAGGCCGTTGCGGCTCAAGAGGTTCCCGAGGTTATTGCGGGCGAGAACATTGCCCGGCTCGAGCTCGAGGACCTTGCGGTACGCGGCGATCGCCTCGTCGGTCCGTCCCTGCTGCTCATACGCGAAAGCCAAGTTGGCCTGGACGGCGGCAGACGCCGGAGCCATCTCGACGGCCCGCTGGAATTCGGCGACGGCCTGCTCCAGCTTCCCCTGCTGCAGCAGCGCGGCCCCGCGGTTGTTCCGTTCGACAGCCTCGTCAGATGGCCCTTCCTGCCCGCGGGCGACACCGATCAGGAGCGCGCAGAGGGCCAGCCCCACCAGCGCCGTTCTCACTGCGCTAGCTCACGCCACCAGCGGACCTGCTTCATAGCCGGAGGCGCAGGGATCAGGTTGCCCAAGACCTGTTGGTTCGTCGTGCCAACGACGGCCGACGACAGAGGCTTCTGATCCGCGGTCGAGGGCGGGGTGAGGACGATCACCGGCATTGAGGCGATCCCCCCGCCGATGGTCTTGGACCGAGTTTTTGTGGCGTCGGTCGAGGTGAGGGCGTCGCCGGTGGTGAAATCGACGGCCGCGTAGCCCGTTTTAACCTGAACGGCGTAGAGCTTGGCCGTCCCGAAGCCGGTCTCGCATGTCGCGGTGGTGGTCGGCGTGAAGGTGGAGAAGTAGGCGATCATGTTGAAGACGTTGCCCGCCGCCAACACCTTCTCGTTGGCGCCCAACCTGAAGAACCACCCCTGCGTCGCGGTCGCGTTGACGCCGGTCACGTCCGCGAGGTTGGCCTCCGTCAGCACGACGCCATTCGCCATGTCGGTTGTTTCCTTGATCCCGTAGAATCGGTTCGGCGACGTCGTGTTGTTGGGGTGGTTCCTGTCGCCTGTCCCGAAGAAGAGCCACAGCTTGAGGTCCTTGTCGAGGGCGAGAACCGGGGCACCATAGATGCCCTGAGCCGGATAATACTCCCCGGCTGCGGGCGGGTTAGTGGTCCCCGATGCCAGGGGCGCGGCGAAGAGGCGCTTCCCCTGCCAGCTCCCCGTCCCCGTCGCCGAGACATCGAACTTCCAGACCTGCCCGCCGACGTCGCCGATATAAACCCGATCAATGAATCCGTCGTTGTTCAGGTCGACCGCGGTCGGGTTCGCAGCGAAACTGAAGTTCATGTACTGGCGGTCATCCGTCCTGTTGACGTCGCCGACGTACTCCCAGAGCTTGTGACCGGTCTCGAGGTCGATGACGAAGAACGCCGTGCCGCTGTTGTTGTTCTGCAGGGTGTCGTACCCGCCGCCGACGAACGCGACGAATTTCTCGTTGTTACCGATCTTCACCCGGCCGATGGCGGGCTCGGACCACGTCTCCCCCATCTTCGAGTCGGTGAAGCTCCACAGGAACGTGGGGGGGTTCACGGGATCCGTGATGTCCAGGGCGTAGTAGTAGCGGCCGCCTCGTCTCAGACCGAAGACGACGATCGTCCTCCAGGCGCCCCCGATCTTGATGTCGGCGGCGATCGGACTGCCGTCCACAAAGTACGGGTGTACTCCAAACGTGACGGTCGCGTTATTCAGGTCGTCGAGCTGGTCCTCCGGGATG
The DNA here is from genome assembly GCA_003220675.1 of Candidatus Rokuibacteriota bacterium. Classification (GTDB taxonomy): domain Bacteria; phylum Methylomirabilota; class Methylomirabilia; order Rokubacteriales; family CSP1-6; genus 20CM-2-70-11. Next base: position 3,696 of record QHTD01000045.1, on the reverse strand, counting down.
AAGGCCCAGAGCTCCGCGCCGTCGCTCTCTCGAAACGCGTGGAGCATCCCGTCATTGGCGCCGGCGATCAGCACCTTCGTCCGGCTGGCGTTAGCCTGCTTGAACGACTGATAGCTGGAGTCGTTCAGCGCCAGGAGCGGTGGCGTGAAGTCGATGACCTGGTTTGCAGAAGCCTTGCCCTGGACGCCGAGGACTTTCGCCTTGATGGCGGTGTTGGCCGTGGTGAATTCCTGCTGGTTCCCGTTGATCGTCGTATAGATCGTCCGGCTAGCCGACGGCATGGTGCTCAACACCGTCCCGCTGTCCCAGATCTTGGCCGACTCCAGGGGGACCCCGTTGGCGTCCACCGGAACCATGCCGGCGGAGTCCCGCTGGTAGGCCTTGAGGTAGCCCTGCCAGAACGAGCGGGTCGGGTCGGACCTGAACGCCGCAAGATAGGCCCTGGAAAGACCCGTCGTGCTGGTCGTGGGAAGCACCGGGGTGGCAAAGGTAAAGGTGGCGGCGATGATTCGGCGGATCGCGGCTTGAAGAGCCTGCTCCAGCTCGTCCTCGCTGCCTGTGAGGTAGAACTGGCCGCCGCCGTTCTTGGCTGCGTTTGCGAGGTCGGTGTTGGCCGCGGATTGCTCGGCGTCTGCGACGCCGAAGGCGACGGTGTCCACGATGACGTTCTGCACCCCCGTGATCGCGGGCGCGTGGTCCTGGGTGTAACGAAGGGTCGCCTCGTCCGGGATCAGCCGCGTCCCACGGGTCTGCATTCCGTCCGTGACGAAGATGATGAAGTTCGGCTGGCACGCGAGCTGGATGGGGTTGGGGCGGGTCGTCCCGTGGACCGGTTGCCCCTTGTAATACTGGCCCGCGTCGTAGAGGGCCTCGCCCAGCGGGGTGCCGCTGGTCAACGTGATGCCGTTGGTCTCGTCCGTCCCGACCGCGCGCTTCAGCGCGGCGACGTCGGTGCCGATCTCCGTCCGAGCGCCGGTCAAGGGATCTGTGGCCAGCTCGGCGCCCATGTTGTCGCTGCCATTCGACCAGAACTTCATGATACCGAACCGGACGCCCTGCACGTTGTCGAACAGCCTGTTGACGACCCGCTTGGCGATGCGGATCTTTTTGTCCGAGCAGGTTGTGCTCGTACAGTTCGCGAGGTTGAGGTAGTTCCCCAAGAAGAGGTGCACCGTGGAGCCGCCGATGCTTCCCGTCCAGTACCCGGCCGTGGACAGGGCGTTCCTCGCGCTCGGGCAGTTTGCCCCGTCCGAGCAATTGCTCACGGAGTTGCTGTTTGTGGCGTATTGGGTGTACTTCGGAGGGGTGCTCGTGTCGCTCTTGTATACGACGGTGGAGGTGCAGTTCGAGCCGTTGCACTTCTTGACGACTGGGTACGTGACCGCGGGGTCGTATTCGAGCGACGGTTTCGGGTCGTTCATACTGGTCGAGTTGTCCAGGACGATCAGCACGTTGGGCTGGACATTGTGTCCGAAGATGTCGCTATCGTCGGCGAACGCCACCGGGTGGAGCTGTAGGAGGAGCGCGGCGATCAGGACGAGCGCGGTCAGTCTCTTCATGGCAGTCCTCACTGGGCGACCGGGCCGTAGGCGGCCTGGACGTCGATCTGGCGCGTGGCTTGGCGCGGCGCGATCCAAGTGTTCGGACCACTGCCCGTGCCCACGAGCGAGTATGTATAGAACGCGAATCCGCCTGGGTTGTACCCCGTCCCGGCGCCCATCGAGTAACCCGGCAGTCGGGTCGGGCCCGTGAACCCGATAGTTCCCGTGGCCGTGAAGGGGTCCAGCGCGGGCGGGGCCGGAGCGAGCGCCGTCGGTGTCAGGGTGGTGTTGGTCGGCGTGACCTGGTCGAGGCCGACGTTGATCGCCGCGTCGGCGGCGTAGAAACTTCCTTCCGACCACATCGCGTTGTACGCGATGTCGCCCTCTGTGCTGGACATCCGCAACATGAAGACGCCAGTCATGAGAAGAATGGCCATCATGAAGAGCGCGATCACCAGGACCATTCCACGCTCGTCGGCGCCCTGACGCCACAGTCCGCGCATACGCGAGCCTTCCATCACGGGTTCCGGAGCCTGACGTCGGAGGTCAAGGTGTAGGTCTGAGCCGGCTGGTTGGGCACGGACTCTCGGGCGGTCAGCGTGATGACGACCCGCCGCACGACCGACCGCTGAGTCGTGTCGTTGAGGGCCGGGACGGCCTCTGCCGGCTGCCCATCGAGGGCCGGCGGACTCGGGATCGGATTGTTGTTGGCATCGTAGTAGGCGAAGCCGAGGCTCGTGACGCTCTCGGCCAGGAGGTCGCCGCCGGAGCACACGTAGGAGGCTGCGACGCCAGTCGCGGCGTTGAGCACGGCGTTGACCCTCCGCAGCCCCAGCCCCGAGTTGTCGAGGCAGAAAACGAAGGCTTTGCTCGCGCCCGCGCACGGCCCCGCCGGGAGGGTCGCGCAGGACCCATCAAGGTCGCCGGCCACGGCCAGGGCCGCGTTGGTGGCGATCTGAACCCCAACCGGGTTGGCCACGTCGTCTGTGGTATCGGTGGTCAGGTTCTCCGGGAAGAACCCGGCCGTCCGGATCTGTCGCACCATCATGTCCATCGCGATTCTGGCGTTCTGCTGGACGCCAAGCTTCCGCTCGCTGGAAACATACGCGGCGTTGCTCGGCTCGAAGATCTGGAAGACCCCCATGAGGATGAGGAGGAAGATGCTCAAGGCGATCAGCATCTCCACCATGGTGAAGCCGTCCTGGCCGTGGAGCGTGGCGGAGCGCATCAGAACAGCCTGGCGATGACGGTGGTGAGCGAGACGCGCGGGACTAGGCCGGGCACCGTAACCGTCACTGCGGCCTGGCGCAACGTCAGGCTGGTGGGGGCTGCGCACGGGGGCGTAACGCCTGGATTGCATACGCCGATCGTCGCCCTTCCCGCGAAGGGGGTCACGGTGCCCCACTGGGCCTGCTCCGCGGTCGTGAAGGTGAAGCCATCGCCCGCTCCCGCCAGCATGTACCGCCAGCGGCGAGCGACCGTCAGCTCCGGGTCGCTCGCGGGAAGAGTCGCCGGATTCGTCGTGTCGAAGCCGTTCAGGTTCGAAAGGCTGGCGAAGGGGAGAGCGCCGACGTCCTCGAGAATCTGTCGGGCCCCGGTCACGGCGAGGGTCATCCTCCCCGCATCGGCGACCTGGCCGTACCCCACCGGGAACATGCCGACCACGGCCAGCAGGCCGATCGTCAGGACCATCGAAGCGATCATGACCTCGGCGAGCGTGAACCCGCGGCTGTCGTCGTGAGGCATCGCGATCTTCCTTTGCATCATGGGCAGGCCGCGGCGGCCGTGATCCGGCTGCCACCCGACGGATTCACGACCAGGTCGAGGCAGGACGTTCGCGACGAATTCTGCACCCGGAGCGTGCCGGAGGGCGTCGCCGCGCCCAGCGCGCTGAAGGTGATCTGCGGGCCCAGGACGATGCGGGCCGAGTTATCGAGCGCTCTCCATCCCGAGCCATCGGTTCCTGCACCGGTCCAGACCGCGGCCGTGGGACACGGGGTCGCCGTGCCCGTGCAGAACCGCAGCCGGTTCTGCGTCGTCTGCAACTCCACGCTGAACGACGTGTTACGCGTGATCGCGAGCTGGCGCGCCTGGTTCAGCGCGATCTTGAGCTCTCGCACCGCGCCGTCGGTTTCCTGGGCTCTGCTGAAGCTCA
>QHTD01000359.1 GCA_003220675.1 Candidatus Rokuibacteriota bacterium | reverse complement strand
TGCCACCGATCAGCACGAGTATCGGAACGCGAAACGGTTCAGTGAGTGCGTCGCGGCACCAGGGGTAGAACGCGATAGCGGCGCGGAACTGGTCCGGTGAGCTACGGTAGGGCCCAGACGCGATCGCCTCCAACGTCGTCCAGCCGCCGTGGGACCATCCCATAAGGACCACGCGGTCACCGTCTACGAACGGCAGGCCCTTGAGGTGCCGTAGCGCCCCGTAAGCATCAGCCACTCGATCTCTCGTCATCGAGGCCATTGTCTGGCTGTTCGCGCAAATGCTACTGATCCCACGAGGCCGAAAGCTGTCTACGAGGAGCGCGACATAGCCCATGTCGCGAATGGCTCCAGCCCACTGCACAAAGTGTGGCCGGATTCCACCGCAACCGTGGAGCAGAACCACGGCGGGAAACGGCCCCGATCCATCCGGCTTGAACAGCGCGCCAGCGACCGTCGTGGTCTGGTCGGCGCTCTGGAAGCTGACGCTGGTGGCGCAGCCCGACAGGGTGAAGATGGCACTCATGAACGGGATCAGGCTCTTTCGCCACGATCTCCGATATGGACCCACTTTCCGAGTCCTCCTGGCGCTGAGACCCTACAACTCGGCGCCGAGCGCGACCTCGTGCGGCCCCACCACCGGGCTGAGGCTCCGGATGCGCTCGGGCACGGCGAGGCCCGACCTCGCGTAGAGCCGCTGCACGTCGGCGAACCCGTCGGCCGCCTGGGTGCGCTCGGCGATCTCGTCGACCAGCGCCAGGCTAGCGTCGGGCTCGGCCTGCATCAATCCCCAGACGTCCCACAGCAGCAGCTCCATCTTGTTCAGGCGGCGAGGTCCTGGATCACGTGACCGCGCACGAACCTGATCCCTCGCGGCTCCGGCAGGTCGGGCGCTAGCCCGAACGTCTTGGGATCAGCCGCGCCCGTCCGGCAGAGCTGCCAGGCGCGGCCGCCGACGATGAACTGGTTGCGAGGAACGTCGAACGGATCGAAGCCGATCTGATAATGCGCGACGTGCCGCTCGCTGAGCTCGGGGTCGACGAGCCGCCAGCGCCGCTCGCCGCTGTCCCACCACTCGACGATCTCGTGGTCGACGTGGAAGTCCGGGATGAAGTACCGGGCGAAGCCGACCCGGGCCCGGATCGGGATCCCGTGGTGGCGGGCCATCGCGCAGAGCAACACGGTGAAGTCGCGACAGCAATCGACCAGGCGTCGCTCCGGCGGCCTTGCCTCGGCGAGCGGGCGCGGGTCCAGGGCGGCCAGCCGCGCCAGCATCGCGCGCACACGGCGCGTGTCGATCTCGGGAAGGCGGTCCTTCGGCGGGCGCCAGCCGAAGATCTTCTCGTCGGCGAAGTAGTGGAAGACGAGGCCCTGCACCGCGCGCGTGAGGGCGCGGATGTCTGCCGGGAGGCCGGCGAATGCGGCCGCGTGCAGGGCGGGGTCGGTGATGGGGCCGTGACTCGCGTAGTACGCGAGTGATTCGCTCGCCCGGTCATCACTCATGTGGGTCCTCCTTTTAGGAGGAGCGTGAGGCGCGAGTGCGCCATTCCTCGACGACGCTATCGACGTCCAGAAGTCCCAGCCGGGTGGGAGGGCCTTCAGCCGTCCGCGCATTTACCTTCGCGATCTCGGCATTGAGGGCGTGGACCCGTGCCCGCACCTCGGCTTCATCGCGCGCCTTCCAGATCTTCTCGAACTCCGACTCGACCTGGCGGAGCAGCTCGAGCGCCGGCGGTAGCACCGAGACTTTCTCTCGACGAATGAGCTTCTTGACCCACCAGTCGGGGTCATACGATTCCTCGAGGTCGGGCAGAGGCTTCCCGGCGCCAGGGAGGTTTTCGAAGGCGCCCTCTTCCTGGGCCTGCCGAATCTGCTCCTCGAACCAGGATTCCCAACTGACTCCCGGTGGCTTGCGCTCGGTCATGTCTCCTCCGACGCGGCGAGGATCTCCACTACCCACGTCCACTTGCTCGATGACGGCCAGGACGCCACGGTTTCCCTGTCACCTCCCGAATTCCTGGACTGGAGCGACCAATCGCGCCACGAAGATGAGCTCGCCGGGATACTGCGATCCGTACGGTGCGCGACTGAAGTCGGCGTAGACATGCTCGACCGTGAAGCCGGCGCGCGCCAGCAGGTGCTCGGCCTCGAATCGGAAGATGCACCGCATCTGGAGGCGGTGGACGAGGCGCTCCTGGCGGCCGTCGGGATGCGTCACGTAATAGACAAGCTCACTGGTGTTGACCTGCTTGATCAGGTCGCGCTCGAGGAACCGGTGCCGCCGGATGACGGCGCGCCCGTCCGGCAAGGTGAACGGCGGCTCCTCGTCAGTCTCATCACCGTCGGCCGGTTTGGCGAGGCGATGGATGGACGGGTTGAAGATGTCGAACACGAGCCGTCCATCGCGTTCCAGATGGCGTCGGACGGCGGAGAGGCAGGCGAGTTGTTCCGGCACCGTCACGAGGTGCTGAAACGGCCGGAACGGGATGGTCACGACACGGAACGCGCGGCCGAGCTCGAAATCGCGCATGTCTCCCCGCTGGACGGTCGCTCGCCGCTGCACGTCCAGCGGCTCGGCTCGCAGGCGACGGCGGCAGGCCTCGAGCATCCCTTCGGACGCGTCGAGCCCCACGATCTCGATGCCGGCGCGCGCGGTGGGGACGAGGACGCGCCGCGTCCCACAGCCGAGCTCGAGGACGGGCCTCCCTGACTGGCATGCCGCCTCCACGTAGAACGCCACATCCTGGCGGGATGCATACGGAACGACGTGATCGTAGAACTCCGGAATAAACGAAGCCCCATCGTAGCCGCTGGCATCCACGTTCAGTGTCCTCGAGTGCGCTCCAGGCTAGATGCCCGGGGCTCCGTCGGCAAGGCTCTTGTCGCGAGCGCGCCCTCAGGAGAGGAGCGCGGCGCAGCCGAGGTCGTCCACGGCGGCGAGGATACGGTGGAGGTGGGGCCACCAGATGGCCGTGTGGAATCTAAGTGTCTGCTGCCAGACGGGTGTCGCCAGTTGGCCGATAACGGACAGCCGATAGTCCTCCCATAGACGATCGAGACCGTAGTCGGTGAGCCCGTGGGCGAGCAGGCCGGCATGGTAACGCTCGAGGAGCGGCGCCTCGAGCCGAGCGCGACGCTCGGGATACCAGTGGAGGGCCATCATGTAGGCGAGGTCGGAAGCGGCGCGCCCCACGCGCCAAGCGTCCCAGTCGATCAGACGGATGCCAGAAGAGGCGCTGTCGCGGGGATAGAGGAGGTTCCACACATGAGCGTCGCCGTGGGCGAGCGTGTAGGTCGCGTAGAGGCGCCCAGGCGTGAAGAGGCGGTCCCACGCGTCAAGCACGCGGGCGTAGATCGCCCGCGCCGCCGGCCACAGCCGGTCGCCGAGCGTCTCTGCGAAGCGCGCGTAGCGCGCGCGATACTCCGATGCGATCTTCGCCAGCGCCGCCTCATCCAGGAACGTGCCCACCTCCCGTCCGAGACTCGGGTGGCGCCACCAGAACGCGTGAAAGGCCGACCACGTATCTACGATCCGTTCGCACGCGTCGACGCTCGGCGGCAACGGCCACTCGGTGAGGACCATGTGTGTATCAGAAAGATCCTCGAGCAAGAGGTGGAAGCGCCCCGATGAGAACTCGGCGTCGTAGCAGCGCGGGAACGGCCCCCGGGGCATCAGCGGCGCCGCCTGGCGGTAGAACGCGACCTCGCGCTCGCCGACCGATTGGAGGCTGGCGTCGAGCCCGCTGCGCTTGGCTTTCAGGAGTAAATGCCTCGGTGCCTCGGCCGGCGTGTCGGGAGAGTACTCCACTCGGAGGGGCACGACCGTCGAAAGGATTGTTGTGCGACGCTCACCGATGTCAACGGTCGTCGCGCGCCCGCACGGGAGCGCGCCGCTTGCGCGCAGGCGCGAGGTCAGATCATCGGGGACGAGGTCCTCGGGGCTGGTGACGACCACGGCGGAGGAAGTATAGCGTCTCCTCGCGGCGGCGTCCGGCACCTGGGCGTCAGTCAG
>QHTD01000358.1 GCA_003220675.1 Candidatus Rokuibacteriota bacterium | reverse complement strand
CCTCGACGTGACCTTCCGGCTCCCGCGCGCCCTCGCCGGCCTCGAGATGGACGCGCGTCGCGTGGTGCAGGCGCGTCTCGAGCGCGGGCACGTGGAGATCGCCGTCCAGCTCTCCCCCGCCGCGGGCGCCTCCGGGCAACAGGTTTCTGTGGACCAGGCGCTGGCGGCGGAGTACCTCGCGCTGGCGCGCCAGCTCGGCGCGGCGATCGGCGTCTACGGCGAGGTGACGCTCGCCTGGGTGCTCGAGCGCCCTGGCGTCGTGCGCCTGGAGGAGGCGGACGCGCCCACCCCTGACACCGCGTGGCCGGTCCTCTCGGATGCGGTGTCGCGCGCCCTCGACGAGCTCGTGGCGCAGCGCGCGGCCGAGGGTCAGACGCTGGCCGCCGAGCTCCAGGGACTCACGACGGAGCTCCGGGCCCAGGTGGACCTGGTCGAGGCGCGCGTCCCCAGCGCCGTGACGCGCCGGGAGGAGCGGCTCCGCGAGCGGATCCGGGCGCTCCTCGGCGAGGCGTCGATCGACGAGGGGCGGATCCTCGGCGAGGTGGCGATCTGGGCGGACAAGACCGACGTGCGCGAGGAGCTGACGCGGCTCCGCGCGCACCTCGAGCAGTTCGCCTCCGTCCTCGACAAGGGCGGCGCCGTCGGGCGGCCGCTCGACTTCCTGATCCAGGAGCTGAACCGTGAGGTCAACACGATCGCCTCGAAGGCCGACGACCTCGAGGTCAGCCAGGCAGCGCTCGCGGCGAAGGGCCTGATCGAGAAGATGCGCGAGCAGGTGCAGAATCTTGAGTAGCGCGCGCGACGGGGGAGCGGAGCGCGGCCGGTGATCAGGCGGCACGGCACCCTGTTCGTCGTCTCCGCGCCGTCCGGCGCGGGCAAGACGACCTTGTGCCGTGAGATGCGGCTGCGGCTGCCCGACCTCGCGTACTCGGTGTCGGTGACGACGCGGGCGCCGCGGGCCGGCGAGATCGACGGTGCGGACTTCCGCTTCGTGACCGAGGCGGAGTTCCGCGCGATGCTGGCGCGCGGCGAGTTCGCCGAGTGGGCGACCGTGCACGGCAACCTCTACGGCACCCGGGCGCGACCGCTGGACGAGGCGCTCGCCGCGGGCCACGACGTCCTGCTCGACATCGATACGCAGGGCGCGGCGCAGCTCCGGGAGCGTTACCCGGAGGCGGTGCTCGTGTTCATCCTGGCGCCGTCCCTGAAGGAGCTCGAGCAGCGGCTGCGTGAGCGGCGCTCCGACGCCGACACCGAGATCAGGCGCCGGCTGGCACGCGCCCGGGAGGAGATCGCGCTGTGGCCGCGGTACGATTACCTCATCGTGAACCGTGACGTGAAGGAGGCGATGGAGCAGTTGGCGGCAATCATCCAGGCGGAGCGCTGTCGCACGCGCCGCTTGCGGCTCATATTCCCCGATCTGGAGGTGTCCGAGTGATGGCATTTCCCTCGCTCGAAGGCGCACTGCACAAGGTGTCCAACCGCTATCTGCTGGTCGTGCTCGCCGCGAAGCGGGCCCGGCAGATCAACCGCGGCGCGCCCGGGCGCGTCGAGAGCAAGCACAAGAAGCCGACGAGCCACGCGCTCGAGGAGATCGCGGCGGCCAAGGTCGAGTACCGCGTCAAGGAAGACGGAGAGACCGCCAAGGCATGAGCCTCGCCGGCCGCGAGCTGATCCTCGGCGTCACCGGGTCCATCGCGGCGTACAAGGCCGTGTACCTTCTGCGCGAGCTGACGCGGCTGGGGGCCGGGGTCACCGTCTGCCTGACCGAGCACGCGGCGCAGTTCGTGGCCCCGCTCACGTTCCGGACGCTCTCCGGCCGGCCGGTGCTCACCGACCTCTTCGACCCGCAGAGCGCCGACGCCGTCGAGCATGTCGCCCTGGCCGAGCGGGCCCACGCGGTCCTCGTCGCGCCGGCCACCGCGAACCTCCTGGCCAAGGCGGCGCACGGGATCGCCGACGATTTCCTGACGACGCTGCTCCTGGCCGCGCGCGCGCCCGTGCTCATGGTGCCGGCGATGGACGGGGGCATGTGGGAGCACCCGGCGGTCGTCGCCAATGTCGCGACGCTGCGCGGGCGCGGCGTCACGGTGCTCGAGCCCGATACGGGCGCGCTCGCCTCGGGCCTGTCGGGCAAGGGGCGGCTCCCCGAGCCCGACGCGATCGTCGAGGCGCTCCTGCGGGTGCTGACGCCGGCGCGCGACTTCGTCGGCGAGCGGCTCGTGATCACCGCGGGTCCGACGCGCGAGCCGATCGACCCGGTGCGCTACATCTCGAACCGCTCGTCGGGCAAGATGGGGTACGGCCTCGCCGCCGCCGCGCTCCGGCGCGGCGCCCAGGTGACGCTGATCGCGGGCCCCACGCAGCTCACACCGCCGCCCGGCGCGGTCTTCGTCCCCGTGCAGACGGCCGAGGAGATGCGCGAGGCGGTGCTCCAGCACCTGCCCTCGGCCACGGTCGTGATCAAGGCCGCCGCCGTCGCGGACTATCGCGCCCAGCACCCGGCGGCCGCGAAGATCAAGGGCAAGCGCGACCTGACACTCGAGCTCACGCCGAACCCGGACATCCTCGCCGAGGTTGCGGGCCGCCGCACCGGGGCGTTCATCGTCGGCTTCGCCGCGGAGACCCACGACGTCGCCGCGAACGCACGGGCGAAGCTCGAGAGCAAGGGGATCGACATGCTGATCGCGAACGACGTGAGCCAGCAGGGGATCGGCTTCGACGCCGACGAGAACGAGGTGCTGCTGCTCGACCGCTGGGGCGGCACGCGCGCGCTGCCCCGGATGCCGAAGACGGACGCGGCCAACATGATCCTGAGCCACATCCTCGCGGTGCGCGCCGCCGCGGCCGCGAAGAAGGCCGTGCGCTGAAGGAGGGAACGCCGGAGGATGACGACGGCGAACCCGTACCTGGCGCTCGCCGACGCGCTCGGCGCGCTCGGCGCCACGCTCCGCCACCACCGCGACCTCGGCTTCACCGAGCTCCCGCTCGAGGGAAGCTATCTCCTCTCCCCTGAGGAGGCGCTCTGCGCGCAGGAGCAGGCGCTCGCGGGCTGCCGGCGGTGCCGGCTGTGCGAGGGGCGGACCACGATCGTCTTCGGCTCAGGCAACCCGCGCGCCGACTTCGTCTGCATCGGCGAGGGGCCGGGCGCGGACGAGGACGCGCAGGGCCTGCCGTTCGTCGGGCGCGCCGGCCAGCTCCTCACGAAGATGCTGGCGTCCGTCGATCTCGCGCGCGAGGAGACCTATATCTGCAATACCGTCAAGTGCCGCCCTCCCGGCAACCGCAACCCCGAGCCGGACGAGCTCGCGGCATGCGCGCCGTTCCTGGCCGCGCAGCTCGCCGTGATCCAGCCGAAAGTCATCCTCTCCCTCGGTTCCGTCGCCACGCAGGCGCTGCTCGGCACCAAGGAGCCGATCGGCAAGCTGCGGGGCCGGATCCACGCCTACGGGTCGGCCGTGCTGATCCCGACGTTCCATCCGGCGTTCCTGCTCCGCAACCCGGGCCCCGAGTACCGGCGCATGGCCTGGGAAGACCTCAAGCTCGCCAAACGGGAATACGGCTCGCGCCGGGCCAGCGGGTCTTGGCCCCACTGCGCGGGGCCGCGCGCGTCGGCATGGTGGTGGCGATGCGCGAGGGCGTGGACGCGCGCCTCAAGCCCCTGCTCCGCGTCGCCGATCCCGCGCCGGTCCTGGTACCGGCCCAGCTCGACTTCGTCCGCTGGATCGCCTCGGAGAGCCTCTCGTCCGTCGGCTCGACATTCGCCACGCTGCTGCCTCCGCCGTTGCTCGACTCCACCGCGACCGGGCCAGGGAGCGGCTCCTCGGCTCGGTACGACACTCGCACGGAGCCGCCCCCCGGCGCCCCTCGCGTCGCGCCGGACCAGCGTCCGACGCTGCTGGTCGGAACGGGTCGGGAGGAACAGATACTCGAGCGGATCAAGGAGGCGAAGGGCGGCGCGCTCGTGATCGCGGCCGATGTCGAAGCGGCGGCGCGGTGGGCGCAGCGGCTCGCGAAGCTCGACCGCGTGGTCCGGCTCGATTCCGGCGTGGACGAGGGGGCTCGTGCTCAGGCGTGGCGGCAGCTGGCCGACGGCTCGGCGCGGCTCGCGACCGGCACGCGCTCGGCGCTGCTGGCGCCGGTGGTGGAGCCGGGCATGCTCGTCCTGCTCGACGAGCACGAAGCCGCCCACAAGCCGCCGGGCCCACCGCGCCTCCATTCGCGCGAGGTCGTGCTCGAGCGCGCTGCACGCGAGGGCCTGACCCTCCTGCTGACATCCGCGACGCCGAGCGTGGAGATGTGGTGGCAGGCCGGCAGCGGGCGCGCCGACGCGGTCCTCGCTCCGCCGGGCCCGTGGCCCGCCGTCAGCCTGGCCGACACGCGCGGGATCCTCCGCCGCGAGCCGCTGACGCCGCCGCTCGCGCGGGCGATCCGCGAGACCCTCGCCGCCGGCCGGCGGGTCTTCCTCGCCGTGAGCCGACTCACGTCCGCCCTGGCGTGCGACGAGTGCGGGACCGTCGTGCGATGTGCCCAGTGCATGCTCGCCCTCGCGTACTCGCGGGCCACCGCCACGCTCGCCTGCCGGCTCTGCGGGCGGACGGAGCCGCTCCCCGACACCTGCCCGAGCTGCCGCGGGCGGCGCCTGTCGCCGTTCGGCTGGGGCGTCGAGCGCGTCGAGCACGCGGTGCGGCGCCGCTTCCCCGACGCGCGGATCGCGCGCTACGACCCCGACGCCCTCCGAGGCGCGCGCGGCGAGACGCAGCGTAGAGCCGCGGCGGCGGCCCAGGTCGTCATCGGCACGCGCGGCGCGCTCCGACTCTTCGGACGCGCCGCGCTCGGCCTCGCCGGGTTCGTGTCGCCCGACCAGCTCCTGCGCCTCCCCGACTTCCGCGCGGGCGAACGGACGCTCGCGCTCCTGTGGGCCGCCGCCGAGCGCGTCGGCGCAGGCGGCGCGCTCGTCATCCAATCGCAGAACCCGACGCACTACGCGTTCGAGGCCGCGGCACGGCAGGACCTCGCCGCCTTCTACACGCCGGAGCTCCGCTTCCGCGCCGAGCTCGGCTATCCCCCGTTCCGCCGGCTCGCGATCGTCACCCTGCGCGGCGGCGGCGCGCCCGAGACCGAGCGCCTGGCCGAGAGGGTCTGCGCCGCGCTCCGCGCGTCGACGGCGCTCCAGGTCTATCCGCCGGGCGCCGACCGACGGAGCCGCGTGCGGCGCGTCGTCGTGAAGGGCCCTGCCGAGCTGCCGCGGCTCGTCGGCGCCGCGCTTCGGGAGTTCCGGGATCCGCGTCCGGAGGGCCGCGGTATCATAGACGTGGAGGTGGATCCGGTCGAATGGCCGTTCTGAGAATCAGGAAATACGGCGACCCCGAGCTCCGCCGGCGTGCCGAGCCCGTCGGCGAGATCACGCCCGAGATCCGGCGCATCATCGCGGATATGATCGACACGATGTACGACGAGGTCGGGATCGGCCTGGCCGCGCCGCAGGTCGGTGTCGCGCTCAGGCTGATCGTCGTCTGTGACGAGGAGGGGCGTGGCGCCCAGGCCCTCGTCGATCCCGTCATCGCCGCGAAAGGCGGCGAGGCGACGGCCGAGGAGGGCTGTCTCTCGATCCCGGGTGTCTTCGCGCCGGTCACGCGCTCGGAGTGGGTGAAGATCGAGGCCAGGGACGGCGACGGCCGGCCGGTGGCCATCGACGCGCGAGGGTTGCGCGCGCGCGTGCTCCAGCACGAGCTGGACCACCTCGACGGGATCCTCTTCATCGACCGCCTCGACCCGGTGACCCGCGATCGCATCAAGCGGAAGATCAAGAAGGAAGGTCTCCGCGAGGACGCCGCCCACCACGCCTTCGCGCTTTAGAGTCCTTTTCTACGGCACGCCCGAGTTCGCGCTGCCGACACTCGAGGCGCTCCTCCGTCACCACGACGTCGTCGGGGTCGTCACCCAGCCCGACCGCCCTGCCCACCGCGGTCGGCGCGTGACGCCGCCGCCGGTCAAGATCAAGGCACTCGCCGCAGGGCTTCCCGTCGTGCAGCCCGCGCGGCTGCGCGACCCGGAATGGCCCGCGCGTCTGGCCGAGTTCCGCGCCGATGTGGCCGTCGTCGTCGCCTTCGGGCAGATCCTGCCGAAGGCGGTGCTCCAGGTCCCGGCACGGGGCTCCATCAACG
>QHTD01000022.1 GCA_003220675.1 Candidatus Rokuibacteriota bacterium | reverse complement strand
GGAGCCTAGGCAGACCCTTTCCTCAGGTCTCGCCCATGCCGGAAGGGCACCGCTGCGGGCCAGCGTCGCCATGACGCGACGAGGCACTCCCAGGTCGTTCCACCCCACGCCGTTGAGGGCTAGGACGGCGAGGTTCGTCGGGCACGTCGCCAGGACCTGCCTGGAGAAATCCGTCGAGGGCAGCCGCGAATAGAGCCTGTCGAGGGTATCGTCCTCCCAAGGAGTCGCAAGCCTCGACCGCACGGAACCGAACGCGTCGAAGAGTGCTGGGACCGCGTTCTCGATCACGGTGAGGATGGCCGACGGGTACGCGACCATCACAAAGCTGTTCCACAGGCAGCCCCGGGCCCGCAGCGTCTGGGCCATCCTCGGAAACGGCTTTTCCCAGAATTGGCGCACGCGACACAGGTCCCACGGCGACGAACCCATGATGGGATCCCCAGGCTCGATCCACCCGTACTCCCCGTCTGCGGAGTCAGGCGTAATGCCGAGTAGCACTACCAAGTCCGGTCGGGCGATGACCGCCTGGAGGGCGCCGTCGACATGAGCGATGAACGCGGCGTCGTGAGAGACGTAGTGGTCAGATGGAAAGATGGCGACCGGTCCCCTCGGCGCCATCGTGATGAGGCGGAGCAGACCGTAGAGAATGGCGGGAGCAGTGCCCCGATTCTCCGGCTGAATCACCATGCATCGGGCCGGGAGGTCGGCCAGGAGCGGAGCATAGAAGCGTTCGTGCGCGCGAACGACGACTGCGAGGGTGCGGTCAGGCGAAACCAGCAACGCGGCGCGCCGCAGGGTCTGCTCCAAAAGCGTCTCGTTGCTCAGCACCGGGCAGAACTGCTTGGGCCGTTCGTCCCGGACGATTCGGCGCGTCAGTGGGCGAAGCCGCGTGCCGTCTCCGCCGGCGAGAATGAGTCCCCAGGGCGATGGCGTGTCCAACTCTGACATGGGTCACTTTCTGTCCCTTCAGCGGACTCCGAGACGGAATGAACACAAGGGTTGCTGGCGATCAGACGTTAGGGCCGAACTGGGAGCGTCAGCTCTCTCCCCCCTCCTCCTTATACGGCTCAGCCTCGACCGCCGGGGTGCCATGGTCGCTACCCTTGAGCGACTCCCCATCGATCGAAACGAAAACGATGGCTTGATCCCAGGGCGGACGAGTCACCCAGATCGCCGAGGCTACCGATCCCGTGCGCGGATTCACTCCTTGCCACACACCGCCGGCCGGCCGGAGATCACGTCGGCTCGTCGTCGTCTCGCGCTTGCATTCCTCGAACCCGTCCTTCGCGAGCGCCTTCACGATCTCCTCCGGCGCCGCGACCCATCCATGCTCCTGTTCAATCCACGTCATCCTGGCTCGCTCGCGAAGCTCATTGAAGCCAGTCATCGGTCGCATCGTGTTCTCCCGCTCCCAGCACAGAAGCCGCGCAGACACAGCCACGTTCCTCTGAAGCGGAGCTGGAGGTGACTCCAGAAGGGAGCCACCTCCCAGGCTTACTTGCCCGCGCCGATCGACACGGTGAAGTTGATACTCTCTTCCCGGTACGGTGACGGGATGTACGCGAGCTCCAGCCGGATCTCTTTTAGCTTCTTCGCTTTCAGGGCCTCGGCAGGAAACTCCACGTCCAGGGACTGGGTCCCATCCTGCCCGGGGTCGAGTCGCTCGTTGCCGTAGGTGGCGAACTTGACGACCGGCTCGGTCCGTGACTCCTCGAGCTTGATGGGCTGCCCCTGGGCATCGATGTACAGGATCTTGCCCGCGACAAGGCGGACGGTCTGATTCGCGGACGTATTCTTCAGCCGCAGCGTCCCGCTGAGCTTCGCCGGGGAGACGACACGGTTGGAGCCTTGCTCGACTCGCTCCATGACCTTCAGCTCCGTGACCGCGCCCGTGATGATCCCTGCCTTCACCGTCACCGACGCTGGCGTCACCGCGTAAGTCTTGTCCTCGACCACCGCTGCAGTCGCCGACGGCCCCTGTGCGCAGCCGACGGTCATCATCGCCACTGCCGCTACCACGATCGTCACTCCTGCCCATTTCGACATCGTCGTCTCCTTGCCAAGACGCTGAGCCTCAGCGCTTGATCGTTGTCACGCGTGTCTGGCCTCGAGCAGCTTCGCTCCAACTCGTCTCGTCGCGGCGCTTCCCTCACTTCCGGGGCCTCTGCCGCCCACGACCGCTCGGCCCCTGCCGAGGTCCAGACCGAAGATTCGTCAGTTCCCCCTCAGCCCATGCTCGACGCGCCGCGCTCCGTTGGAGGCGAACCGCCTTGGCCTGGTCTTCGATGTTGGCGAGGAGGACCGGGCGGTCCTCCTGCTTCAACCCCACCTCGATGAGGGCCCGGAGAACGATCTGAAGGCTCACGGGCAGCTTGAGCGCGGTCGTCGCCTTCCCTGCCAAGACCCGAGCCCGGTCCAGGACCTCCCTCGAGAGAATGAGCAGGACTTTCGCCTTGTTCTCGAGCATCACCACCTCCCGCCGGCCTGGCCCCGGCGCCCGCGTCTGCCGCTCGTATTTATATATTCTTTATTTGATATATGATTTATATCGCGGTTTATATCGTGATCGCTACAGTAAGTCAAGCGAGATCGCGGGGAGCAGGGCCGGAGCGCCCGGTCAAGGAGGACGAGTCATGCATTTCGAAATGTTCGGGGCGTCGGTTCTCGTCGGAATGATGGCCGGCTGGCCGGCCGGGATCGTCATGAAGGGCGGGGGGTACGGACTGCTCTGGGAAGATCCGCTCAAGAGGCGGGTGGAGGCTGGGTGGCGTGATCGCCGAACGCTCGGCTGAGCGACGTGGCCCGTTGGCGCGGCGTCGGCGCCGTTCTGATAGGAGCCTCTGGTCGGCGTAGGGCTCCTAGCTTTCACATCTCGGAGAGCTTGCGGATTTAAATGTCCGAAAACCTGACCGACGCGCCGGTGATCACGACCAGCTTGACTGCGGCCAACGCGCGGATCACCGGCCACGAAGGATCGAACTCGAACCATCGCACGCTGAACTTCGGCGCGCGCGGGTGTGCGTGATGGTTGTTGTGGAGGCTTTCGCCGCCGGTCACCCAGGCCAGCACCGGCGAGTTGTACGCCGTGTTCTGGAAGTTCTGAGCCCCGCGCCAGTGGCCGCGGCCGTTGATGAGCGGCGCGAGGACGAAGACGTAGAGGACGCCGTGCGCGGCCGCGGCTATCAGGCCGGGCCAAACGCCGAGGACGAGGCACAGAAGCGCGACGCCTAGCCCGAGGCCGAGGCAGCCCCGTGAAAACACGGCTCGCTCCAGTCGGTCCATCGGAATGTCTGGGGCAAACTTCCGGATCGTCTCGGGATTTCGTACTTCGCGCATGTAGTAATAGACGTTCAAGAGCTGGACCCGCCAGAAGCCGAGTAGCCGCGGGCTGTGGGGATCACCTTCCCGGTCGGTGAAGGCGTGATGCTTTCGATGGACGGCGACCCACTCCTGGCGACGCTGTCCCGTCGTCAGCCACAGCACCGTGCGAAAAAACACATCCGCGACCGGGTGCACGGCCAACGCTCGATGCGCCAGGGCCCGGTGCAGGTAGATGGACGTCGCGAATACGGCGAGTTGGGTCAGCGCAATGGCGACGAGGGGGGCGATCCAGATGTGAGTTGACACGGCGTCCTCTGTCCACGATGAGTGGAGAACTCATCGTCGCAACACTGCCGGGCGCAACGCCCCGGTGCGTCCAACGGTCGCGTTTCTGGATTGTTCTCTCGATCTCTCAATTTCCCCGCCGATGGGGCTCACGGTCGCGGCTCTTCCGCGGGCTTCCGGCCTGGAGGTTCCTGCGTCCGCCCTCGGCTCCCCCTGCTCGACGCCCCAGACTCCGAAGGCGGCGGACCGCGACGGCCTGATCCTCGACGTTGGCAAGGAGAGCCCGGTCGCCATCCCGCTTCAGTCCCTCCTCGATAAGGGCCCGGAGGACGATCTGGAGGCTCACCGGCAGCTTGAGCGCGGCCGTCGCCCTTCCCGCGAGGACGCGAGCCTGCCCAAGCACGTCCTCGGGGAGAACGAGAAGCACTCTGGTCTTATTCGCAAACATCGCCACCTCCGCATCCTGCGGGCCCGCTCTCATGCCTCACGTCAGCCTCATCGCCATTATATAATGCTGTCTTATTATATAACTTATACTATGATATATCTCGCAAGATGCTGAAGACACAGGCGGAAGTGCGAGACTGACCACCGACTACCAGGAAATGGACAATGGCCCAGGACATTATCCTGCTGGGACCTGTCCCGGCCCGCGAGTCCGCCGCCCAAGTCGGGAAGAGCGGCCACGCGGAGCGCGCATTTTTAGAGTGCCGACGTTACGTGGCCCTCTCGCGATCCGTCGACAGGGAGGCAGTGCGTGCTGAATGACATTATGGCTGTGGGCGTCGTCGTCGCGGTCGTGGTGGTCGTTGCCACGATCCTCGGGGCGGTGGAGCTCGTGCGGAAAGTGCTGGGCTGAAGAACTGGGAATTGCGTACCGCTCAGGTGTGGCTGTGTCATACTCACCGTGTCTGGTTCGGTTGTTGGTTCGCTGCGGACCCCTTCCTCATCAGACCGTGTCTCTGGTGCTCGCTTCCGCTGTTCCAGAGCCTGCTCGTTTATCGCGGGAGATCCAGTCGGAGGTGTGCGATGGCGCACAAACTGTTCATCGGAGGCCTGCCCTTTTCGACGTCGAACGATCGGCTTCGCGAGGTGTTCGCGCAAGCGGGCGGGGTTGAATCGGCGACGGTCGTGATGGAGCTAGGCACGGGTCGCTCGCGCGGTTTCGGCTTCGTCGAGATGGCGACGGCCGAGGAGGCGGAGGCGGCGGTCAAAAAGTTCAACGGCCAGGAAATGGATGGCCGGACGCTGAGGGTCGAACTCGCCAAGTCCTCGGGCTCGGGCGGTGGCGGGTACCGGAGCGGTGGGCGCGGGGGTCGCTACTAGGCAGGCGTCTCGCCGGGCTGGGGCGGGTGCGGCATCACGTCGCCCGGCCTCAGCCCGACGATCGCTCGGCGCGCCTCGAACTCCGAGATTCTTGCGCGCCCTTGTACCTCTGCAGCTGCTGCTGAACGAAATTGCGTCCTCGATTCCTCGATGAGGGCGCCGGCCTTGTCCCGTATTGCCCAGATCCACCACGTCGAGTGCCCTCGGACCGCCACAATCTGAAGTGTCATTGTCATGTCTCTCCCGGAGCTAATGTCGCTGGTGTTCCGAGGCTCGCCCGCCTCGGGGTGCAAGGCGGCCGATCTTCAGGGGCGCGCCAGGCCAGAATTTGCGCTGGGCGCCGATCAGGCTGGCCGCCCCCACGAACGCGACGACGATCGGCGCGACCATGCCCCCATCCGGAGACGTCCCCAGGGCCTGAACGATCCAGTACGCGAGAGCGCTTCCCGGAAGGGCGAGAGCGATATCCCAGACCAGTCCGTAGCCGCCGTCCTTCATGAGGGATGCGGCGAGCCACGCGGCAATGAGCCCTGCGACAAAGACCGTGAGGAACGTTCCTGGGGTCATGACTCATCTCCCTTTGTCGGCTTCAGACTCCTAACCGGGCGGCGATCTTGTGCCAGGTCGAGTTGGAACCCCAGAAGTCTGAGCCTTATGAGCGGCCGCGCCGGTTCACCGCGATCTCGCTTGGACTCCCAAACAATATCATCATACAAGTTATATAACAAGTATCAAATTATATCTCATTAGACGACGCAGCAATCGCGCCTTAACCGTTCGTCAGGCTCGTTGCCGTCCGTCCCTCAGCGCACAACGCGCTGAGGGACCGCCTATCAAGGGCGCACCGCCAGGATTGACAGTCACCAGCGCTTCGCATAACGTCGCGCCATCGAATCCAGGGAAAGAGCAGTCGCGCTCCCTCGCGGAGCGAGCCAACGTGAAGCGGAGGAGAGAGCGTGATGAGCAAATTCGTGAAGGTCGCAACGACCGATGAAATGGCAAACCAACTGGCGAAACACCTCGCGATGGACGGGGAGAAGATCGCGTTGTTCAAGGTCGGGGGAGCGTTTTACGCCCTGAGCGATACCTGCACCCATCGAGGGGGACCGTTATCCGAAGGCGATGTGGAGGGGACCGAGGTCACCTGCCCCTGGCATGGTGCGAAGTTCGACCTGAGGACAGGGGCCGTCCTGGGACCGCCGGCGCAGACGGGTGTTAAGGTCTACCCGGTGAAGGTGACGGGCCGCGACATCGAGATCGAGATCTGATGAAGTCCACCAAATATCTTCTCATCGGCGGCGGTCTTGCTTCGAGCCAGGCCGCCAAGCAGCTGCGCGCACACGACGGGCGCGGCGCCATAACGCTGGTTGGCGAAGAGCCCTACGTGCCCTATGACCGCCCGCCCCTTTCCAAAGAGTTCCTGCGTGGCGAGAAGCGGGGGGACGAGCTCTTCTTCGACCCCGAGCAGTATTTCCACGACCAGGACATCGGTCTTGTTCTCGGCGTCGCCGTGCAACGGCTGAATCTCGACGACAAGACCGCCATCCTCGCCAACGGCGAGGCCATGCGATTCGAGAAAGCCCTCATTGCCACCGGGGGTCGGCCCGTTCGTCTCAAGCTCCCCGGCGGTGACCTGCCTGGCGTGCACTACCTCCGCACTCTCGACGACTCCGACGCCATCGCGACCGAAGCGGCCCAGGGGAAGCGAGCGGTTCTCATTGGTGCCGGATTCATCGGGATGGAGGTCGCGGCGTCCCTGACCCAGCGAGGCGTTCGCGTCACCGTCATCGAGGCCCAACCCCATATCTGGGCTCGGTTCGCTGATGCGACCCTCGCCGGGTTCTTCCAGGACTACTGCACGCAGAAAGGCGTCACGTTCCACACCGCCGAGATGGTCACCGAGATTCGAGGCCACGACAGGCCCTCCTCCGTCGTCACCCGATCAGGGAAGGAACTCCCCTGCGACCTCGTTTGCATCGGCGTCGGCATCGTTCCGAACGTGGAGCTGGCTCACGCGGCCGGCCTCAAGGTCGACAACGGGGTGGTCGTCAACGAATACCTCCAGGCATCCCATCCGGACATCTATGCGGCTGGCGATGTCGCGAATTACCAGGACCCGGTCTTTGCCAAGCGACGGCGGGTGGAGCACTGGGGCCACGCGGAGTACTGCGGCCAGCTCGCCGGACAAAACATGGCGGGAGCCAACAACACATACGATCTCGTGACCTACGTCTGGTCCGATATCTTTGATCTCCACCTGGAATTCGCCGGTGATGAGACCGAACACGACCAGGTCCTCTTTCGGGGCCGCTTCGAGAACAGATCCTTCACCGTCCTCTACCTCAAGCGGCACATCCTGACGGCCTACTTTGCCGTCAACGCCAGCTCGAAAGAGTTTCCCATCCTGCAGCACCTCATTCGGCATAAGAGGGACCTCGCCGGCAGGGAGCTCCAACTCCAGGACCCGACCTACGCGCTCAAAGGACTCCTCTGAGCACGGGCGCTCCAAGAGGTGGGTCGAGATGATCATCGGCATTCCCAGGGAGATCTTTCCCGGAGAGCGGCGCGTCGCCCTCGTGCCCGCGGCCGTCCCCACCCTCGTCAAAGCCGGCTGCGAGGTGGTCGTCGAAACCGGCGCCGGATCCGGCGTGGGCTATGCCGACACCGCGTACACCGAGAAGGGTGCGCGGGTCGCGTCGGCTCGCGCCGAAGTATTCAAGGCAAGCGATGTCGTCGTGCAGGTCCTCTGCCACGGCGCCAACGACCGGAACGGTCGGGACGACCTCCCGCTCTTGCGGCGTGATCAGGCGCTCATCGGGTTCCTCCGTCCGCTGGCTTCGCCGCTGACCGTTCGGGAGATCGCGGCGACCGGCGCCATGGCCTTTGCCTTTGAGTTGATGCCGCGTATCACCCGCGCCCAGAGCATGGACGCGCTCTCGTCCATGGCCACCGTCGCCGGCTACAAGGCGGTCGTGGTCGCTGCCGCGGCCCTGCCCCGGCTGTTCCCGATGCTCACGACAGCCGCCGGCACCATCACCCCCGCACGGGTGCTGGTCGTCGGCACGGGTGTTGCCGGACTTCAGGCCATCGCCACCGGCCGGAGACTCGGCGCGGTCGTGTCAGCCTACGACCTCCGTCCCGCGGCAAAGGAGCAAGTACAGAGCCTCGGGGGCCGTTTCGTGGAGCTGCCGCTCGAGGCGGCCGATTCGCAAGACGCGCGCGGCTACGCGCGCGCGCAGGACGAGACCTTTTACCGGCGCCAGCGCGAGCTGCTGGCGCGCGTGGTGGCCGAGAGCGATGTGGTGATCACCGCGGCCTTGGTCCCGGGGAAAGACGCGCCCGTGCTCATCACCGCCGACATGGTCACGGCCATGGCGCCGGGCTCGGTGATCGTGGACCTGGCCGCCGAGCGGGGCGGCAACTGCCAGCTCACGCGCCCGAATGAGACGGTCGTCGAGCACGGCGTCACCGTCATCGGCTCCTTCAACCTGGCGGGCACGGCCCCTTACCACGCGAGCCAGATGTACTCCAAGAACGTCACCAACTTCGTGCTGCATCTTCTCAGGGAAGGAAGACTGGGGACGCCCGAGCTCAACCTGGAGGACGAGATCACGCGCGAGACCCTCGTCACGCGGGGCGGGGAGGTCGTGAACCCGAGGGTGCGAGAGATCCTCGCGGCCGCCATCGCTGCTGGCGATGCCGCGGCCAGCGACCGAGGACGACCATGACGCCCGACCTGGTGGCGAGCCTGTACGTGCTCCTTCTGGCCGGGTTCGTCGGGTTCGAAGTGATCCGGCGCGTGTCTCCGCTCCTGCACACGCCGCTCATGTCGCTGACGAACGCGCTCTCTGCGATCGCGGTGGTCGGCGCCATCATCATCGCGGGGGAGCAGCGGAGCACCCTCACGACGGTGCTCGGAACGCTCGCGGTGATCGCCTCCACGATCAACCTCGTGGGCGGCTTCATGATCACCGACCGGATGCTCAAGATGTTCAAGACCCGCGAGCGTAAGAAGCCATGAGCGCGTACCTGGTCGAGCCGCTCATCCAGGTCGCCTACATCTTCGCCACAGCCCTCTTTATTCTCGCGCTCAAGTGGCTGGCGGCGCCGGCGACCGCGCGGCGTGGAGTCCTCGCGGGCGAGGTCGGCATGCTCCTCGCCGTGGTGGGGACGCTCCTGCACCACGAGATCGTGAGTTATCAGTGGATCCTCGTCGGCTTTGTGCTGGGTTCCGCCATCGGCGCCCCGATGGCGCTCTACATGCCGATGACCGCGGTTCCACAACGGACGGCCCTGAGCCACGCCTTCGGCGCGCTGGCGGCGGCACTCGTGGGGACGGCGGAGTACTATCTCCACACTCCGCAGCTCTCCCGGTTCACGATGGTCGCCCTCGCGCTCGAGCTTCTGCTCGGCTCCTTGACGTTCACCGGGAGTTTGATGGCCTTCGGGAAACTGCAGGAGCTGCTCCCGACGCGGCCGGTGACGTACCGGGGGCAGAACGTCGTCAACCTGTCGCTGCTGGCACTGGCCGTGGCGAGTGGAATCTATCTGGTCGTGGAGCCCGGGGCGTCACACCTCTTCCCCGTGTTCGTGACGCTCGGCCTTCTGTTCGGCGTCTTGCTGATCATCCCGATCGGCGGGGCCGACATGCCAACGGTCATCTCGCTGCTGAACTCCTACGCTGGGCTCGCGGCGTCGGCGATGGGCTTCGTCCTCGACAACAAGCTCCTCATCATCGCGGGCGCGCTGGACGGCGCGTCCGGGCTCATCCTCTCCGTCATCATGTGCAAGGCGATGAACCGTTCCTTCACCAACGTCCTCTTCGGGGCGTTCGGGCAGGTCCAGGCGGGCGCAGAGGCCAAGGGCGAGACGCGGACGGTCCGGAGCGCTACCGCAGAAGAGGCCGCCTCGATCCTGGAGGCCGCGAGCTCCGTGATCATCGTCCCGGGGTACGGCATGGCGGTGGCGCAGGCGCAGCACAAGGTCCGCGAGCTCTACGATGCCCTCACGAAGCGCGGCGTGGACGTCAAGTTCGCCATCCACCCCGTGGCGGGACGGATGCCCGGGCACATGAACGTACTCCTGGCCGAGGCGGACATCCCCTACGATCGGCTGCTCGACATGGACGCGATCAACCCCGAGCTCGCGCATGCCGACGTCGCGTTGGTCATCGGCGCCAACGATGTCACCAACCCGGCCGCGCGCCACGACCGGTCGAGCCCCATCTACGGCATGCCGATCCTCGACGTCGACAAAGCGCGGACGGTCATGGTCATCAAGCGGAGCATGAGCCCGGGCTTCGCCGGCATCGAGAACGAGCTCTACTACCTCGACAAGGCGATGATGCTCTTCGGTGACGCGAAAGCCGTCGTCGGCGACATTGTGAAGGCGCTCTCCGACGGCGGACACGGATAGTCGATGGCTCGCCGATCCTGAACACCGCGGCGTAGGCTCTCAATTCAGAGACAATGAGAGCGCGGTGGGACCCCGTGCGCTGAGGGTGGCACCGCTGGCTGCCAATGGATCTGGACCGTTTCCGGGCAGTAACGGCGGATTTCTTGCATGAACATCCCCGGCGACATCGGTAACGCGGTTTGCCGGATGTGGATGTGCTTCAGTCGGCGTTTGGAATTCGACCGCCCGAGAAAGATCCACAGGGTCAGTTGCGCGTTTCCCGGAGATCCCTGAACGAAAAGCTCGGCGATGTCTGCCCACCTCATCATGCGCGTGCTGAACGGCGTGGTGTGGTCGACGATCCCCTCGCGATTCACGATCAACGTCAGCCGCCTTCGGGACACTCGGCACAACACGTAGAGAAGGCCGAACCCGATGAGGCCCAGGAGAGACACCGCCCACGCCGTTTCCCGCCAGTCGCCGCCATCAAGCAGGAATGCGCCGGTCACCAGCACGACCAGACTCAGCGACCCCAAGACCACGAGGATCGGCTTCGTCCGGCTGAAGCGCACCGTGAGGCCGTCGGTCGTGCCGGGCGTGCGGCCCACCGGAGGGCGGCACCGCGCGATGATCTCGTCCAGCTTCGCCTTCTCAGCCGCGTCGAGCCAGATTCCTTCACACTTGGGGCAGCGATCCCCGCGGAATTTGCCCGGGCCGAGGCCGCCTCCCTCGAGGATGTCTTGACACCGGGGACATCGCGCGGTCGAGAGTTCCCCTTGCCGCGGCGGATGATTGAGAAGGGTTGTGAGGTCGCGTACTCGCCGCGCGAGGAACAACAGCTCGCCCTTGTCGTACCAGGCACCCCAACAGTGTCCGCAAACATCGGCGACGACCCCCTCCGGCATGGCGCGCGCCTCGAGCGCCGATTGGCACCTGGGACAGGTCATCGGGGGCGGTTCGGATTCGGCAACGTGACTCAACTTCGCCACCTCGCCATGATCGAGCCACAGTCCCTGGCAGGATGGGCAGCGCTCGACGACGAACTTCTCCGTGCCGAATCCGTTTTTCTCCATCGGCACTTCGCACCGGGGACAGCGCCGGTCTGACGGGTGCGAGAACACAGCCTTTTCTTGAAGAAGCTCGGGCAGAGACGACTCCCTGGTGAACTCATCGAGGGTGCCCTGATCGTGCCAGGTCCCCTCGCAGCTCTGGCACCAATGCACCGCGATCCCCCCACCAGGATCGAGCCTGGTCAAGTGGGCCGAGCATTGCGGACACTTCAGATGTCGCTGGCCCCCTGCAGGTCCTGACATCTCAGGATGCGGAACCAGACTTTGATCCCGGCTTGCCGGCGTTATCGGTTTTTGAATGTCCCCAGCGCGCGCCGAGAATCTCTTACGGCGGCGACGAACGATCAGCGCCCAGACTCCAACCGTCGCAACACCCAGCAGAACTGCCAGGACTCCCTGCCGGTCTCCTTCCAGTATAGGTTCCCTTTCCGACGGTGATGGAGGAGGCCCGGCGGGCGGTGATGGAGGAGGCGAAGGAGGCCGCGCGGGCGAGGGGGGCGGAGGCTTCTCAGTCAGATCCGGACGGGAAGGTGTCGGGGCAATGACGGATGGTCGAGCTTGAGCGCGATAGCGCTCCGGGATGCTGTCCATACCCTGGCTGTAATGGACGGTCCCGGCTTCGTCGACCCACCGATAGGTCTGGGCCTGAGCCGGCCCAGGCAGAAGCGTGAGGCCCAGGAGGAGCACGGCCGGCCAATTCCGCATAGCCTAGCGTAGCGGACTCGTGCCCTCGATCAGAAATTTCCACGAAGTGATTCCGTACCGCTCTCCGGCGAAGCGCGTCGGGCATCGTAAGACCCTCAGCGTGCACCGCGCAGCGCGGGCATGGCCTCGCGCGCAAACCGTTCGATCTGCTCGATCCGCTCCGGCCACCGCGGGACCATGAACTGAAGGGCCAGGTGCTCCACGCCGATCTCCTGAAAGCGGCGGAGCGCGGCGAGGAGCTGCTCGGGGGTGCCCATGAGGCGGTCCTCTTCCTGGGACACGGGCTGGCGGGTGACCTCGATCGGCAGACAGCAGGAGAGACGGATCGCGTTCGGATCGCGCTTGGCCTCCACGGCCCAGCGCCGGACGTTGTCGAAGCCGGCCGCCAGCTCGCGCGGCGTGATCCGCACGAAGTAGGGGAACCACGCATCACCGTGGGTCCCGGCTCGCCGCTGCGCGCGAGCGCCCTCGCCGCCGATCCAGATGGGAACGCGCGGCTTCTGCAACGGCTTGGGAGAAAATCCCACCTCGTCGAAGTGGTAGTAGCGCCCGTCGAATCGCGGCTTCTCGTTGTTCCAGAGCCGATGGACGACCTCGAGCTGCTCGTCGGCCATCGTCCCGCGCTCCTTGAAGGAGACCCCGAGCGCGTCGAACTCCTCCACCATCCAGCCGACCCCGACCCCGAGGATCAGGCGACCTTTCGAGAGGTGGTCGATCGTCGTGGCGATCTTGGCCCAGGAGAGCGGATGGCGATAGGGCATGACCAGCACGCTCATCCCGAGCGCGATCTTTTCGGTGCAGCCGGCGAGAAAGGCGAGGCACGTGAGAGGCTCGAGGAAGGGAATGTCGGGAGGAACGATGAAGCGCTGGTCGGCGCTGTACGGGTACCGGGTGTTGATCTCGGGAGAAAGACGCCGATTTTCAACGCGCGACCGCCTCTTGGAGTGTCAGCGTCGGTTCATTCTACTCGGGGATCACCTCGAGATGACCACCTTCCGACCGGCGAGCGTTAGCCCCCGATGCTACACTGTTCGACGGAATGTCGGGCGACGCCCCCAAGACGGCATTCGAGCTGGCGATGGAGCGCTTGCGCCAGAAGGACCGAGAGGTCGGCGTCGAGGAGCGTCCGCTGACCGACGAGCAAAAGACGAGCATCGCCGAGGTGCGAAGGTTCTACCAGGCCAAGGTCGCCGAGCGCGAGATCCTCCACCGGGACGCGCTCGCCAAGGCGCGCAGCCGCGAGGAAGTCGAGAAGCTCGACGGAGCGCTGCGGCACGACCTGGAGAGACTGACGGGCGACCGCGACCGTAAGATTGATGAGATCAAGAAACGCCCCCCAACGGAGCACTGATATGGCACTCGGCGAATTCACGAAGACCCTGAAAGGCACTAACGAGATTGAGCTCACCGTCACGGGCCGAGCGTCCGGCCGTAAAATTTCCAACCCGGTCTGGTTTGTCCAGGAGGCCCAAACGCTCTACCTGCTTCCAGTGAAGGGATCGGACAGCGACTGGTACAAGAACGTGCTGAAGACGCCGACGATCCGTCTGGCGGCGAAGGGAAGCGAGTACAGCGCCAGGGCGGTCGCGATCAGAGATGCCGCCAAGGTGTCCGGCGTCGCCGAGAAGTTCCGAGCCAAGTACGGTGCCGGCGAGGTGAAGAAGTACTATTCGAAGTTCGACGTCTGCGTCGAGGTCCCGCTCGCCTGAGAACCTCGCGGGGAGGACCAGTCGGCTCAGGCTGCTGGCCCTTCCTCCAGTGCCGTATAATGGCGCGACCGTGTTCACTCGTCCGCCTCGAAAATTGCCGCCGTTCGTGGTATCGGCGGTCGCGCTGCTCGCGCTGACCGCGGCCACCCTCCCGGCCCGGGCCCAGGGAAACTTCAAAGTTACCTATCAAGTCAAGCGGACCGACCCGACGCGCGTGGAGCTCGCAGGCACCGTGTTCAACGCCGCCACCGTGGACGCGATAGAGGTGTATGTGACCGCCGAGGCCCTGGACGTCTCGGGCAAGGTGCTGGCTCGCGGGATCGCGTTCGTGGCCCAGGCCATCCCTGCGCAGAGCGGCGCTGACTACAGCGCCCGGATACCCAACGTCCCCGGGACGACGGGCTTCAGGGTCGCCGTCTCGAGCTTCCGCTTCGGCCTCAAGCGCGGCGAGTCGCCCTGAGGTACCCCGCCCGCGCTCGAACGGCGGCTAGTCCGACGCGCCCCTAGAGGAAGCGGCGGTGGGCGCGCTCGTCGGGCGGCTCGAGCCCGAGCGCCGCGAGCTTGCGATCGACGTAGGTTTTGTACGCCTCCCGGATCTCGGCGTTGCCGACGCTCTTGAGTCCCCAGTGAATGAACTTCGGGGCGTTGGAGGAGTCCGAGCGCCCGAACATGTCGAGCGCCGCCGGGTACCACTTCAGGAGCAGGCGCCGGGCCAGCTCGCGCCCCCTGCGGTCGCTCACGATCTCGCCGAGGAAGTAGTAGCCCATCTCCGAGTGGCCCAGCTCGTCGCGCTCGACCGTCGGCGACATCTTCGCCAGCGGCACGTAGCTCGACTCGCGCCAGTCGCGCGCGTGGAAGGCGCCGTTGAGGTCGACGAAGAAGTGGAAGAAGGCGTCGTCCGCCCACGTCTCCCGCGGCAGGTGAAAGGCGTAGTGGGCGTAGGGGACGTCGCGCAGGGCGAAGTCGTGCTGGAGCCCGACCGCCACGCGGTGGAACATGATCGCGTGCTTCAGCTCCTCGGCGAGGTACTCCGCCTTGAGCAACTTCGCCTCCGCGGTCGGGAACAGCGCCTCGGCGATGTCGAGGCAGGTCGCCATGAAGCCGAGGAAGCTCTTGTTGCCCGCCCGCTCGCCCTCGTGACGCAGCATCTTGATCAAGAGCTCCTTGTACTCCCCAGGCAGGGGCTCGCCCTCGTCGAAGCGATAGGTCGGCCGGCTCACCCGGCAGGTGAGCTGGGGCAGGGGATCGCCCTGGGCGTACGCCTGTCGCCAGAGGGGCCAGCGGCCCGTGCGCCCGCGGCGCTCCGCGTCCTCGATCACGCTCATCTCGCTCGGCACTCCGGGTCCGTCCGCCATCATCCCCTCGCTCAGTCGGCCAGGCGTTGCCGCGCGGCCTGCCAGCGCGGGGCGTCGAGCTGCCGCGCGCGCTCGCTCTGGTGCCCGCACGGGCAGCCGAGGAGCCCCGACGCGTAAAGATCGAACTGCTCGGCGACCAGCTCGGCGGCCATCCCCGGCAGGAGCCGGTCGCCCACGTTGCCGACCATGCGCCCGCACCCGGCGCAGAGGAGCCGGTAGTAGGTCCCGTAGGCCGCCGGCACGTCCAGCGTGATCCCTACTGTCGCGTACGCCCGCCGGATCTCCTCGAGGATCTCGCCCACGGCGCGATTCTACCCGCGCGCCGGTTCCGGCGCGAGAAGCGTATAATCGGCCCGTTCGTCGACGGGTCGGTTCCGACACCCGGGCCCGTTCAGACACCCGGAAAGGAGAGGGTGATGGCCACTCAGACCGACGCGACAACTATTCCGGAGAGTCGAACGACGGCGCTCTATCAGGAGGGCCTGGTCGCCGGCCTCGTCGGCGCCGCGACCATCGCGGTCTGGTTCCTCATCCTCGACTCGCTCAGCGGCCGACCGCTCTACACGCCGACGGTGCTCGGCACGGCGCTCTTCCGGCGGGGCGGGACGACGCCGCTGTCCGAGATCCTGCCCAACCTCGAGATGGTCCTCATGTTCACCTGGGTGCACGGCCTGGTCTTCGTGGCGATCGGCGGCATCGTGGCGCGCCTGCTGGCGCTCGCCGAGCGGCAGCCGAGTGTCGGCTTCGGCATCCTGATGCTCTTCGTGTTCTTCGAGTTCGGGTTCATCGTCGCCGCGATGTTCTTCGCCGAGCCGATCCTGCACGCGCTCGCGTGGCCCGCGGTGCTCGTCGCCAACATCCTGGCGGCGGCGGCGATGGGCGGCTACTTCTGGCTGCGCCATCCCAACCTGAGAGTGCAGCCGTAGGTCGGGTATACTGACCACGCCTGACCCCGTCGTCTAGCCTGGCCAAGGACGCGACCCTTTCAAGGTCGAGATCGCGGGTTCGAATCCCGCCGGGGTCACCAACGCTCTTGTGCGGCCAGAGAGCAGCGCGCCGAAGGACCCGCGACCCGAGAATTCGTACAGGCTTCTCTCGGGTCGTGGAGTAAAGCGTAGGCGGCTCACTAACAAGGCCTGAAGAACCTCTCGGCCGTGCTCCGGGTGCCGAGTCAGCAGCCCCCGCCAATCGTTTAGGCGATGGCGGAGCTCCCGCTCAAGTCTTCCGGCCCTCCTCCAGGCCAGCAAGGACCGCGAGGGGCGCCGGGTGCAGCTGGAAGCTCAGCTCCTGATGCTGGAGGAGCGGCCAAAAAGCAGCCCTCGCGACCGCAGCAGGCCGATCAGCCACGACATAACCGCCAAGAATACCAACGGCATGGACGAATCGCTCGGTTTCAACACGGATACGGGGCAGCACACCGTTTCCACGCCAGGATTGACCGGAGCTACTGGTCCCGGGGCTGGGGGCGGGCAGGCTCCGTAGTAGAATTACAGCCTCTGGAGGGCACATGCGAAACCTGCTGAGGGTAGTCATGGTTCTGGTGCTGGCCCTTCTGGCCAGCGCCTTGTACTATCGCAGCCGACCGCCGGTAATACCCTCCGCTGATGAGACGGCCGTTTTTGAGGCAATGCTCGCGGAGATGAATCCGCCGAAGATGTCGGGGGTAGTTCCGCCGGAGTGTATGGAGCGGGAGAAGTGGGTGTGGTACGACCCGCTGACGTGCGGTGTCAAAGAGGACAGGTACGCAAAGTATTGCGTGGTCCCGAAGGGGCAAGATCGAGTCTGCGTGTTCCGAACTCTGGAGTCTTGCGTAAGCGCCTCTCATTCCGAACGGTGGCGGCATCTCGATGCTGAGTGGTGTCGGCCGAAGGAGTTGAAGGGGTAAGCGAAACCCGGATGGTCGCGAGCGATTTCCGTTGCCGGCTGTCTATGACTGCCATAGTAGATCGAGCACGAGCGACCTCGACCTTCTACCCACGGAAGTCCTGCTGAAAGACGCTGAAGCGGCGCTTCGACCACATGGTCTTCGCTGCCTGCAAGGATATGGGCGGGGACCGAGGCAAAGGACTACAGCATCCGCCTAGTCTTGACAACTCCTTCGCCCGACGCTAGAGAGCGGCACACTTCTCCGATGACTTCGGTGCATCTTCGTCGACGGCGATCTCGACGCGCAGAAGAAGGCCGCGGCGGTCGCGACCACGATGATTCGAAGTAGCTGACAGCGCTCTGCGTACGGCTTGCTCGCGAAGCCGCTCGCGCGCCTCCCGCACGTAGTCGATCACCGCCGCCGTCAGAGAAGGATGCCAACCGGCTGGCAGCCGCTAGCCCATTAGCACGACGGGGTTGGCTGCGTAGTCGACTACGCGCTCCGACTGACGTCATGTGCCGTGCAACTCGACGATTCCTGAAGGCGTTACGTCTTGTTTCACGCCCGGCACGCGATTTGCCGCTTGAGCACGCGCTTGAGGAGACACGCGACATGCAGGTGACGACCTTCAGGCTTGACACGTCGGGCGGCGTATCGCTGTTCGTCTATCGCTGGCTACTCGTGATGCCGCTGTTGCGGGCGGTAGCTACGCGATGACGCCGATCCAGACGCCGAACATCTTTGCGCCGGTTTCGACGCCGGCATTCGCGATCCGCGAGCTGTCGTTCTTCGTTTTCGGCGTCACGGCCGTAAGACGCGGGGATGGTACGAGGATTTGCCGGACGCCGAGCGCTGCAATCTGTGGCGCTACCTGAAAACTCCGCGAGCGCGCGCGTTGCCCTCAATGGAACCAAGGGCTTACATTTGGCCGCCACTTTGCTCTGTCCAGAAGTAGACGCTCCAAGACCCACTTAGCAACCTGGAAAAGGAGAACGTTCATGTCTTCAGCCAATGGCCATGCCAAGCGCAGTGAAAAAGGTCTACTGACTCAGGACAATTGCGTCGTCACGCTCATCGACCATCAGCCTCAGATGCTTTTCGGCGTCTCGAATTTCGATCGTCAGTCGATCATCAACAATACCGTCGCCTTCGCCAAGGCCACCCGCGTCTTCGACGTACCGGTCGTGCTCACGACGGTGGAGACGCACAACTTTTCCGGGAATCTCTGGCCGCAGCTTCAGGCGGTGTTTCCGACGCAGACGCCCATCGAACGGTCGTCCATGAACGCGTGGGACGACCAGAACTTCGTGGCCGCGATCAAAGCGACCGGTAGAACGAAGATCGTGCTGGCGGGCCTCTGGACCGAGACGTGCGTCGCCCTTCCGACCGTGCAGGCGATCCACGACGGCTACGAGATCTACGTCGTCGAGGACTGCTGCGGTGACGTCAGCCAGCTCGCCCACGACAACGCGATGAAGCGGGTGATCCAGGCCGGCGCCAAGCCTGTCACGTCGCTGTCGGTCATGCTCGAGTGGCAGCGCGACTGGGCCCAGAAGGATACCTACGACGCGGTCATGGACATCGCGAAGACGCACTACGGGGCCTACGGCATCGGCGTCGAGTACGCCTACACGATGGTGCACAAGGCGCCGCCAACGGTATTTCCGGAGTACGTGATCCCCTCGCCGACGAACCACCGGTAGGCAGCTGCCAAGGGAGGATTGCCGATGACAGTCTATCTCCTCTCGTTCGGCGCCGGCCTGCTGGTCGGCGTTCTCTATAGCGTGCTCAACGTCCGATCTCCTGCGCCGCCCGTCGTCGCACTCATCGGCCTGCTCGGCATCCTTCTCGGCGAGCAGATCATCCCGGTGGGACGCCAGATGATCGCCGGGACCTCGATTCGTACCTCGTGGCAGCAGATGCGGTGTGGGCAGCACGTCTTCGGGGCGATGCCGGGCCGCCATGCGGAGCCGCCGGCTGCGACGCGCAGCGACGTCCAGGGGGTGCCCTCATGAACGGCCCAAGCACAGCCGTCGATCTCATCTTGCATCACGGTGTGGTGACAACGCTTGACCGCTCGAATCAGACAGCGACAGCTGTGGCGATCCGGGACGGCAAGTTCGTGCGTGTGGGCGGGGACGCGGATGTCCTGCCTCTTGCCGGCCCGGCAACGCGAGTCATCGATCTCAAGGGGCGCTGTGTCCTGCCCGGATTGATCGACAACCACCTTCATATCATCCGCGGCGGTCTCAGCTTCAACATGGAGCTGCGCTGGGACGGCGTCCGCGCACTGACCGACGCCATGGAGATGCTGAAGCGGCAGGTCGCGGTCACCCCGCCTCCTCAGTGGGTGCGCGTGGTTGGCGGCTTCACCGAGCACCAGTTCGCGGAGAAGCGGCTGCCGACGCTCGAGGAGATCAACGCGCTCGCTCCCGACACTCCCGTGTTCCTGCTCCACCTCTACGACCGCGCACTCCTGAACGCCGCTGCGTTGCGGGCGGTCGGCTATACGAAGGACTCGCCAGAGCCGTCAGGCGGCGAGATCGTGCGCGATGCGCGCGGCGTTCCGGTCGGGCTGCTGCTCGCCAAGCCCAACGCCGGCATCCTGTACGCGACGCTGGCGAAAGGACCGAAGCTGCCGTTCGAGTATCAGGTGAACTCCACGCGCCACTTCATGCGTGAGCTGAACAGGCTCGGCGTCACCGGCGCCATCGACGCCGGCGGTGGCTTCCAGAATTATCCGGACGACTACGGCGTCATCCGCAAGCTCGACGAAGACAGGCAGTTGACCATCCGGCTCGCCTACAACCTCTTCACGCAGAAGCCGAAGGGCGAGAAGGAAGACTTCCTCAACTGGGTGAAGACTTCAACCTATAAACAGGGTAGCGACTACTTCCGGCACAACGGCGGCGGCGAGATGCTCGTGTTCTCGGCCGCCGACTTCGAAGATTTTCGCCAACCGCGCCCTGACATGCCGCCAGAGATGGAGCGCGAGCTCGAGGGCGTGGTACGCATCCTCGCTACGAATCGCTGGCCATGGCGACTGCATGCCACCTACGACGAGACGATCAGCCGCGCGCTCGACGTGTACGAGCGCGTCGCCCGAGACATCCCTCTGCAGGGGCTGAACTGGTTCTTCGACCACGCGGAGACGATTTCGGAGCGGTCGATGGACCGCGTCGCTGCACTGGGCGGCGGCATCGCGGTGCAACATCGCATGGCATATCAGGGTGAGTACTTCATCGAACGGTACGGCGCCGCCGCGGCGGCGGCGACACCGCCCTTCGCCAGAATGCTCGCGAAGGGCCTTCGCGTCTCCGCCGGCACTGACGCCACCCGGGTGGCCTCCTACAATCCGTGGGTCTCACTGGCCTGGCTCGTTACCGGCAAGACAGTTGGCGGCTTGCGACTCTACCCGGAGCGCAATTGCCTCGACCGCGAGACCGCGCTCAGGATGTGGACCGAGAACGTCACCTGGTTCTCCAACGAGGAGGGCAAGAAAGGTCGCATTCAGGTCGGCCAGCTTGCCGATCTCCTCGTTCCCGACCGCGACTACTTCGCCTGCCCCGAGACCGAGATTGCGGACATCACGGCGCACCTCACCGTCGTCGGCGGCAAGATCGTCTACGGTGCCGGAGAATTCGCGCACCTTGATGAGGCCGCGCCGCCGACCGCCATGCCCGATTGGTCGCCGGTGCGCCGCTTCGGTGGTTACGACGCGTGGGCCGATCGCGAGCGAGGTACGGTTATCAAAGCAGCGATGCGACAGACGGCCTCACCCTGCGCACGCGCCCGCGTGGGTGACGTCCACGACTTCACAGCGCTCTGGGGCGCGCTCGGGTGCGCCTGCTGGGCTGTATGAGGGGGTAGACCCATGCGT